>DVGZ01000095.1 GCA_018712435.1 Candidatus Caccousia avicola
CTTGACCGCCATGACAGCAAAATGAGCATGAAAATTGTATTGATGGCGGTGATCATCATTCTGCTGTGCGCCGCCGTCTATGTGTTCGGAAACCAGTTCCGCGATGTTTCCTTCTGGGAGGAACTGGTGGCCCTGTACGGGGACGGGCAGGCACGCAAGGGAGCCGGATTCTTCAGCGGCCTGCTCGGGATCCCGCTTGCATCGGGACTCGGTTCGATTGGAGCCAAGATTTTCACGCTGCTGCTTCTGTTTGTCGCGGTGATGATTCTGACGGGAACCAGCCTGATCAAGCTGTTCCGGGTGGTATCGAAACCGGCGGGAGCCGCGGCGGCGGCAGTCGGCAGCGCCCGGGATCGGCGCAGGGAGGAGCGCGGCCGCTCGATGGAAAACATCGACGTTTCGCTGGATAAGGAGGAACTGCCGCAGCATCCGGTTCAATCCGCGGGAAAAGCCCGCCCAAAGAGCGCGAAGCTCAAGGAATTGGAGGAAGCGTTTGAGATTACCCCGCGCGAGACGAAAAAGCAGAAGCAGCCTGTTCCCGCCGCACCGCCCGAACCTGTTGCCACACCGGCCGCCGAGGTGATTGCCGCTGTGACGGCGGCGCAGAAGCAGCCGGAAAGCACGGCGGCAAAGGAAAAACAGAAGGAGAGCGGCAGCGCGCCGGTTGCCATTCCCAGCCCGGAGGGCGTGCCGCATGAGGATGGCTACCGGTTCCCGCCTATCTCCATGCTGGAGGCTTCCAAAGAGCCGGACGCCGGAGACGTGACGGAGGAGCTGCAAACCAACGGCCGGATGCTGGTGGAAGCCCTCAAAAGCTTCGGTGTACAGACGAAAATTGTCGATATCTGCCGTGGGCCGACGGTCACGCGTTATGAGCTTCAACCGGCTCCCGGCGTCAAAATCAGTAAAATTACGAATCTTTCCGACGACATTGCCATGAATCTCGCGGCGACCGGTGTGCGCATCGAAGCGCCGATCCCCGGAAAAGCAGCTGTCGGTGTGGAGGTGCCGAACCGGAAAACCTCCACCGTAAAGATGCGCGAGCTGATCGCCAGCAATGCGTTCCAGACCGCCAAGAGCCGTCTGACCGTGGCGCTGGGCCGCGATATCGCGGGCGAGGTAACGGTGGCGGATCTGGCAAAGATGCCCCATCTGCTGATCGCGGGCACCACCGGCTCCGGTAAATCGGTCTGCATCAATTCCATGATCATCAGCATGCTGTATAAGAGTACGCCGGAGGAGGTCCGCTTCCTCATGATCGACCCGAAGGTGGTGGAGCTGGGCGTATACAACGGGATCCCGCATCTGCTTGTACCGGTTGTTACCGATCCGCGCAAGGCGGCGGGCGCATTGGGCTGGGCGGTCACGGAAATGCTTAAACGCTACAAGATTTTCGCGGAAAACAACGTCCGCGATTTGCAGGGCTATAACGCGCTGGCGGAGTCGAGCAACTATGAGGACGCGAACGGGCAGCCGATGCTTCACATGCCGCAGATCGTCATTATTGTGGACGAGCTGTCCGATCTGATGATGGCCGCGCCAAACGAGGTGGAGGATTCCATCTGCCGTCTGGCACAGATGGCGCGTGCCGCCGGAATGCATCTGGTTATCGCCACGCAGCGTCCCTCCGTCGACGTTATCACGGGCCTGATCAAGGCGAATATTCCCAGCCGTATTGCGCTGACGGTTTCGTCGCAGGTGGATTCGCGTACCATCCTGGATATGGGCGGCGCGGAAAAGCTGCTGGGGCGCGGCGATATGCTGTTTGCCCCGATTGGAAGTCAGAAGCCGATCCGCGTACAGGGCTGTTTTGTCAGCGACGGGGAGATCGAGAGCATTGCCAATTATCTCAAATCCGCTGCGGAGCATGAGTACGACGAAGCGATTATGGACGAGATCGAGAAGAATGCTGTCGCGGAAAAGAGCCACAGCAAGGAGGAGGACGCGGGAGATTCCCAGGATCCGATGATGGCGGAGGCGATCCAATGCGTGGTCGAGGCCGGACAGGCATCCACCTCTCTCTTGCAGCGCCGTCTGCGGCTCGGATACGCCCGGGCCGGAAGGCTGATCGACGAGATGGAGCAGATGGGCGTAGTCGGCCCGCATGAGGGAAGCAAGCCCCGGCAGGTTCTGATTACCTACCAGCAGTGGCTGGAAATGAGTATGAGAAAGGCGGACGAGGCCGAGATCCAGGCAGCCGCCAAGGAAACAAAATCATAAAATGCTTTCCCCTGCGCACAATAACCTCCAAAAGGTACAGGTTGGAGGTGCTGTATTGCGTCAGTGGGAAAAATATGGGAGATGGACACGGGCGGCGATCATCGGAAGTCTCTGTGGGCTGCTTAACGGCTTGTTTGGCGCGGGGGGCGGTATGGCGGCCGTTCCGTTGCTCCGCGCGGGAGGTCTGGAACAGAAAAAGGCGCATGCAACCTCGCTTGCGGTGATTCTTCCGCTTGCGGTGGTCAGCGCAGTCTCCTACCTGGCAGCGGGCGCCGTTTCCTTTTCGCAGGCTGCGCCGTATCTGCCGGGCGGCTTTGTGGGGGCGTGCGCGGGGGCTCTTTTGATGAACCGCATTCCCTCGGGGCTGCTGCGCCGTGTGTTCGGCGGGCTGCTGATTTTTGCGGGCGTTCGCCTGCTTCTGCGATGACAGAGGGATTTGTGGCCTTCCTCGCCAGTCTGGCGGCCGGTTTGCTCAGTGCGCTGGGCCTTGGCGGGGGCGGTATTCTGGTTTTGTATCTCACGCTGGTGCAGGGGATGGATCAGGCGCAGGCGGGCGGTATCAATCTGCTCTTTTTTCTGCCTGCCGCCGCGGTTGCTGTTGTCCTGCACCTTCGCAAGGGCCGGATTGACTGGAAAATGGCGCTGCGCTGTCTGCCGTTCGGCGTGGTTTTTGCCCTGCTGGGATCCTGGCTGGCGCGATTGCTGGATGGAGTGTGGCTTTCCAAAGCATTCGCCGTCATGGTGCTTTTGATGGGGCTGCGTGAGCTGCTGGGAAAATCCAGCGAGCAGAAAAAACGATAGTATTTCCTGATAAAACTCAACAGAAGGGAACATTGCGATGCCTTTTTTGCCGATTACCAAGGAAGAAACCGAAGCGCTGGGCTGGGATTGCCCGGATTTTGTTCTGGTCACGGGAGACGCGTATGTGGACCACCCGACCTTCGGCCCGGCCATTATCTCCCGCTTGCTGGAAAGCAAAGGATACCGTGTCGCCATGCTGGCGCAGCCGGATTGGAAAACGGATCGGGATTTCACCCGCTTCGGCAAGCCGCGCCTGGGATTTATGGTGAGCGCCGGGAACATTGACAGCATGGTGGCGCACTACACCGCCGCCCGGCGCAGAAGAAGCGACGACGCGTATTCGCCCGGAAACCGGCCGGGTCTGCGCCCTGACCGGGCTGTGACGGTGTATGCGAAAAAAATTCGGGAGCTGTATCCCGACAGTCCCATCATTCTCGGCGGTCTGGAAGCTTCTCTGCGCCGCTTTGCACACTATGATTACTGGGACGACGCGATCCGGCCTTCCGTTCTGGTGGAATCGGGAGCCGATCTGCTGACCTATGGCATGGGCGAACGGCAGTCGGTGGAGATCGCCGACCGTCTGGCGGCAGGGGAACCGGTTTCCTCCCTGCGCGATATCCGGGGCACCTGCTATCTGATTCCGACGAAGGAGTATGAGCCCGGCCCCGCTGTGGATTGCCCAAGCTATGAGCAGGTCTGCGCATCGAAGCGTGAATACGCGATTTCCTGCCGCAAACAGCAGGACGAGCAGGACGCGGTACGCGGCAAACGGCTGCTGCAAAAGCACGGAAAGATGCTGTTGGTTCAGAACCCGCCCGCGCTGCCGCTCGACGGCGCGGAGCTTGACGCCATCTATGAACTTCCGTACATGCGCACCTGGCATCCCTGTTACGCGGATCAGGGCGGTGTTCCGGCCATTCAGGAGGTTGAATTCTCCATTACACATAACCGGGGCTGTTTCGGTGGCTGCAATTTCTGCGCGATTGCCTTCCATCAGGGCAGAATGGTTACCACTCGCAGCGAGGAAAGCGTTCTGCGGGAGGCTAAGCTTCTGACACAGCTTCCGAATTTCAAAGGGTACATTCACGATGTGGGCGGCCCCACGGCCAATTTCCGCGCACCCTCCTGTCAAAAACAGAAAACGCTGGGGCTTTGCGCCGGAAAGAAGTGCCTTGCCCCGAAGCCATGTCCCGCGCTCGAAGTGGAGCACCGTTCCTATTTGGAACTTTTGCGCAAGGTGCGGGCGCTGCCCGGCGTCAAACGGGTCTTTATCCGCTCCGGTATCCGCTTTGATTATTTGATGGAGGATCCCGATAAGACCTTCCTTCATGAATTGATCGAGCACCATGTCAGCGGCCAGCTCAAGGTGGCTCCGGAGCATTGCTCCGCCGCCGTGCTCGACTGCATGGGGAAACCACATATTGAATCCTATCTGGCGTTTCAAAAGGAATTTTTCCGATACACGAAAAAGATTGGCAAGGAGCAGTATCTTGTGCCGTATCTGATGTCGTCGCATCCGGGCAGTACGTTGAAGGACGCGGTGGAGCTGGCGCTGTTCCTCAAGCGGGAGCATCTCCGCCCGGAGCAGGTGCAGGATTTTTACCCCACGCCGGGAACCATTTCCACCTGCATGTTCTACACCGGTCTGGATCCCTATACGCTCAAACCGGTCTATGTTCCGCGCAGCGACAAGGAAAAAGCCATGCAGCGCGCGCTCCTGCAATATTTTGATCCGGCGAAGCGTTCCCTTGTGGCGCAGGCGCTTCAGGAGGCGGGCCGCACGGATCTCATCGGGTATGGAGAGGATTGCCTGATCCCACCACCGCCCGAAACCCATACTCCCAGACGGGAAGGGAAGAAACCGGAAGCATCGCGCCGGACGGCACAGCGGCATCCGACGGATCCGAAGAAAAAACCAACCTCTAAGCTGGGCGGTCGCTGGGAAAAGGACGCGGATCGCGCACGCAAACAGAATCAAACGAGACGGAAGGGGTAAATTTATATGGCAAGACAGCTGATCATCGACCGCTTTGAAGGACCCTATGCAATTTGCGAGGAAGTGACGGATACCCCAAAGCAGGAATTCGCCAAGCCCGGAAAGAAACCGGGGAAAAACGCGAAGGATCTCCGCTTTTTCGGAATTGAGAAAGCAGAGCTGCCCGAGAACGCAGGCGAAGGAACCGTGCTGCGGATCGACGATGAGGGCACGCTTTCTGTGGACGAGGAAGCCACCAAGGCACGCCGTGCAAAGCTTCAAGCAATGCAGGACGGTCTGTGGACCAAATAAATATCAACATAAAAACCAGCGCCTTTCGATTTTACGATCGAAGGGCGCTGGTTTTTTATGCCCATAAGAGCGCGGGCACTCTATGGGACAGAAAGTTGATGTAGGGAGAATCTTTGTCAGGAGGTGGATTTGGAATAGGCGTTCATGTGGATTTTTACATGGTCGGCGCTGATCCGATGCATCGCAACGCTTTCCACCAACCCGAAGCCGAAATAGAGACAGGCGCTGGACGAGCCGCCCGCACTGAAAAACGGCAGCGTAACGCCCATTACGGGGAGCAGGTTCAGGCACATGCCGAGATTGCTGATCGTTTGAATGGCGATCATGGCGAAGAAGCCCACGCAGATAGCCGTTCCCATCGCGTCGGTGGCATGGCGCGCCACATACAGCGTGCGAAGCATCAATGCCAGCAGCAGCGCGATCACCAGGCAGCAGCCGATAAATCCCAGACTCTCCGCGGCGACGGAAAAAATATAGTCGCTTTCCTGAATGGAAACAACACCCTTCTGTACGCGGGGAGCCGTTCCCAGGCCGCGTCCGAAAAGCTGTCCGCTGCCGATGGAAATCCTACCCTGGATCTGCTGCCAGCCGTTTCCGGTGGGGTCATCTTCCAAATGCAGAAACGAGGTCAGGCGTGTTTTCTGATAATCCTTGATGATGCCGAAATTCCATGCCGCGGGCAAGGCAACGGCCAGCATGGCCGCCACAGCGGCAAACCAGCGCAGCTTGACTCCGGCGGTGAAGCTGACGGCGAGGAACATAAAGAAGAACACCACGGCGGATCCCATGTCCTTTTGAATCAGAACCATCCAGCCCACGGGGAACAGGGCGTGCGCGCCCAGGAGAATCACATGAAGCGGATGATCCAGAAGTCCTTTTTCCTTCACGACGGAAATATGCTTGGCAAAGGTCAGGATAAACACAATTTTTACCAGCTCGCTGGTCTGAAAGGACAATCCCACGCCCGGAATGGTAATCCAGGCTTTCGTATCCAGGCCGCCGCTGCTCTGAATGCCGAACCCCGCGAAATGGGTGTATACCAAGAGCAGGATGCTGGCTCCGGCGGCCAGCCACCAGAGCGAGGCAAGATCGCGGTAGTCAAAACCTGTGAGAATCAGCGCGCCGAAATAGCCGATACAGATGGCGAGAAACTGTGTGGTGAAATAGCTTCGCGATCCCGAGTAGGGGACGGTGCGAAGAAGGAGCAGGGCATAAATGGAAATCGCCGTGATCAGAATCCAAAGCAGCTTGTCCGCACGGCGGAAATAGTCAACAATACGTTCTCCGATTTTCAGCATACGGTTCCTTTCTTAAAACAGGAAAACCGCCGCCCGGCGGCCTTCCCTGATGGCCGGGAGCGGGATGCTCCGGCATGGACAGACATAATAGTAATGCCATTATAATATGCTTTCCATGAAACTGCAAGCGTTCCATTGTGAACAATTCAGTTCTATTTCCCCCTTCTTGTCCATACATATGGGACAGGAAAGGGAGGACAAGTCGATGAGAGACAGGAAGGAAACGGCAGGCTTTCTTCAGGCAGCGGAGGCAATCGGCGGAAAAACCGGCGCGCTGCTTCTGGAATTGCCGGAGAGGTTCTATGCCGAGACACAGGAAATCGGACTTCGCGCCGGACGGCCGGTCACGCTGGTTTGTGGAAGGGACGTGCTTTTCCCGGATGGGCGGGGTGGGGCGCGGACGCATCCCGTGGAGGGAAGCCCGGAAATTTCGGCCCCGGAGCTGGCGCAGACGCTGCACCGTATGTGCGGATACTCCGTGTACAGCTACCAGGAGGAGCTGCGGGAAGGCTTTTTGACGCTTCGGGGCGGTCACCGCGTCGGTGTGGCCGGGACGGCGGTGGTGCAGCAGGGCGTTGTGAGCGGGATACGGGAGGTTTCCTCACTCAATATCCGTCTGGCCCGGGAGAAACGCGGCTGTGCGGCAGAGCTTCTGGCGGGCATGGGGGAAGACATTGGATGCGGACTGCTTCTGGCGGGCCCTCCCGCGGGAGGAAAGACCACGCTTCTGCGCGATCTGGCAAGACAGCTTTCCTCCGGGGAAAACGGAAGGCCCCACAAGGTGACGGTTGTGGACGAGCGCTGTGAAATCGCGGGATCCTGGCACGGAGAACCGCAGAACGACGTTGGGATATGCTGCGACGTGCTCAGCGGATGCCCGAAAGCGATCGGAATTTTGCAGGCGGCGCGCAGTCTGTCGCCGGAATTTATTCTATGCGACGAGGTGGGAACGCGTGAGGAGATCGACGCGCTGTCACAGGGAGTGAACACGGGCGCCGCTCTGATTGCGACTATCCACGCGGGTTCCCTGCGGGAGCTGATGGCGCGCCCTCAGATCGTACCACTCCTTCAAACAGGCGCGTTCGGCACGGTAGTGATTCTGGGCGGCCGCGAACGGCCCGGAAGCATCCGGGGATGGTATAAGGCAGGTGATTTGCTTGCTCAAATTGCTGGGGCTGCTGCTGGTGGCAGCGGCCGGGAGCTTTGCCGGGCTTCAGGCGTCGCTTAAGCTGGGAAGGAGAGAGAAAAATCTGGAGCTTTTTTCCCGGTTTGTCCAAAACGCGGAGACGGAGATCCAGTTTTCGGGCCTGCCGGTTGCCGATGTGGTGGAGCGCCATGGGGGAGAGCTTTCCTTTCTGCGCCGCTGCACGGAGCTTTGCCGGGAAGGAATGGATTTTTCCGGGGCATGGGATCAGGCGGTGCACGAGGATTCGGGCTTTTCCGGTGAGGATGCTTCGCTTCTTCTGGAATTCGGGAGGGGATTCGGAGCGACGGATGTCCAGGGCCAGGCGGCACACTGCCGCCTGACGATGGAACTGACACGGCAAAGATTACAGGATGCGAGGGAAGAAAGGCGGCAGAAGGCGAGGTTATACCGCATGCTCGGCGTGCTGGGCGGGATTGGTGCCGCGCTTTTCTTCTGCTGAGGAAAGGAAGGAAGAAACATGAACGTGGATTTGATTTTTCGGATTGCAGCCATTGGCATTCTTGTCGCGGTGCTCAACCAGCTTCTCATCCGCTCCGGGCGCGAGGAGCAGGCAATGATGACGACGCTCGCCGGGCTGATTGTGGTGTTGATGATGCTGATACAGGAAATCAACACGCTCTTTCAGACAATCAAATCCATTTTCGGACTGTGAGAAGCCATGAGAAAGGAAACGCGATATGATCCATATGGTGGCGATCGCCGGAGCCGCTGTGGTGGCGGCGGTGCTGGCGGTGATGCTTCGGCGTTATCACGCGGAATACGGAATGCTGCTTTCCCTGGCGGCGGGCGTGTTCCTGATGTTGTCTCTTTTAAACGTCTTGCCGCAGGCGCTCGGACAGGTAAGCGATCTGCTGCGTGCGGCGGCGCTGCCGGGAGAATATGCCGTCATCCTCTTCAAAGCGCTTGGGATCTGCTGGCTTGCGCAGTTTGCGGCCGATTCCTGCCGGGATGCCGGGGAAGGCGCGCTGGCGTCCAAGGTGGAGCTGGCGGGAAAAACAGCCGTCCTGCTCACCACGCTTCCGCTTTTTTCCGCGGTGGCCGAGCTGGTCACGGAGCTGGCGGGCGTATAAAACGTTTCCTGCTTTTCTTCACGGTCCTATGTGCCTTGTTCTGCTGTGCTCCCCCCGCCTTTGCAGCTCAGGAGCCGTCTGACGATTTTTCCGCCTACTATGAGGAACAAAAGCAGCAGAGCGGAGCAGGGGACCTTCCTTATGAGCTGCCGGAGGAGACAAGAGATTCCCTTTCCGGCCTCGGCGTGGAGGGTCCGGACTGGGAGTCGCTTTCCTCTTTGTCGCCGGAAAAGGTGTTTTCGTTTGCGGCGGACGCTGCCGCGCAGGCGTCGAGAGATCCGATTCGGGCGGGAGCGTCGGTGATGGCGGTTATCCTGATCTGTACGCTGGTTAACGGCATGAAGCTGACGCTTGCGGAGAACGGTCTGGGGCAGGCGGCGGGGCTGGCCGGTACGCTGTGCGCCGCCGCCGTGGTGGTGAAGCCCATCACAGAGTGCGTTCAGTACGCGGGCAGAATCGTGCAGGCTGCGGCGGATTTTCAGCTTGCCTGCGTGCCGGTGCTGGCGGGAATTCTGCTTGCGGGTGGAGAACCGGCGAAGGCGCTTTCCTACGAAACGCTTACCGCGTTGGCGGGGAACGCGGTTTCCCTGATTGCCGCGCATTTTCTCGCGCCGCTGATCAGCTGCTATCTGGCGCTTTCCATCGTATCGGCTGTGTGTCCCGCGATTCACATGAATGGTCTGTGCGAGCTGTTTTCGCGTGTGGTCAAGTGGGTGCTGGGACTTTGCATGACGATTTTCAGCGGGATTCTGACGATTCATAGCCTGGTGGCGGCTTCCACGGATACCGCCGCTTCCCGGGCGGTCAAATTCGCGGTGAGCAGCTTTGTACCGGTGGTGGGCGGAGCGCTCGGGGATGCGCTCCGCACGGTGAGCGGTTGCGTCGGCGTGCTCAAATCGGGAGTGACGGCGTTTCTTCTCCTCGCGGAAGCGTTTTTGTTTCTTCCTGCTTTGCTGCAATGCGTGTGCTGGCAGCTGGTGCTGACAGCCTGCGGGGCGGCGGGGGAAGCGCTGGGGCAGAAGGAGCTGGCGTCCATGCTTTCCGCGGCGGGAAAGGCCGTGGGGCTTTTGCTCGCGATTCTTCTGTGCTGCATGCTGGTGATGACGGTGTCCTCCGTGGCGATTGTTCTTTTGGGAGGTGGCACACAGTGAACGCGGTACAGCAGTGGACGGCAGGCATCTGTCTGGCGGTGCTGGCGGTTTCTCTTTTGCAGCATCTCATGCCGGAAGGGGCGATGCGCCGCATGGCGGAGCTGACGGCGGGAGCTTTTTTCCTCTGCGCCGTCCTGGTTCCGCTGATGCGGGCGGCGCCTGATTTTTCAATCCTTCTGAGCCTGCGCCCCTCAACGGTGGAAGAGGAATTTGCCGGGACGGTGCAGCGGCAGCAGGAGCAGGCGATCCGGGACAGCGTAACGTCTCTGATCGCCGCACAGCTTTCCCAGGAAGGGATCCCCGTGCAGGGGATCGAGGTGGATGTGAATATGGGGGAGGATGGCAGCATACATATGAATCAGATCACGGTGACACTCCCGGCGGAATATGCCGGGGCGTGCGGCCGTGCCAGCAGCATCCTTTCCTCCGTATTAGGTTTGGAAGCGGAGGTGACGGCAAATGCCGGAGAACAGGAAGCGCAATGAGGAAGGAGGAGGCTTTTTTGAACGTGTGGCGCAGCATCCGTCCGCGCGCCGGTGGATTCTCATCGGCGGGATCGCGGGCATCGCCCTGATTTTTCTGTCCAGCCTTTTTTCCGGACAGGGGCAAACGGAGGAGATACCGGACAACACCGGGCAGCAGGTGATTTCCGCGCAGGACTATGCGCTTTCTCTGCAAGAGGAGCTTTCCGCGCTCATTTCGCAGATCGAGGGAGCCGGGGAGGCCCAGGTGCTGGTGACGCTGGAGCGAAGCGCCGAGCAGGTCTACGCCACGGAGGGACGCAGTTCCGCCCGTGCGGAAAGCGGCGGTTCCGACGAGGAGGAGGAAACCACCTATTTTTCTGTTCGGGGCTCGGACGGCTCCGAACAGGCCCTGCCCGTGACGGAGGTTCAGCCCGTGATTCGCGGGGTAGTGATCGTCTGTCCCGGCGGCGGTAATCCGGCGGTTGCGGAGCGGATCACCCGGGCTGTCACGACGGCGCTTGATCTTTCTTCCGCGCGCGTGTGCGTGGTACAGGCGAAATAACAAAAAGAAAACAGGAGGATGAAGCAATGGCATTTGGGAAACGGCAGTTGGTGTTGGCGGCGCTTGTGGTGGCTCTCGGCGCGGCCGTCTATCTGAATTGGCAGTTTACAGGAGAAAATCAGCTTGTGGCCGCGGGCACGGATGTGTCGGAAAAAGCGGTGGGAGAGGCGCAGCTTGTCAACGCGTCCGCGATGAGCTCTTCGCCGGAGGAGAGCGGAGCGGCTGTCTCCGGCGCTTCGTCGGAAAGCGGGGAACCGGCCAAAACGGCGGAGGAATACTTCTCTGAAACACGCTTGTCACGCCAGCAGTCGCGCGACGAGGCGGTGGAGCTGCTGGAAGATGTGCTCCAGGACGCCAAGGCGAGCGAGGAGGCAAAGAAAGAGGCCGTTTCGCAGGCTGCTGTCATTGCGCAGAATGTTCTCCAGGAAAATAACATCGAAAATCTCGTCAAGGCAAAGGGTTTTGCGGACTGTGTCGCGTTTCTGCAAAATGGTGAATGCACCGTGGTGGTGCAGACTCAGGAGTCCAACCAGAACAACGCCATCATGATTAAGGATATTGTGACGGGGCAGTCCGGCGTCAGCTCTGATAAAATCAAGATCATTGAGTGCAGCTGATCCTTGAGGATCCGCGGAAAATAGCGGGAAAGATTGTGTCGAATCCACATTGCAGGAGGGGGGAAGTCATGGTATAATAACGGACGTGGAAGCTTGACAATCGAGATCTGCCCGTATGCGTGTTTGCATACGCCAAAGCCCTCCACAAGCGGAGGGCTTTTTTGTTGTGCGGAATTTTTGGAAAAAGATTCATATTGTCCGGCTGAGGAAGAAAGAATAAACGCGGGGAGACACGGGATCGGGAGACGGTTCCGGCTCCGGCGGGAGACGGAGGAATATGCATGAAACGAAGGGAAGCCAGACAGCAGGCCTTTGTCCTGGTGTTTGAACAAAGCTTCAGCCACGACGGCATGGAGCAGATCATCGACACGGCGGAAGCTGTGATGGGAAAGCCGGTCGACGAGTTCGCCGCACGACTGGCGCTCGGCACCGAGGAAAAGCTGCCGGTGATCGATGAAAAGATCGGAGGAAACAGCCGGGGCTGGAAGCTGGAGCGCCTTTCCAAGGTGTCTCTCGCCATTCTCCGCCTGGCAATTTATGAGCTGCTCTTTGAGAAGGAGATCCCGGTGGGCGTTACCATCAACGAGGCGATCGAGCTGGCCAAACGGTATGGCGGCGAGGAGGACGCACCCTTTGTCAACGGTGTTCTTGGCACGGTAGCCAAAGAGTGCGGAGCGAAGCAGCCGAAAAAAGACGAGAAGGAAGCAGGCACGGAGAATGCGTAGGATCCTTGGCCTGGACACCAGTAACTATACCACCTCCTGTGCGCTGTGGGAGGACGGGAAGATTGTGCAGAAAAAGCAGCTCCTCCCCGTGAAAGAGGGGCAGATGGGCCTGCGTCAGAGCGACGCGGTGTTCCATCATACCCAGCAGCTCCCCCCGCTGCTGGAGGAGCTGTTCCGCGAAAGTCCGGGAGCGGTGAGCGCGATCGGCGTATCCACAAGACCGCGCACGCAGGAAGGCTCCTACATGCCGTGCTTTACCGTGGGACATGGAGCGGCCCGTGGACTGGCTGCCGCTCTCGGCGTGCCCTGTCATGTGTTTTCTCATCAGGATGGGCATATTGCGGCGGCGCTGTACTCTGCGGGAAAGCTTTCCATTTTGGAGAAGGAGTTTCTGGCATTCCATGTCTCCGGCGGTACCACGGAAGCCGTGCTGGTCCATCCGGGGGAAAACCGGAGATTTTCCGTCCGTCTGGTGGCTTCCTCGCTCGATCTGAAAGCGGGTCAGGCAATTGACCGTGTGGGCGGGCTTCTGGGTCTGCCGTTTCCAGCGGGTCCCGCACTGGAACGTCTGGCTCTCACGTCCGGCGCTTCTTTCCGGATTCATCCGTCCATGAAAGGGGCGGATTGTTCGCTTTCCGGCATCCAGAACCAGTGCGAAGCCATGGTGAAGAAGGGGGCCGGGAAGAAGGACGTCGCACTGTACTGCCTGCTTTCCGTGTGGGCGGCGCTCGACGCGATGACAGCCGCGCTGCTGGAACAGTACGGGGATCTTCCGGTGCTGTTTGCGGGCGGTGTGATGAGTAATTCCATTTTGAAACATCGTTTGTCGGAGCGGTACGGCGCGTTTTTTGCCGATCCCGCGTTTTCAGCCGACAACGCCGCCGGTGTGGCCGTTCTGGCTGCTTTGAGCGAGGGAGGGGAACCGATGTGCTGACAGAGATCCGCACCCCTTTGACCGTCACCCAACTGACCGTCTATCTCAAAGCAAGGCTGGAGGAGGATCCGCGCCTGAACGGCGTGCTGGTTTCGGGTGAAATTTCCAATTTCACAAACCATTATAAATCCGGCCACTTTTACTTTTCCTTAAAGGACGAACGCTCTGTTCTGCGCGCCGTTATGTTTTCCCGAAACGCTTCGCGGCTGCGCTTTGTCCCGCAGGATGGAATGCGTGTTCTGGCCCGGGGCAGAATCAGCTTGTATGAAGCCTCCGGCCAGTACCAGCTGTATGTGGACGAGCTCCAGCCCGACGGCCTTGGCGCGCTGAGCCTGGCCTTCGAGCAGCTGAAAGAAAAGCTGCGCAAGGAAGGGCTGTTTGCGCCTGAGAGAAAACGTCCTCTGCCGCCGTTCCCGGAGCGGGTGGGAATTATCACCTCTCCCACCGGAGCGGCTGTGCATGACATGCTGACGATCCTTGCCCGGCGGTGGCCGCTTGCACAGGTGGTATTCTGCCCGGTGCAGGTGCAGGGGGAGGTGGCGGCTCCGCAGCTTGTGGAGGCGCTGCGCCGCATGAACGAGCAGGAGGCCGCCGATGTGATTCTGATTGGCCGCGGCGGAGGTTCCCTGGAGGATCTCTGGGCGTTCAACGAGGAAATCGTTGCCAGAGCGGTGGCCGCTTCCCGGATTCCGGTGGTTTCCGCCGTGGGGCATGAAACGGACGTTACCATCTGCGATTTCGCGGCCGATCTGCGAGCACCGACCCCATCCGCTGCGGCGGAGCTTGCCGTGCCGGATCGCGCCGAATGGATGGCTGCTTTGCAGGCGCAGCGGGGACGCATGGCGTCGCTGATGCAGTCGCGAACGGCAGCGCTTCAGCAGCGGCTGGACTTGCTTACGGCAAGCCGTACACTGCGCGAACCGCTTTCCATGACGCAGAACCGCGCTGCAGAGCTGGAGCTTCTGCGGGAGCGAATGCACCGCGCGCAGAAAGCCCTGCTGGACAGGAAGGAGAGCCGTGCGGCGGAGCTGACCGGAAAGCTGCACGCTCTGAGTCCTCTTTCCGTTTTGGCACGCGGCTATGCGCTGGCGGAAAAAGAGCAGGAAGAAACAACAACGTTGATTTCCTCGGCGGCCGATCTGTCTTCCGGGGAGATCTTTACCCTCCGTTTTGCGGATGGCAAGGCGGTTTGCCGCGCGGAATCCGTTGCGCTGCATGAGGAAGGAGAGTGTGCACATGGCTGCAAAGAAGATGACGTTTGAAGCTTCGATGGATCGGTTGGCGGAGATCGTTGCCCGTCTGGAAGCAGGGAAGGATTCTCTGGAGGATTCCATCAAGCTGTTTGAGGAAGGAACTGCATTAGCGGGCCGCTGCTATGAGACGTTGAAAAACGCGGAGCAGAAAATCCGCAATTTAACGGAGCCGGAGGAGGATGAAGTATGAGTGGGGCACAGTGGCAGGAGGAGTACAGACAAAAGCTGGAGCTTGCGTTGGATCGCATTCTTCCTCCCATGACAGGAGAGCTTTACGCCGAGGTGATTGACGCCATGCGCTACAGCCTGCTGGCGGGAGGAAAGCGGATCCGCCCTCTCCTGCTGATGGAATTCTGCCGCCTGTGCGGGGGAACACCTGAGCATGCTTTGCCGTGGGCCTGTGCGCTCGAAATGATTCACACCTATTCCCTCATCCACGATGATCTTCCCTGCATGGACGACGACGACATGCGCCGTGGACGCGCTTCCTGCCATAAGGTATACGGAGAGGCAACCGCCGTTCTGGCTGGTGACGCACTGTTGACACTGGCGTTTGAGACGGCGTGCAGCCCGGATTCTGCGGCTGTCGTGGGCGAAGGGCGTGCGCTGCGGGCGTCGTGGGAGCTGGCCCGCGCCGCAGGGGCTCATGGGATGGTCGGCGGCCAGCAGATTGATCTCAGCAGCGAGGGCCGTGGAATCTCGCTCGATGTTCTGCGGAAGATGGACGAGTGCAAAACGGGGGCGCTGATCCGCGCGGCAGCCCGCATGGGCTGCATCCTCGGCGGCGGTCGGGAGGAGCTTTTGAACGCTGCCGACGAGTACGCGGGAGCGCTTGGCCTTGCGTTCCAGATTGTCGACGACGTTCTGGATGTTACCGGAACGCAGGAGACGCTGGGAAAACCGATTCGCAGTGACGCGGAGCGCGACAAGGCCACCTATGTCGCTCAGCTGGGACTTGCGGAAGCGGGTCAGGAAGCGGAGCGGCTGACAAAAAAAGCCGTCGACGCGCTTGCTCCTTTTGGAGAAGAGGCGGACGGTCTGCGGGAGCTGGCGATCCAGCTCTGTTCCCGCACACATTGAATACTGGAATATGATATAAAAAAGACGCTGTCCGGTTCATGGGAACCAGGGACAGCGTCTTTTTTATCCTTCTTTCCAGAGAAGCGGGGAGGAGCAGGCGTCCAGCAGTGAGGAAAAATAACCCCGGCAGACACGCTGCATTTCCGGTTTTGCATTTTCCGAATGTTTTTCCCATACCCCAAAGGGGACGCAGTCTGCGGCCAACGCACTTTTGGCGGCGGGCAGCGTATCCTCAAACACGGCGCAGTCTGCGGGGGAAAGCCCCAGCCGACTGGCTGTGAGATGGAAAATATCCGGTGAGTTTTTGCCGCAGCCCGCATCATCCGTTGTTACAAGCTCGTCGAACAGAGAGAGGATGCCATGGCGTTCCAGGCAGGGAAGGAAATGCTCGCGCCGCGAGGCGGTCGCCACGGCCAGACGAACCCCGCAGCGGTGCAGTTTTTGCAGCAGCTCTGCCGCGCCGGGTTTGAGGGAGACATGCAGCGCGTATTCTTCCCGCGCCATTTCAAGCCACCGCTCCATCAGCTCCTCGGGTTTGGCAGGCAGAGAAAAACGTGCGATCGTATATTCCGCCGTTTCCCGAAAACTCATGGCGCCGCAGGCTTCCATATAATCGGGGGGAACGTCGATGCCGTAATCCGCCAGAAATTCCTTGTCAACACGGCTCCACACGTCCATGGAATCGAGAAGTGTGCCGTCAAGATCAAAAATCACACCGGGAAACAGGCAGCTTTGCTGGGGAAGATCGGGAATAGTCCGTTCCATTGTGTCGTCGGCTCCTTTCGGAAACTTTGTTTTTCATCATACGATGGAAGACCTGCTTTGTCAAGCGCGGAGAACCGGCAAAGCATTTGCCGGATCCGATCCGCCGAGCTGTTCGCGGGGCATTTCCGTTTCCTGGAATTCCGTCATGTTCCCCCAATAGCGCTTCGGCATGTGCGACATCCGGCAGCGCGGATTGGTGCGTCCTTCAATCGCGATGGTATCATAGAAGCGTTTCCAGAGCGCCCGGTATTCCGCTTCCGTCCGATCCGGCGGCGGCAGCGTGAGCTCGTCCATCGGGCAGAAGCGGAGGTCGCCCGGGCGATGGATTAGGGCTTCGCGGTGCGTTTTGTCAAAGATTAAGAAGCGTTCCCCCGGCATGCGGGAGCAAAAATGCTGGGCCAGGAGCGGCAGAACATGATTTTTCGGCGTAATGATCGAGACCAGCACGGATCCGTATTCCGAAAAGCGCACAAAGCCGGAAAGCAGATGGGATTCGTTGTGCAGAAAGTTGACGGCCTTGCGCAGAGCGGAAAGATCATCATCCGCAAGAAAATTCATCACGGCTCCTCCCACCCGAAACCCTTCCTGTAAAACGCGGAGCAGGGGGAGCTCCTTTTCCGGCATGCAGGTGAGGAAGGTGCAGCGGGCCAGATCTGCAGCGGCGGGAGAGATTCGCAGAGGCAGGGAACGCCAGACGCGGGACGCTCTCTCCGGATCCGTTGCGATCTGCTTTTCGGGATACAGGCTGTAAGGGCCATCCTCGGGCAGAATGGCGGCAGGCGTTTCCTTTTTTAAAAAGCTTTCAAAGACACAGCAGAGAAAACCGTCAAAGCTTCCATCATAGCGGTAAGCTTTAGGCGAGGAGGGAAAGCGGGGATTCATGGGAGTTCTCCTTTCCGTGAGACAGCGCCGGAGCGGCAGAGAAAAAAGACAATTGTTCGGCTGGTTCGCGCATAAGGGCAAGTCCTTCCGGCTCTGCCAATGCGCGCATGGCACTTTCCGGCGTAACCCGCAGGCCGGGGATCATCTTACCGGAGCAGGTCAGAAAATACTGGGCGCGCTTGAGGACTACGCCAAGCTTTTTGAGCGCGGCAAAATCAAGCTTTCCGGCACGGCGTGCGATCAGAATTCGTTTTGCGCTTCGCACACCGATTCCCGGTACGCGCAGCAGCATTTCATACGGCGCCCGGTTTACTTCGATCGGGAAAAATTCCATGTGCCGCAGCGCCCAGCCGCATTTGGGATCCACAAGGGGGTTGAGATCCGGGTGCGCGTCATCAAGCAATTCGTTTGCCTGCAATCCGTAAAAGCGCAGCAGCCAGTCCGCCTGATACAGCCGGTGCTCCCGCAGAAGCGGCGGTTTCGTGCCCGGAGGGGGCAGAAGCGCGTTTTCCGTGACGGGCATATAGGCGGAGTAAAACACACGCTTGAGACCGTACTTTTTATAAAGTCCTTCCGCAAGGGAAATGATTTGTTTGTCGTTGTCGGGTGTTGCGCCGATGATCATCTGTGTGCTCTGCCCGGCGGGAGCAAAGCGCGGCGTATGACGGTAAACGGCGAGATCGTGCCGGTTTTCCTCAATGCGGCCGGAGATATAACCCATCGGGCGCAGAATGGAAACCTTGCTTTTGTCCGGGGCCAGAAGGCGCAGCCCCTCCTGTGAGGGAAGTTCAATGTTGACGCTCATGCGATCGGCCAGCATTCCCAGTCTTTCGATAAGTCTTGGGTCTGCGCCTGGGATCGCTTTGGCGTGGATATACCCTCCAAACCGGTAGCGGTTTCGCAGGAGCTCCAGTGTGCGGATCATCTGCTCGCAGGTGTAGTCGGGATTGCGCAGGATACCGCTGCTCAAAAATAAGCCCTCAATATAGTTGCGCCGGTAAAATCCGATGGTCAGCTCCGCCAACTCCTCCGGGGTGAAGGTGGCGCGCGGTGTGTCCCGCGTGACGCGGTTGACGCAGTATTGGCAGTTGTAGACGCAGCTGTTGGAGAGCAGGACCTTGAGAAGGGAAATGCAGCGCCCGTCCGCGGAAAAGCTGTGGCAGATTCCGCAGGCTGTCGCGTTTCCCAGAGAACCGGGCGCGGCGGTCCGGCTGGACCCGCTGGAGGTACAGGCCGCGTCATATTTGGCCGCGTCGGAAAGAATGGTGAGCTTCTCCAGAACGGTCATGTGTGAGCCTTCTTTCTAAACGTTTGTTCTAATAATAGAATACACATGTTCGATTCAAAAGTCAACAGGGAAAGAAAGGAATTTATCTGCTGCCTGTGCAATGACAGTTCTCGCGATGGCGGAGGGAAACACAGCGGTTCCCATTTCGGCCCCGATCTCCGTGGAGGAGCCGCAGCCGCTTCCGGACAGCGTTCTCTATTACGGAACCGTAAAAGAGTGGGTTAAGGATGAAAACGGCGCAGTCAAACAGCTTGTTCTGGAATCCGAGCGCTATGGAACTTATGTGATGAACATTTCGGAAGATACCGTTTGGATTGACAGCGGCAGACGGACACAGTCGGATCCTTCTGATTTGAAGCAGGGGGAAGGAATTTATGTGTTCCATAGCGCGGTGGAAACAAGATCTCTGCCGCCTCAGACAACCGCCTTTGCTATTGTCCGAAACATTCCGATGGATGCCGGAAGCGCGATGTATCATGAGGTGGAGTCTGTATCCCTTCAGGATGGAAAACTGACCATCACGACAGACAACGGAGGCTTGCTGCTGTTTGCAGACAGCGAAACACAGCTGCTCTCGTATGGTACGGACGCTGCTCCTTCTTTGGAGGACATTCAGCCGGGAAGTTATGTAATGGCGTGGTATGGAGCGGTTGCCACTAGTTATCCCGGACAGACCCATGCAAACGCGCTGATGGTGCTGCCGAAGCAGGAGACGGCGGAGAACAGCGAAAAGGGAAGTCTCTTGACGCGTGCCGGGCTGGTATCGGTTCTGCATGAAAAGGCAGGAAAACCCGTTGTGAATTATGCCATGCGCTATACTGATGTGAACGAGGACTCCGGCTATATGGAAGCGGTTCGCTGGGCGGTCAGCGAGGGATTGCTGAAGGAGGAAGGAGAAAGCTTTCTGCCGGATAATTTTGTGAATCGCGAGGAACTGGCGGTGGCGCTCTGGCATTATGCTGGTTCTCCCATGCCGGAAAGTTATGCCGTTCTCAACGAAATAGCCGATGCTGACGAGATCTCCGTCTCCGCAAGACCGGCTGTTGCATGGGTCTGTGAAACAGGGGCGTTGTCCGTTATGGAGGAAGACATTTTTGCTCCGCAGCAGCCTGCCACAACCGGAGTCCTGCATTCTGCACTCGAAAAGCTTTCATAAGACAGACAGAAAAATTCCCTGGTGTGCAATGTCACACCAGGGAATTTTTTAAGTACGGTTATAATAGGTTTTCAAAATTTTCTGAGTGATGGTGCGGTCGCCTTGTTCCGTGGGATGCCAGCTGAGATCCAGATTCCAGGGCACAGAGGTATACGGACCGGGATCCTGTTCCTTCAGCATCTGATATATATGATACCGGCTTTTGATGTTCTTTTCGGCTTCCTTCGGTTTCGCAGAATGGAGCTGCCATTGGGCGTAGGCTTCCAGATAGTTTTCACACAGCTGCTCCCAGGAGGAGAAAATGCTTTGCATCTTTTTTCCGATTCGGCTGTATTCCCGATCCATTTCCTCCCGGCTGATCATGCGGGATTGGTACAGGTTTGCCGCCAGCTGAAACGCGTTTTCGAGATCAAACGCGGCTTCCGGAGAAGGATCTTCCATACCATGAGCTTCCACATATTGCTGGATTCTTTCCAAGCCGCTTTTCTTGGAAGTGACATTCCAGTTCCCCTTGAGCGCAAATCGCGTGACGCGAACACGGATAGGCCCCCGGTGTGTTCCGCCGACGAACAGCCACCCTTCCTGCATAGGGGACCAGGTTGATAAAATTGCATTGACGGACGTTGCCCACAGCTCCAGGTCGTTTTTCGGAAGAAGAGGATCGCGGCGGGCCAAAAAGACAGGGGAGAAGAGCCCCAAATGAACGCCGATGATACGGACCAGTACTAACAGGGGAAGATAAAGCAAAAGCATTTTTCGGCCGATATCATCTTCGAAACTTTCTTCCGAAAGCATAAGCCCAAAGTCTCCCATCATGTCGACATAGTATTTCGTTGTGGTCAGCTGCGCTTCCTCGCCGTTTCCCCGGATTTCCTTCGGAGAGATGGAACGCAGGGTTCCGATGGGTAGGACATCAGGAACATCCTCATTTTCACTTTTGGCAACAGCTTTCATGCGCACACGGGCGCAGATCTTTTCTCCGCTTGGAAGATCCAGAATATAATATCTCACATTATCCAAAATAGCCGGCCCATCTGTTTCGTCCCAATAGGGATCCAGGCACTGGGTTGTGAAGGTTTCCATTTCCTTCATTTCCGCAATCGAGGAAGCCACCGGTGTGTCGGCTGTGGAGGGAGCGCCCACATCTCCTTCTCCCACATGGAAAAAGGAGGTATAGAGGGGGTAAAGGGCAGGGGCGATCACCGGCGGCACAAAGAGCGAGAGGCACATGATGATGGGAAACAGAAGAAAAACGCATGTGGCAAAGCGGTGACGAAACCCATAGCGGTTGACGGTGGAGTATTTGTACATAATCGATCACCTTGTCATCACAGTGTAATAGGCTGTACGGGAATTTGGGGAAGAAAACGCTCAAAATCCGAACGCTCACACATCAGTGTTCCCGGTTTTTCCAGCGAGCCTTGGGCAGCCGCGACCGCAGCGCGGAGCAGTTCGTCGGGGGAGTCGCCGTGCAGAAGGCCAAGACACAAACCCGCAACCATGGAATCCCCTGCTCCCTGTACACCGCGCACCTCCACCGGAGATCCGGGCGTTTCCCATGCTTCCGTCTGGGTGACCAGCATGGCGCCCTGTTCTCCCATGGAAAGGCAGAGACAGGAAAGCTCGTGTTTCTGCAAAATTTCCCGACAGGAGGCGGCCAAATCCTGTTTTTCGGAAGCAGTCACGCCAAAAGTTTCCCGCAATTCGTCGATATTTGGCTTGATAAGAGCGGGGTGTGCCAGAATTCCCTCCCGCAAAAGAGGACCGGAAGCGTCGAGGATCACCGGAATCCGCAGAGATTGTGCGGAGAGAGCAAGCGTGCGGTAGATATCATCCGGTACGCCCGGCGGAACACTGCCGCTGAGCACCAGCAGCTTGGCCCGCGGCAGAAGGCGGGCAAAAAGGGAAAGAAAGCCGTCTAATTCTTCCGCTGTGACAGGACTTCCTTTTTCGTTGCATTCGGTCATCACACCATGGGAACGATCAAACAGCTTGAGATTGGTGCGCAGCTGTCCGGCAGCAGGGAAGAAATCATGCGGGATTCCGCGGCTGTCCAACACCGCGTCCAGCAGGGCGGCGTTTCCTTTGCGGGTGATTCCGGTGCAGAACGGATTCGCCCCGAGCTGACGCAGAGCGATCCCGACATTGACCCCTTTTCCGCTTGGATCTTGCCGGGAAGTAAGGACATGATTGGTTCCTCCGGGGATCAGATGATCAATCTCAGCCGTGTGATCCACACAGGGATTGAGCGTAACAGTCAGAATCATAAAGGTTCCGGTTCCTTTCTTACATGTTGTGAAGTCAAATCCGTATTATGGGACACCACATCCTGTATGATAAAAGCATCGAAAAGAAACCGCTCCGATGAAATCAAGCCGGAGCAAAAAGGAGGCGCTCAAATGGAGTACAGGATGATTTCTGTAAACGGACATGTTGAGGTATTGGACAGGAGAGGAAACTTCCTGTTCTCCGCGGACACGGAGCAGGAGGCCTGGCAGGATCTGCGAGAACTGTCCACTGGAAGCATGGCATAACGGCAGAGCAGAAGAAAGGGGAAGCTTTTCGGGAGCTTCCCCTTCTTTTCAGCTTTTCAGCAAAACGCGAGTAAAGAATTCCGCCGCACGGCCGATTTTCTCCACGGGGATCCGTTCGTTCAGACCGTGAATACAGCCTCGCTCCTCTTTGGAAAGTTCCATGGCGGAGAAACGGAAGACATGATCGCAGATTTGGCAGAAATGGCGGGAATCGCTGCACGCGACCATCATATAAGGCGCGACGATCGCATCCGGCCAGGTTTCCCGCACAGCCGCGCAGACCTGTTCCCATTGCGGGGTATTGGTGGGCGAGATGGGGGAAGGATCCGTTCCCTGAATTCTGCGGATGGAAATATCCGAATCCGCGATGACTTGTTTCAGATATGCTTCGGCGCTTTCCATCGTATCACGGGGAGAAAGACGCAGATTGGCCGTCATGCGCGCTTCGGTGGGAATGGCGTTCGCGGCGCGGCTGCCTTCCATCATGGTGAAGCAGCAGGTCGTGCGCATCAGGGCGTTCATTTCTCCGCCGGACTTCGTACAAATTTGTTTGAGCAAAGGCAAAAAGCACCAGAGATTGGAAAAAATCAGGCGCATGGCAAAGGTGGAGTGCCGGCCCAGTGTATCGAACATTTCCGCTGCGGCGGGAGTGAGAGAAGCGGGAAACGGATGCTTTTCCAGCGCGGTGACAGCCTTGCAGAGCGAAGCCACCGGCGTTTTGGGCGGCGGCGCGGAGGTATGGCCCCCCTTGCTTTTCATGGAGATCTCCACATCCATCTGGCCCTTTTCGCAGATCCCAATCACAGCGGTTTTGGCTTTTACACCGGGGAACGCGCCTTCCACCACCGCGCCGCCTTCATCCAGCACCAGGGAGGGATGAATCCCACGGCGGCGAAGCTCCTCCACAATAGCGGGCGCACTCTGTCCCATGATTTCTTCATCGCCGGAGAAGGAGAGATACACATCATGCTCCGGTACAAAGCCCTTTTCGAGCAGCGTCTCCACCGCTTCCAGAATGCCGCACAGGGTTCCCTTGGTGTCGAGCGTGCCGCGTCCCCACAGCACACCGTCCGCGTCTGTTTCCCCATAGAAGGGATCCTTTTTCCAGGCGGAACAATCTCCGGGCGGCACCACATCGTAATGCGCCATCAGAATCAGCGGAGAATCCGCGTTTTTTCCTTTCCAGTGGTAGAGAAGACCGCTGGGACCGATACGCTCCCGGGGACAATTTTGCGTGACGCGGGGATACAGCTCCGTCAGAAGCGTGCGGAACCGCTCGAATTCCTTTTCGTCCACGCAGGAAGCGTCACGGCTTGACACGGTTTTGACGCGTACCATCCGGGCTAAATGATCCGCCGCCCGTTCGTAGTCGATCCCGGTTTCCGGTATGGAGGACGCGGGTTTCGTTTTGGGGCGGAACAGAGCGGTTCGGATCAGCAGAACAGCGAAAAACAGGACAACAATCGCCAGAATCAGCCAGCCGATCACCTCACACCAATCCTTTCTTGTACAGGATACGGGCAGTGCCGATCGCAATCAAAGCGCCGACAGGCACAAGGACGCTGACGGAGGATGCAAGCGACGGCACCGCGACAAACAGGCCAATCATGACCACAAGCGGCGCAATGGCAAGCTTCCAGTTTTTCGCAATGTACACCACACCGAGTCCGCCGAAGAGAGCGGGGAGAATCATTTTGAACGCAGGCTGGAGCACGGGAGATTCCAGAATCGGCTGCATCTGTGTAAAGAGCAGAACGCCTGCTCCCAGAATCAGGGTGGTGACAATAGACGTTGTCGCGATGGCGATGGTGGAAATCACTTCACCTTCCTCGCTGCCGGGCTTGACCTTCGCGGCCTCCATCGCGTTGATGGCGGCGGGGGCTTTCAAATTCGTGATGTTTCCGGTGACAAAGGCGAGATAGGTTCCACCGCTTCCCAGCATCGGTGCGTAGGTAAAGACTTCGATGGAGCACACCACCCAGTAAATGGGGGCAACGCCGAGAAGACCGGCGAGAACGTCAAGTGGGTTCGGCCAGACGCCGAAGTAAATGCACATGGAAACGGGAACCATCAGCATCATGATGAGCGCCGCAATCATCCATGCACGGCCGTAAGCGTGCACCTGCACGCTGTATTCTTTTTGCTGTTTCATCCCATTTCCTCCTCAGCTCCAAAGCCCGGCGGGGAGAAGCTCCGCGGGCAGCAGATTGGCATACAAAATAGACAGGGCCATCGCGCCCAGCATGCTGATGGGCAGCGCAAAATTTTCCAGCCATTTGACTTTCAGCACTTTTACAAAAATGCCGCATACAGCCATGATAGCCGCGGACGTCAGGAGTGTGAGAATGGAGAGCAGGCCGTCGGAGATTCCCATGCCGAGGAAGGCGGAAATCATGCCGAGGAACATGGCGGTCAGGAACAGATCGCCCCAGTGGCTGTCCTTCCGGCGGAGATTGTGAACGCTGCCCTGGATTTTTTTCAGGAACAGGGGGATGATGATCAGCGGCGTGATGCAGCCGAGCGTCATAACCCAGGCAACCGTATTGAACGCCAGCGGGCCGCTGACAGGAGCAGAAATGCTTTCGCCAAGGGCATTGAGCGCGACGGTGGCGGCGGGCAGCTCATAGGTGACCGCTCCCAATACGCTCAGGCGGATCCAGGGAAGGGGCAGGCCGAGCGTGTTGGCGAGCGTGATCAGGCCCAGCAGAATCGAGACGGAGGGCAGAATGGCAAAGACGGCGCTTGAAGCAATGGTGCGCTTGACGACGCTCCCGGAAATTCCAAGCTGCCGGCTGCGGCGAACGGCCTTGACGAGAAAATAGACAGACTGCGCAATGACGAACAGGCCGACCAATACGCCCAGCAGATACATAAAACCACTATTTTTAAAATCCAAGCAAAGCCCTCCTTCTCAGCGATCGGCAAGCGTGCCCATCGGATCCCACGGGGGCAGGTGGCCCGGTTCGGTATCGAGCGCGGCTCTCTGTGCTTCGGAAAGATGCTCACGGCGAATGACCACCTGATACACATACCGTTCAAACCAGGCGGCGCTCATGAGATAATAACCCTTGCTGCCGTTTTCGTCGCTCCAGCTGTTCTGAATTTTCCAGCGCACCGGCTTGCCGTTTTCGTCCAGTTCCACACCGGTGATCACCATAGCGTGGTTCATGGCGCTCTCCCGGTAATCGAGAGCGGCTCCCTTTTCCATGGAGAAATCCAGTTCAAACGCGGAAGCATAATCAAATGCT
Organism: Candidatus Caccousia avicola; assembly: GCA_018712435.1. Classification (GTDB taxonomy): domain Bacteria; phylum Bacillota; class Clostridia; order Oscillospirales; family Acutalibacteraceae; genus Caccousia; species Caccousia avicola. The sequence goes on from DVGZ01000095.1 coordinate 25,543, forward strand.
TCCGAATCCCAGATCCCGCGTTTGCGATCGCCGCACTTGCTCACATCGCTGCCGAACCAGACAAGCTGTCCGGCCTGGAGCTGCTTTACGGTCAGTGCTGCCAGCTCCTCCACCGGCAGATTCAGATAAAGGATGTCGCGTCCGCCCACAACGTTGCCGAGGTAATCAACCGTATAGGTTTTGCCGAACGGCTTATCGGAGGTGGGGGAGTTGATCACGCTGACATAATCGTTCAGGGGAAGCTTGATGTATTTGTCGTAGAATGTTTGCGGTGTGAGGCCGCGATCGATATGATATTGTTTGTCTTTGTCAGTCCAGGTGAAATCAAACACAGCGGGCGGTTCTCCCAGGCAGGTGCACAGGAAGCAGTAAACCTCACGCAGCATCGTATCCTTTTCCGCGTGCAGCGCATCGTTGTCCGCGCCGTCCCGGAAAAGTTTTTGCAGGTGAGCGGCGTACTGGTGCAGCTTAGTGTTCAAAAGGCTGTTCATAGCGGCCGTGTGGCTGCTCTGGTAGGTTTCGTCCATGGCTTCCTTCGGAACAGCACCGTATTTCTCAATCAGGCTGACAAACATATCCCACTGTCCGCCATCCTGCACGCCTGTGCTGAAAATCCAGCAAAGCGTTCTGTCGTCAACCGGACGATCGATGAGATCGATGACAGACTCCAGATAATAGTTGCATTTCTCAAATTTATCCCAAAATGCAATGTAGTTCTGTGAAAGCTCAAAAGAATCCAGCTTGCACGCCTTTGCCACTTCCTCGCGCAGGAGGTTGGCTCCGGCAAAAATCCAGCAGCGTCCGCTGCGTTCCTGATTGGTGACAGGCAAGGTGGGGATTTCAACAGAAAAATGGAAGCGATCGCCGCGCAGACAGCGGTTGTCAAACGTCACATCCGCGATTTCCGTTTTGGCCACGGCGTTTGTCATCGCACGGCGGGACGGACTTTCGTTATACCGGGCGGAGAACGCCGAAAGTTGCTGTGCGCTCACGGCTTTTGCGTGTTTCATAAAAAGACTTCCTCTCTGTATTCTTCCGCGTTTTCTGAATGCGGAAAAGAACAAAATTTAATATCATTTTAGCAGAAAAGCAGAGGAATTTCAACGCGCCGGCACAGAAAGAGAACAGGCGGAAGGGCCAGGGGACTTGACAAAAAACCGTATCAGTCCTATAATACAGTTAGAAACCGTATTATAGGACTGATACGGTTGAAAGGAGGTGCGGAATGGTATCGTTTGATAGCTTTTCCCTGGCGGACGGAATCCCCATCTATCAGCAGATTCTTCTTTTTCTCAAGCGTGAGGCAGTGGCCGGAACGATCCGGGATGGGGACGAGCTTCCCTCGCGCCGCGTTCTTTCCGCACTGCTCGGCGTAAATCCGAATACCGTTCAGAAAGCGTACCGGATGCTGGAGGAGGAGGGACTGATCGCTTCCCATTCCGGGGCCAAAAGCCTGATGGTGCTCGATGAGGAAACGCTGCGCCGTGTCCGGGGAGAACTTTTGGAGGCGGACGCAAAGAGTGTGGTGAACGCTATGAAACAGATGGGGCTGACGAAGGAGGAAGCTCTTGCCCTGATCGATCAATACTGGGAATGAGGTGATTGGATGAACCGGCACGTTTCCATTCTGATGTGGCTGTCCCGAAGCAGCTTTTGGAAGCTCTTGCTTTTGCTTGGAATTTCTGTGGGAGTGCAGGCGGTGTGGTTTTTCCTGGTACTGTCCGGTAATCCGCTTGCTTCGCTGGAAGAACTGGCGGGCGGCGGGTCGCTGGCTGTCCCGTTTCTTGTCTGCTTTTTGCTGGCGTCGGCTCTGCTTTCCGCCACGGGCTGTGAGATGGGGACGCGTTCCGGCTATACGCTGCGGAGACTGTCCGTCTCGGAACGCACGGTTTTTGCCTGGCAGTGGGGATACAACAGCGCCTGCTTCCTGCTTTTGTGGCTGGCGGAGCTGCTTACCGCCTTTGGACTGTGCACACTGTACACCATGAAAGCGGATCCCTCTCTGGTAAGCGAGCAAACGCTCTTTCTGGCTTTCTACAGAAACGCGCTTCTGCATGCCCTCCTCCCGCTGGAGGACGTGTTTTTCTGGATTCGGAATCTGCTGTTTGCCCTTGTGCTGGGGGCGGCTTGTGCCGTTCTTTCCTACCGTCAGCGCCGGGGAAGGCTGGGGTGGGAGATAGCGGCGGTCTGCATGACGGTGCTGTTTGCCTTCCCCAGTGAACTCGGTCAATGGGAATGGAATATCATTGCTCTCGCTTTACTGGCGTTTTTGCTGCTGGAAATCTGTGTGTTTGTTTGGGGGAAGGAGGGCAGTGAGGATGAAAAAAGAGAGGTTTGAACAGAAATGTGTCCCTCCCGGTTTTCCCTTTTCCTCGGAGCTGACCTATTTTACCGTGGGAATTCTTTGCGCCGCACTCTACAGCCTGCGCTTTGTGCTGGATTACTGGAACGCCCGACACGCATTGTTCCGGCAAAATCCACTTACGGGAGAATGGGTGCTGGAGGAGGGGGCTCGGATCGCTCCTTTTTCCGAGATTCTTGGCAGCGCTTTGACCGGATTCCTGATTCTGGCATGCAGCCTGCTGGTTTTCGTCGTGCTTCATTACCAGTCCCATTTTCACGGAAGCCGCAGCATTTACCTGATGCGCCGCCTGCCGGATCGGTGGGAGCTGCACCGCCGCTGCCTTGTGGGGCCGGTGCTGGGAATCCTGTGCTGTGTCGTGACGGCGGGAATCCTTCTGCTTCTTTATTTTGCCGTATACCGGTTTGCTACCCCGCAGGAATGTTTGACGCCGTTAGGAGGGGAATTGTATGGTAGAGCTTAATATAGTCAGCAAGCGATATTGGGGCAAACGGGCGCTGGAGAATATCAGCCTACGCCTGCCGCGCGGCGAGATCGTTGGTTTGTTTGGGGAAAACGGCGCGGGAAAAACGACTTTGATGAAATGTATTCTGGGCCTTTTGCCGTTTGAAGGAACTGTCACGCTGGACGGCGAACCCGTCACGCGCAAAAATATTGCGTCGTTTTCCTTTGCCACCAGCGAGCACTCCTTCTTTCCAAATCTGACGGCACAGGCGCACCGGGATTTTTACGCCGCTCATTTTCCGCGCTTCTCCGATCAGCGCTTTCACAGCCTGATGGACTTTTTCTCTCTCCCCATGCATCAAACGCTTCGGACCTTCTCCACGGGCCAGAAAAATCAGTTCGAGGTGATTTTGGCCCTCTCGCAGGGAGCGGATTACATTCTGATGGATGAACCGTTTGCCGGGAACGATCTGTTTAACCGGGAGGATTTTTATAAAGTGCTCAGCGGCATTCTGGAACCGCATGAGACGCTGCTGCTGTCCACGCATCTGATTGAGGAAGTGTCCGGCTCTATCGGGCGGGCTGTTCTGCTGCGAAGGGGAACGCTGGCCGGGGATCTCTCGGTGGATGATTTGGAGGAATCCGGAACCAGTCTGGTGGATGCCATCAAGGAAGCGTATCACTACCGGGCCGATCGCGTCAGCCGTGCGATTGGCGAGCTGAGCGGGGAGGAGGGAGAAAAATGAAAAAGACCCTCGCCTGCTTTTTTCTCCTTTTGGCAGCCGCCGCAGGCGGTACGGCGGCGGTTTTTTCCCAGGTGTACGCGGCGCGGGATCAGGTGAAAATCACGCAGGAAACGCTTTACGGAGATCCCGCTGCGGCACAGGGGCTGACCGCGCATATCCCGGCACAGTACCAGCACCATCTGTTCTGGAACACTGACTGTACCTTTGGCGAGGAAACACAGGCTGTCACCAGCTATGAGTTTTCCGCTATCCAGAAAGAGGAGCCGCCGCAGGAACGAGAACCGTTTCTGGAGATGAACAATCAAATCTGGTATGGGTATGATTCAGAAGCTAAAGAGGGACTTCCGCTTGCATATCAGGAGTTGTTTGATGATACACCGGCGGGAAGCGAAAACAGCCGGGTGATCCATCTGAAGGATTATTATGAGACGTATCCATTGCAGCTTGGTCTGGAATTCCCTGTCTATTCCAGTGTGATGTCGCAGGATGTCTTTTTGTCGGAAAGCATCGATCCGGATGAAGCGCAGCTGTACCGTGCCTTTGAGGAATTTTTTCAGATTCCGGTGCTGGCGGAGGAAACCATGGAAATCAGCGTGGGAAAGAGCACGGACGGTGGATGGGTGAGCAGTGGCTCCGGCAGTACGGAGAGCGATCGGTTTGATCTCTACACGGTCAGCGCTGTGGCGGACGATGCCTGCTATTTCGCTTTTGACGCTCATACACAGCTGGAAAATCTGGTGGATGTCAGTCAGATTAAAGACGGCTTCGGAATTTACTGCCTGCCTTTTGACAGTACATCGGAAGGAGAGGACTCCTCTTTTCCTTTGTTGACAGAGAAGCTTGCCACCGTGTATCCGTTGGATCCGCACGAGCGGATTCTCAACCTTACACTCAGCCCGGATCAGTCCCGACTGCTGCTGCATACTCAAACAGATGGAATGTATGTTATCACGGTGATTGACCGAGACACGATGGAAGCGGTGCAGCGTCTGGAAGTGGGGAAGATTTCGGCTGAGTCAATGGCCTTTCATCAGCTTTACGAGGGTGACGGCTTTTTCGCG
>DVGZ01000010.1 GCA_018712435.1 Candidatus Caccousia avicola
GCTGTGGCCGATGTGCGCGTTGCCCGAGGGATAATAGATGGGAGTCGTGATGTAGAACGTCTTTTTCTCCATAATGATGAACCCTCCAACAGATCGGAATTTTTCCGGGGATGCGGACGCGGCCCGGCGAATGGAAACAGCCGGGCCGCGGAACGCGGTAACTTCTTCTATTTTACAATAAATCGGGGCGCGGTGCAAGAGCGCGCCGCAAAAATCGGATGAAACAAGCCTTATTCCGTGGGAGCGGATGTGCCGTACAAAAATTCCCGCAGCAGACGGCTGTTTTCCTCCACGTCCACGCCGAGCACGCGCGCGCCGCTCGGAAGCGTGAGATCCTCATACGTCCCCTCGTTCGGGACGTGCATCGTCTGCTGTTCGTAGTCAAGCACCTGCGGGGCGATCGACGCGAGGTAGAGGATGTCCGTGTCGGAAAGATTCGTCGTGACGTAAGGGAGATAGTCGAAGGCGACGGTGCTCATCTCCGTGATGCCGAGCTGTTTGAAGCGTGCCAGCATCGCTTCCACCACCTGACGCTGACGGCCCGTGCGGCCGAAATCGCTGTCCGTGGCGCGGATGCGCGCGTAATAGAGAGCTTCCTCGCCGCTGAGATGGTTCACGCCCTCCGTCCAGTGGCTGCCGATGTTCTTGTTGCCCTCGGCAGCGACGGCGGCGTTCATGTCAATGTCGATGCCGCCCATTTTGTCAATCACGGCGGCGAAGTTTTCGAAATCAATCTCAATGTATTTGTCGATGTTCACGCGGAAGTTGTTTTCGAGCGTCTGCATGGTCAGCGCCGCGCCGCCGTTGGCGTAGGCCGCGTTCAGGCGGGACTGGCCGACCGTCGGGATTTCGAGATACATATCCCGCAAAAACGAGGTGAGTTTGAGCTGTTTGTTTTTCGTGTCAATGGAGACGAGCATGGACGTGTCCGATCGGCTGGACATGCCGTCGTCCCCTTTATCCTTACCGATCAGCAAAATGTTGATGACGCTGGAATCCTCCAGCACGCTCCACGCGGGCGCGGCGCTCGGCTGCTCCTCATACTGCTTGGTGTCGATCTCCGGGCGATCCAGCCGGGACAGCGCCAGGGTAAAGCCGAGATAAAACAGTGCGCACAATGTCGCGAGCACCAGTATAACGGTCAAAAAGCGCTTTCCGGCGCTTCCCTTCTTCTTTTTCTTCTTCTTTTTTTTCGCGGTGTGGGAGGCGGTGGAGACGCGGCGGTCGCTGCGGCTGTAAATATCGCGGTCCACATAATGATAACGGTCGATTTCCCCGCCGCCTGCCCGTCTGGGCCGCTGCGGCTGCCGGGAATGCGAGCCGGTTTGTTTTCCTGCCATTTTTTCTTCCTCCGTTTTCCCCAGCGGGACCGTTTCCCGCCCTGTGGGATACGGTTTCCATTCTAGGAGATTTTATTCCGAAAGTCAAGCGCACACAACGCCATAAGAGTAAGACGCACAATCCCCCTCAAAAGGTTTCAGGAAAAGAGAAACAGATTGTCACAAATCTAAAAAAGTGCAAACATGAAGTTTTCGCCAGCCTTTTACAAAAGGCTGCGGGGTTTGGGGGCGCGGTGCGCCGGTGGCGCACGGATTAGCGCCGACCGAGCCGGCAGGCGAGACTCAGAGCCCCATAAAAATTCTGCGAAGCCGCAGAAAAGCTAGAAAAAAGAGCGCAGCGATTTTTTTCGGACCGCCACACAAGGCTCAAGATGTAAACGCTTTGCTAAACAGAGAAACTCTTTTCCAAGTTGGCTTGATCTTTACGGCAGAAAAATGCTACTATAAAAAGTAAGAAAAGCCGAATGGGGAGAAGCGCCGGAAAACGCCCCCTGTGAGGCTTTCAGAAAGGCGGGAAAACAATGAGCAAGCCGAAAAAGGGCGCGGCAGTCCCTGCGAAACGGCGCCATGTGGATAAGCGCACGCTGTTTGTGCGCATAGTGGCGGGAGCGATTGCCCTGCTGATGCTGGGATCGATTGCGCTCTCCGCGTTGTTCCTGTGAAAAAGCATGCGGACGGGAAGGCGCTGGCAAGTGTCGAAAGAATCCGTGTGCAGATATAAAATAAGGAGGAAAGAAGATGCGTTATAACATTGTAGGAGAACCGACCCCCGTTGTTATCTGCGACCTCGAAGCGGGAGAATCCATGATCACCGAGAAGGGCTCCATGGTCTGGATGAGCCCGAACATGCGCATGGAGACAGGCTCCAATGGAGGACTGGGAAAAGCCTTCGGCCGTCTGCTTTCCGGCGATTCCCTGTTCCAGAATACTTACACCGCCGAGGGCGGCCCCGGCATGATTGCGTTTGCTTCCAGCTTCCCGGGCGCGATTCGCGCGGTGGAGATCACGCCCGAGCGTCCGGTCGTCGTGCAGAAGACCGGTTTTCTCGCTTCGGAGCGCGGCGTGGATCTGTCGATCTTCTTCCAGAAGCGGGCTGGCTCCGGCTTTTTTGGCGGCGAGGGCTTCATCATGCAGAAGCTTTCCGGACGTGGTCTTGCGTTTATTGAGATCGACGGATACGCCGTGGAGTACAATCTGGCTCCCGGTCAGAGCCTTATCGTTGATACGGGCAATCTTGCCATGTGCGACGCGACCTGCTCGATCGATGTGCAGGCCGTCAAGGGCGTGAAAAATATGCTGTTCGGCGGCGAAGGGGTTTTCAACACCGTCGTCACCGGCCCCGGCCGCGTGTTCCTGCAAACGATGCCCGTCAGCGGCGTCGCCGCCGCTCTCGCCCCCTTCTTCAACACGGGGAGCAATTAAAAAAGAATAGTTTCATATAAACAAACAGCCTCCTTGCGGCACAGTATCGCCGTCAGGGAGGCTGTTTTTCTTATTCCATTCACCGTATTTTGATTTCGCACTTATATTCCATCACGTCGGCGTCGTGGAGAATTTCCCCGATCTCGTCCGCTTCAATCACGCAGGAACGCGGGCTGCGCACCGATTCGATGCGGCCGTTGACGGCGTCGTGGAAATACTCCAATAGATAAAAATCATTTTCTTTTAAACTGATACAGGCCATATTGAGGAGATTGTATGATATCGGCTTCACGCAGCTTTCTTAAAATATAGGTTGCGGCTGATTGTTTGATACCAAAAACATCCGCGGCATTGTTGGAATGGAAAGAGTATTCATAGCCATATCGATAGAACAGTGCTTCCACACGGCTTTTCGTTTTCTTGTTTAGGGGAAGTGGTTTTAAGGAATCTTGAAACTTCTTTCTTTCCATATCCTGAAGCTTTTTGTACTGTTGGCTCGCGAAGTTTTCCGGAGAAGTCGCGAAGTTTTCCGGAAAAGTCGCGAAGTTTCTCGGAGAAGTCGCGAAGTTTTCTTCCGAAAAATCCATATCTTCCAAAGTAAGCTGCGCAGGTACGGCGATGCTTCGATTGGGAAGTGTCACGAGAAAAAAGTCGGTGTCTGAATAAAAATCCGGCTTTTGTGTCACTTCCAGATAGGAATTTAAAATCCGATCGATCCCGCTGCCTCTGCGCTCCATAAAATCCAGCCTGGCAAATACATCGGAAATGACTTGATTGCGCCGCATGGAGGGAATATGATGGAGGTTCATATCCTGGATTCGCTTTCCGTTGATCATCCCTCCAGGGGAAGAGATTTCCATCCGATTATCAAAAATGTCCACATGGATCTCAGATCCTAAAATCTGATAATCACGGTGAATCAGTGCGTTCACCAAAACCTCTCGCACTGCTTTGTAGGGGTAATCACTGCGTTCTTCGCGAACCATTCCCCGAATACTCCATGGGTTTTTCATATTGACACGGACAAAATCCTCCGCATTTTGCAGCAGTGTGATAAGGCTTGCGCTCTCAAATTCTTTGTCATCCAGCGCATCCTCATCCACATTCCCTTTGTAATTGCCTTTCCAACGAGTGCAGAAAATCCGGGATTGTCTCAGAACACCCTGATCACAAAGTAGAAGGCCTCCATTCGTTATCTGACCACCTTCCGTGATCAATCCGGTTGAAAACAGATCCTTGGATAAATCAAACTCCTCTTTGGTACGCTGTTTGAAGGTAGCCGCCAGCAGTGTGAAGCTCACATCTCCCAGATTGTATGTGCTGGGCAGGGCGTCAAAGGTTTGGTTCATACCTTTCAGGATTAACTCATTGAGCTCCCGGGAGGTTGCTTCCACCGATTGATCTCCGTGACGCAGATAAGCGACATGAACACCGTCCGCCGCATAGTAATAAGGGTAGGCTGGTCCGTTCTGTACTTCGCAAACCACACAGCTTTTGCCTTCGATCTTCATTTCATAGGCGCGATAGTGCGGCGCGGGATCGATCCGGCTCTGGATCAGTTCTGACAGCTTGCTGATCACATGCTGCGGATCGGAAAGTCCCACCACAGCGCGAGGCTCATTTTGTACGCCGAAAATCAAGCGCCCACCAAACGTATTGGCAAAAGCGGAAATAGATTTGAGCCAGCTGCGCGGCTTCTTTTCTTCCAATGCTTCTTTATAATCTGCCGAAGACGCTTCCAGATAAAGAGGATTTTGAACAGCCATCAAATTCACCTGCCCGCTGCTTTTCTGTTATTATATCACACTTGCGGCGAGCAAGTCGCGCGCTCTCTCCATTCACCGGATTTTAATTTCGCACTTGGATTCCATCACGTCGGCGTCGTGGAGGATTTCCCCGATCTCGTCCGCCTCAATCACGCCGGAGCGCGGGCTGCGCACCGATTCGATGCGGCCGTTGACGGTGGCGTGAACGTTGGAATACTCAAACGAGAGATCCGTGCCCTCCATCGTGCAGTCAATGAGGCGCAGGTTTTCGCAGTAGCACAGCGGCTGGGTGCCGATGATGTGGCAGCGGATGAGCGTGAGGTTCTGCGAAAACCAGCCGAGGTATTCGCCGCGCACGATGCTGTCCTCCACCGTGACGCCGCAGCTGTGCCAGAACGCGTCCTTGGTGTCCAGGTTGGAATGGCTGATGTGCACACCGTTTGTGTACTGGAAGGAATATTTGCCGTGCAGCTCCAGAGTTTCAATCTCAATTCCGCTGCTGTCGAGCAGGAAATATTCCGATGTAATCACGTTGTCCCGCAGGGCAAGGCCGCGGCATTTCCAGCCGAATTCCGGGGAGGTGATCCGGCAGTTCTGCACCCGGATGTTGCCGCACTCGCGCAGGCATTTCACGCCCTCGATCGTGCAGCCGTCGATCACGCCCTCGGATGCGTACCAGATCGGCGCGCGGGTGCCGCCGTCGAGCACGGAGGAGGAGAGCGAAAAGCCTTTTGCGTGCCACAGCGGGTAGCGCAGGGAGAAATGGCAGTCCGCCACCTCCACCTCGCGCGGCTCCTTCAGAGCGGATTCGCCGTCCGCCGGGCCCGCGAACGTGCAGCGCTCCACGCGCGTGTTCATCAGATGATACAGCGCGCGCTCCTCGTCAAATGTTTTTCCTTCGATGGTTTTTGTTACCGTCATGCGTTGTCCGACCTCTTTTGCTGTTGTGATGCTTTCAGTATAAGATATGGAGTGCACTCCAAGTCAAGAGGATCCCACCGTTTTTAACAAAATTTTTCTGTCGGGATCCCGGCGGTATGCCGAAGGGGTTTGCCCCGTCTTGCGGCGGAAGAGGGAGGAAAAATAATGCTCGTCCGAAAAGCACAGACGGAAGGCGATCTCCCGCACGGGCAGGGCGGTGCCGCGCAGCAGCAGGCGCGCCGTTTCCAGGCGGCGGGAAGCTGATAAGCTTTTCCCTCATGCGTGAAATCCTCACTTTGCTGCATTTTTTCTGTATTGGCACAGTCTGTGCGCGGTGGTATACTAAGGGCAGAAATCAAGGGGCGCGGATGCGCCCGGAATCGTTGTGCGACCAAGGAGGAGCAGGCAATGGAGAACAGAATTCCAAGACCGGAACATCCCCAGCCGCAATTTGAGCGGAAGAACTGGGAAAATTTAAATGGCGAATGGCAGTTTGCCTTTGATTTTGGCGTGAGCGGACTGGACCGCCGGTTTGAGGAGCGCGAAACGCTCGACCGGACGATCACCGTCCCGTTCTGCCCGGAAAGCGATCTGAGCGGCATCGGATATAAGGATTTTATCCCCGCTGTGTGGTATCTGCGCACGTTCTCCGTGACGAAGGAGCAGCTGGCCGGGCGCGTGCTGCTGCATTTCGGCGCGGTCGACTATGAATCCCGCGTGTTTGTGAACGGGAAGCCGGCGGGTACGCACCGCGGCGGCTACACGTCGTTTTGCTATGATATCACGGAACTGTGCGCGGAGGGCGAAAACCGCCTGACCGTTTACGCCGCCGACGACAACCGTCACGGCGCGCAGCCGCACGGCAAGCAGAGCGAGCTTTTCTATTCCCACGACTGCGACTACACTCGCACCACCGGCATCTGGCAGACGGTTTGGCTGGAGTTTGTGCCGCTTTCCTACATCAAGTCCGTCCAGTATTTCCCGAACATTGCCGCCGGAACACTGACGGTGCAGGCGCAGCTGTGCGGAGCGGGAGAGTTTTCCGTGCAGGCTTCGTTTGAGGGACGTCCCTGCGGGGAAGCCTGCGTGCGTGCCGAGAACGGCACGGCCTGCGTGACGCTGGCGCTCACGGAAACGCATCTCTGGGACGCGGGACAGGGCAATCTCTACGATCTGACCCTCCGCTTCGGAGAGGACGAGGTGAAGAGCTATGCCGGTCTGCGCGAGGTGCGCATCGACGGCATGCGCGTTTTGCTCAACGGACGGCCGGTGTTCCAGCGTCTGGTGCTGGATCAGGGCTTCTATCCGGACGGCATTTACACCGCTCCCGACGAGGCCGCGCTGGTGCGCGACATCGAGCTGAGCCTTGCGGCGGGTTTCAACGGCGCGCGTCTGCATGAGAAGGTGTTTGAGCCGCGCTTCCTCTATCACTGCGACCGTCTCGGCTATCTGGCCTGGGGCGAAATGGCCAACTGGGGCCTGGATCTGGCCGAACCGGCGGCGCTGGAGACGTTCCAGACCGAGTGGCTCGACGCGGTGACGCGCGACTTCAACCATCCGGCGATTGTGGGCTGGTGCCCGTTCAACGAGACATGGGACCGCGACCGCAGAAAGCAGATCGACGCGACGCTCGCCATGATTTACCGAATCACCAAGCTGCTTGACCCGACGCGTCCCTGCATCGACACGAGCGGCAACTATCATGTGGTCACCGATATTTACGACGTGCACGATTACGAGCAGGATCCGGCCGTGTTCGCGGAGCATTACGAAGCCTTCCGCACGGGCGGGGACTTCTACGATGTCCAGCGGGACAAGGGCCGCCAGCAGTACACGAAGGGCCTGCCGATGTTCGTCAGCGAGTACGGCGGCATCAAGTGGAATCCCGGCGGGGATGTCGAAAAGGCCTGGGGCTATGGACAGGGCCCGCAGACGGAGGAGGAGTTTGTCTCCCGTTATCGTGGCCTGACGGATGCACTGCTGGACAATCCGAATATGTTCGGCTTCTGCTATACGCAGCTGTACGATGTGGAGCAGGAGACCAACGGCCTGTATACCTATGATCGCAAGCCGAAATTTGACATGAAGATTTTCGCGGAAATCAACAGCCGCACCGCCGCCTGCGAAAAGGCGTAACACAATCAGCCTCTGGGATCCATGCCGGAAAAGGCGCGGCTCAGGGGCTTTTTGCGTCCGCGCATTGCGGACGTGCGGGGGAGATGCTATAATAGAAAGAAAAACATTGTCAGGAGGAGTTTTACCATGAGCAACAAAGTAATCGCCGCACAGAACGCACCCGCCGCCCTCGGCCCGTATTCGCACGCTGTTCTCGCGGGCAATACGCTCTATATTTCCGGCCAGCTCGGTCTGGATCCGGCCACAGGCGCGCTTGCCGCTTCCGTCACGGAGCAGGCGGAGCAGGGCCTGAAGAATCTCGGGGAGATCCTGAAAACCGCCGGGATGGATTACAGCGATGTGGTGAAAACCACGGTGTTTCTCGCGGACATGAACGATTTCGCCGCCGTCAACGAGGTGTACGCCCGCTTCTTCACCTCCAACTTCCCGGCCCGCTCCTGCGTGCAGGTGGCCGCTCTGCCCAAGGGCGCGCTCTTTGAGGCCGAGGCTGTCGCCGTAAAGGGCTGAGATGAGAAAACAGGCTGAAGGGAAAAAGCCTGCCCGCCGCAAGCCCGCCGCCCACAGCGCCCGCAGGCCGGAACACGCCGGGCGTTCCGGGCAAAAGCCGTCCCCGGCGTCGGGGACGGACAGGCGTAGCGGGACCCCGGCTGCCGCGCGGGAGCAGCGCCAGCCTGCCGCCGGGTTTGCCGTGCAGCGCCCCCGGAGCGAGCGGTGCCCCTATTCGCGCAAATGTGGCGGCTGTCAGCTTCAAAATCTCGAATACCCGGATCAGCTCCGGTGGAAGCAGCGGCTCATGGAGCGGCTGATCGGCCGGTTCTGCTCCGTCGCGCCCATTTTGGGGATGGACGAGCCGTATCACTACCGCTGCAAGGTGCAGGCGGCCTTCGGCGTGGTGCGCGGGAAATTTGTCTGCGGGATCTACCAGTCGAGCACGCATCACATCATCCCGGTGGAGCACTGCCGGATTGAGGATGAGAACGCCGGGCGGATCATCGCGGATATCCTCGCCCTTTTGCCGAAATTCCATATCGTGCCGTACAATGAGGACACCCAGCGCGGCGTGCTGCGCCATGTGCTGGTGCGCCGGGGCTACGTGACGGGCCAGTATCTGGTCGCTCTCGTCACCGGTACGCCCGTGCTGCCCGCGAAGAACAATTTCATCCGAGCGCTCCTCAAGCTGCACCCGGAGATCACAACGGTCGTGCTCAACGTCAACCGCAAGCGCACCAGCATGGTGCTGGGGGACGAGGAGCAGACGCTGTACGGTCCCGGCACGATCGAGGACGAGCTGTGCGGACTTCGGTTCCGCATTTCGGCTTCGTCGTTCTATCAGGTGAACCCGGTGCAGACGGAGCGTCTGTACCGCGCCGCGATCGAGATGGCGCAGCTCACCGGTACGGAAACGGTGCTCGACGCCTACTGCGGCGTGGGGACGATCGGCCTGGCCGCAAGCGCAAAGGCGGGCAAGGTGATCGGCGTGGAGCTGAACCCCGCCGCCACCCGTGACGCCGCTGAGAACGCCCGGCGCAACGGCGTGAAAAACGCGCGCTTTTATGCCGGGGACGCCGGAGAATTTCTGCGGGAGACCGCCGAAGCGGGAGAGAAGATCGACGTGGTGCTGATGGATCCGCCGCGCGCGGGCAGCAGCCGCGAATTTCTCGCCGCTGTCTGTCAGGCCGCTCCCTCGCGCGTTGTCTATATCTCGTGCAACCCGGAGACGCAGGCGCGCGATCTCGCGTACCTCACATCCCACGGCTACCGCGCCGAACGCGCCCAGCCCGTGGATATGTTCCCGTGGACGCACCATTGCGAAAACATCGTAAGCCTGACCCGGCGGGCCACGCCGCATGCACCACCGCGCACACGCGTTCCTGCGCGGTCAGGGGGTTGAACGGTTTGATCAGGAAATCGGCCGCCCCCTTTTTCACCGCGTGGAGCACGTCCTCCTTTTTGGCGTCGGAGGTGAAAAGGACCACCGGCAAAGCTTCGGTTTTTTCCGCGGTTTGCAGCTGCTCAAGCACCTGCAAACCGCTCAGCCTGTAGAAAAACCTGCTCTGGCTTAATTGCCGGAGCAGGTTTTTCTACAGGCTGAGGGGGATTTTCCACTTGGAAAATCCCCCTTTTGGTTACGGAATCAATAGTTGTCGCTGTGGATTTCAAAGAAGCTCTTGGCGTAGAGACAGGTGGGGCAAACCTCCGGAGCGGCGGTGCCTACCACAATGTGGCCGCAGTTGCGGCACTCCCACACCTTGACCTCGCTCTTTTCAAAGACCTGCGCGGTCTCCACATTGCGCAGCAGGGCGCGGTAGCGCTCCTCGTGCCGCTTCTCGATGGCGGCCACCAGCCGGAATTTGGCGGCAAGCTCCGGGAAGCCCTCCTCCTCGGCGGTCTTTGCAAAGCCGTCGTACATGTCCGTCCACTCGTAGTTTTCCCCCTCGGCGGCGTGAAGAAGATTTTCAGCGGTGTTTCCCACACCGTGCAGCTCCTCAAACCACATTCTCGCATGGGCCTTCTCATTCTCCGCGGTCTGCAAGAAAAGCGCGGCGATCTGCTCATAGCCCTCATTCTGAGCCACGGAGGAGAAGTAGGTGTACTTGTTTCGGGCCTGGGACTCACCGGCAAAGGCGGCCTCCAGATTCTTTTCGGTCTGGGTACCGGCATACTTATTGCCAGTCTGAGCGGGAGCTTCCTCCATCAGCTCGAAGGAAGAGGCGGGCTGCTTGCAGATGGGGCAGGACTCCGGGGCGCTGTCGCCTTCATGAATGTATCCGCAAACCTTACATTTCCATTTTTTCATAGACTTTCTCCCTTTTTGATGCATGAGTTCGCTTCGATCCTGATAGGTGGTATGGAGCATCTGTTCCGCCAGTTCACTGAGGGGCTGGCCGTAGAAGGTCTCGTATACTTCTTTGATCTCAGGGTTTTCGTGACTGGTACGGAGAGTCATGGAGCCGTCCCGCTGATAGAGAGCGGCAATGCGGCTCTTGCGGGTCTCGTCGGCGTTCTTCATCAGATCCTTGGGCTGTCCGCCGCCGCCGATGCATCCGCCGGGGCAGGCCATGACTTCCACAAAGTGATACTGCTTGCCGTTCTCCCGCATCCGCTGGAGGAAGGTTCTGGCATTGGCCGTGCCGTAGACCACGGCTACCCGCAGCGAAAGATCGCCGATTTCGACCTGGGCTTCGCGCACCCCTTCATAGCCACGGACAGGAGTGAGCTGCAGCAGCGCTTCCGGAGCTTCCTTCCCCGTCAGGTACGAGTAGGCCGTGCGCAGCGCTGCTTCCATCACACCGCCGGTATTGCCGAAGATGACGCCGGCACCGGAGGCCTTGCCCATGAGGGAATCGTAGGCGGAGTCCTCTAAGGCGTTCCAGTCGATTCCGGCGGCCTTGGCCCACCGGGCAAGCTCCCGGGTAGTGATCACCTGATCCGTGTCCCGCATCCCTTCCACACCGTGGTAATCGGCGGCGGCGTGCATTTCCTCCCGCCGGATTTCAAACTTTTTGGCGGTGCAGGGGGTCAGAGCCACATGGACGATCTGCCGGGGATCCAGCTCCATTTTTTTGGCAAAGTAGGTTTTCACCGTGGGTCCCTGCATCCCGATGGGGCTTTTGGCGGTGGACAGGTGGGGAAGCAGCTCGGGGGCGTACATTTCCGCAAAGTGCACCCAGCCGGGGCAGCAGCTGGTGAACTGGGGCAGGGGACGATCCTTCTCCGTAATGCGGCGGATCAGCTCGCTGGCTTCCTCCACAATGGTCAAATCAGCGGCAAAGTTGGTGTCCAGCACATAGTCAGCGCCAAGGGCCCGCAGCAATGCTACCATTTTTCCCTCCACAAAGGCGCCCGGCTCCATGCCGAACTCCTCACCCAGAGCGGCCCGGACGGAGGGAGAGGTACTGACGACCACCACCTTGTCGGGATCGGCAATGGCCTTCTGCACCGCGGCGGTTTCATCCCGCTCGGTGATGCTGTCCACCGGACAGACATTGGCGCACTGGCCGCAGTAGATACATACAGCCTTTCCCCCGGTCTCTTCCAGTGTGTAGGTTCCATGTACCCCCATCAGGTTGGTACAGGCTTCTTTGCACATCCCGCAGCGGATGCATTTCTCTTCCCAGCGCACAATGCTGGGATTGTCCGCCTCGATGGCGACGCGGACAGACAATGGCAGATGATTCAGTTTCCTCACATCCCTTTCGTTGAAATTTACTTTCTGCATTCCTCACATAAATAAGTGAGTTTCAGATCGTAGGATAAAATAGAAATCCCCGCCTTTTCTTCCAGCTGTGCAGTCAGATCTCCCAGGTCAACGTCCAGCAGTCTGCCGCAGCTTTTACACACCAGATGGTCGTGGCGTTGAATCCGGTCGTACCGATCCGGCATTCCCTCCACTGATACCTTGCGGATCAGGTCCTCCTGCCACAGACGGTTGAGGTTGTTGTATACGGTGGCCAGCACTACCGTGGGATAGGTTTGCCGCAGGGCATGGAAAATTTCCTCAGCCGTCATATGACTGCGGGAGGCGCTTACGATTTCCAAAATTTTTGTTCCATATTTCGTCATAGCACCCAACACTATTTTAGAATGATTCTAATTTTATTATACGGGATTTTCCTATCCCGTCAAGAGGAAAATCCGCTAAAAGGACAGTGGATATTTTGGTCAAAAGAGGAGAGCTTTTGTCTGCAACAAAGTTTTGTGTATCGAGTGATTTGTGAGGAATTGAATAAACCAAAAGAAAGCAAAATAGCAGCCCATACAGAAACCGCAATCAGGGAATATTGTGAAGGTACACGACTCCTGCTATAATGGATTTAAATGAACATCAGCTTTTG
>DVGZ01000011.1 GCA_018712435.1 Candidatus Caccousia avicola
GCCGGCCGTGACGGGGGAGAGGGGGCGGCAAACCAACGTAGAAAACAAAGCGTGGGGTTCGAAGGGGCAAAGCCCCTCGCGAATCTTTGCCTACTTTCTTTTCGCAAAGAAAGTAGGGGCCCGTCGCGGCCGGAGCGACTTGCGCCCCGCCTGCGGCGGTTCGCAGACTGAACTTCAATTTTGCGGCTCTTGCGAACCGGAAAATCAAAGTTCAGCGGCTGAGTGTTATCCGGAAAATCAAAGTTCAGCGGCTGGGTGTTATCCGGAAAATCAAAGTTCAGCAGCTAAGTGCGGAAAAGAAGCGACAAAGAAAAAATCAAAACAAAATGACAGAAAAAAGAAAAGAGAGAAAAGCGGCAAACGCCGAAAAACCGGCGAAATGACGGGGAAAATCGCTTGACAGGGCGTGCTGGGGTGTGCTATGATGTTACTACCTCAGATGGGGGTTCTTTTTTTGCGCCCATTTCGAGGGAGGCTGAAGGCTCCGCAGAGGAGCCCGGGAAGCAACCGCTTCCTGAAAATTTTTCCGTATCACGGGAGGTGCCGTCACATGAGAGTGAAAGTCGTAATGGCCTGCACAGAGTGCAAACAGCGCAACTACAACACCAAGAAGAACAAGAAGAACGATCCGGACCGTCTTGAGATGAACAAGTACTGCCGTTTCTGCAGAAAGCACACGCTTCACAGAGAGACGAAGTAATCCGGACGGAGGGAAAAGCGAATGGCTGACACTGAGAAGAAGATCGCGCCGGAGAAAAAGGCTTCTCCTGAGAAAAAGGACAAGAAGCCCGGCAAGTTCTCCGCCTCGGTCAAGAACGCCGGGAAATTTTTCCGCGATGTCAAGAGCGAGATCAAAAAGATCGTGTGGCCCACTCCGAAGTCGGTGTTCAAGAATACCGGCGTCGTGCTGGTGGCCATCATCATCAGCGGAATTTTCATTTCCGGTCTCGACTCCATTTTCCTCGCCCTGCTCGGCCTTGTCATGAACGTCTGATCGCCTGCATGCGTACAGACAGAGCGGAGGGGTGAAAATGCCTGAGGAAGCAAAGTGGTATGTTGTCCACACCTATTCGGGGTACGAAAACAAGGTCGCGTCAAACCTCGAAAAAACCGTGGAAAACCGTAACCTGCACGATCTGATTCCGGAGATCAAGGTGCCGACGGAAACCGTCACCGAGATCAAGGACAACAAGAAGCGTGAAGTGGAGCGGAAAATTTTCCCCGGATATGTACTGGTAAAAATGATCCTGACCGACGAATCCTGGTATGTGGTGCGCAACATCCGCGGCTGCACAGGCTTTGTCGGCCCGTCCTCCAAGCCGATCCCGCTGACCGATGAGGAAGTGGCAAAGCTCGGCGTGGAGACCAAGCAGGTGGAGGTTTCCTACGGCGTGGGCGACAGCGTCCACATCACCGGCGGCCCGCTCGAGGGCTTTGTCGGAACCGTCACGGAGATCGACTCCGAAAAGAACCGTGTGCGCGTGACCGTGTCGATGTTCGGCAGGGAAACTCCCGTCGAGCTCGAACTGGATCAGGCCGAACCGGTCGAATGATTTTATTGTTCGCATAATATCGCGGGAAATCCGCTGTATTAGAGAGAGGGGCTTCATCCCCTTGTGGGAGGAACGGGCACAATCCTTACGCGGCCCGCTCCGCCAGCTACCACGAATTTTGGAGGTGCAGAAAAATGGCTCAGAAGGTAACGGGCTTTATCAAGCTTCAGATACCTGCAGGAAAAGCTACCCCGGCGCCCCCTGTTGGACCGGCACTCGGCCAGCACGGCGTCAACATCATGGCGTTCACGAAGGAATTCAACGAGCGCACGAAGAACGACGCGGGACTTATCATCCCCGTGGTGATTACCGTCTACGCGGATCGTTCCTTCACGTTCATCACCAAGACCCCTCCGGCTGCTGTCCTGATCAAGAAGGCATGCGGCATTGAGAGCGGCTCCGGTGCGCCGAACAAGACGAAGGTTGCTAAGATTACCCGTGAGCAGGTCAAGAAAATTGCCGAACAGAAGATGCCCGACCTCAACGCCGCGACCATCGAGACCGCGATGAGCATGATCGCCGGTACGGCTCGCAGCATGGGCATCGAAGTCGTAGATTGATCACCCGGGTGGGAGGAACACCAAATCCGATTTACCACTTATAGGGAGGAAAACCAATGAAACACGGTAAGAAATATGTCGATGGCGCAAAGCTCATCGACCGCAGCAAGCTGTACGATGTGAATGAGGCCCTCGACCTGTGCGTCAAGACCGGCACCGCCAAGTTTGACGAGACGGTTGAGGTGCATGTGAAGCTGGGCGTCGACAGCCGCCACGCTGACCAGCAGGTCCGCGGCGCTATCGTCCTGCCCAACGGCACCGGCAAAACGGTGCGCGTCCTCGCGATCTGCAAGGGCGACGCCGCGAAGGACGCCGAGGCCGCAGGCGCTGAGTTTGTCGGCGCGGAGGACATGATCCAGAAGATCCAGAATGAAAACTGGATGGATTTCGACGTCCTCATCACCACCCCGGACATGATGGGCCTGGTTGGCCGTCTCGGTAAGGTCCTCGGTCCCCGCGGCCTGATGCCGAACCCGAAGGCCGGCACCGTGACCCGCGAGATCGGCAAGGCAATTGCCGACGCGAAGGCCGGTAAGATCGAGTATCGTCTCGACAAGACCAACATCATCCACTGCGTCATCGGCAAGGTTTCCTTCGGCACCGAGAAGCTGCAGGAGAACTTCGACGCTCTGCTCGGCGCTATCGTGAAGGCCAAGCCCGCCGCCAGCAAGGGCCAGTATATCCGTTCCTGCGTCGTCGCCTCCACCATGGGCCCCGGCGTGCGCATCAACCCCAGCAAGGTCGGCTGATTTTCGTCCGATCCCCTTGACAGGCGCATCTGCCTGTGATATAATAATCAAGCTGTTTTATTCAAAGACAGCAGGCGCAGTATGCGTAATCGGGTTTTCCCAGCCTGCCGAGGATAGAGCGACGAGAATCATTGCTTTGGTTTCTTACGCCCTTCCCGCGGTATGTGGGAAGGGCTTTTTTGATTGCGTCATCCCAAAATCCGATGGGATTGATTCCTGTATGTGGAGGTGAAACAAATTGCCTAGCGAGAAAATTCTGGAACAGAAAAAGCAGCAGGTAGCCGAGCTGTCCGCCGCTTTGAAGGAGTCCTGCACCGGCGTGATTGTCAACTACAAGGGCATCAACGTCGCGGACGACACCAAGCTGCGTAAGCAGCTTCGCGAAGCCGGCAGCACCTATAAGGTTGTCAAGAACACGATGCTCAAGCGCGCGCTTGAGGATGCGGGTATCACGGGCCTTGACCATGTCCTGGAGGGCACCACCGCCATCGCGTACAATAAGGAGGACTATGTCGCCAGCGCGAAGATCCTCTCCGAGTTTGCGGAGAAGAATAAGAACTTCGAGCTCAAGGCAGGCTTTGTCGACGGTAACGTCCTCGACGCCAACGGCGTCAAGGAGCTGGCAGAGCTCCCGCCGAAGGAGGTCCTCGTGGCCAAGGCTCTGGGCGGCTTGAACGCTCCGATTACCGGCTTTGTCACCGTGCTCAACGGCACGCTCAAGGGTCTGGTGGTCGCGCTCAACGCCATCGCAGAGAAGCAGGGCGCGCAGGCATAAGCCTCACGCAGCCCGCACAAAAGTATCATTCCTTTAAAAATTTTAAAATAACGGAGGTTTCCAGCCATGTCTGATAAGGTTGTTAAGCTGATTGAAGATGTTAAGTCCCTGACCGTTCTCGAGCTCTCCGAGCTCGTTAAGGCTCTCGAGGAAGAGTTCGGCGTTTCCGCCGCTGCTCCGGTTGCTGTTGCTGCTGCTCCGGCCGCTGCTGCTGCTCCGGCTGCTGAGGAGAAGACCGAGTTCGACGTAATCCTGAAGTCCGCTGGCGCCAACAAGATCCAGGTCATCAAGGTTGTCCGCGAGCTGACCGGCCTGGGCCTGAAGGAAGCCAAGGCTGTTGTTGACGAGGCTCCGAAGCCGGTCAAGGAAGGCGTTTCCAAGGACGACGCCGAGGCCATGAAGGCTAAGCTGACCGAGGCTGGCGCTGAGGTTGAGCTGAAGTAAGTTCACCCCCCATTTTTCAAAAAAGCCCGAAAAATCCGCTGTTCCGCAAGGGACAGCGGATTTTTTTGTTTGCGTTTGCAATCAGACTATCCTCGCTGCCGGGCCAGCTTTTTTCGCTCCGCCGCGCGGGCTGTGGGCGGGGCTATGGACAATCGGGGGAGTTTTGTGGTATCATCCAAACGGATGTACCTTCCCTTCATGAGAGAAAAACTGGACGCGTGCCGAAGCTTTCTCAGGGGAACGGAAGGGAGAAAGGGAGAATCAGCCATGAAAATTGTCATTTTGGATGGATACACGGAGAATCCCGGCGACCTGAGCTGGGAAGGCTTTGAGAAGCTGGGCGAGGTTCGGATCTACGATCGCACGCCGCACGATCCGGCGGTGATTGTGGAGCGGATCGGGAACGCGGAAGCGGTCATCACAAACAAAACGCCGCTGACGGCGGAGACGCTCGCGCTCTGCCCGTCGGTGCAATACATCGGCGTGCTGGCCACCGGCTACAACATTGTGGACACGGCCGCGGCGGCGGAGCGGGAGATCCCCGTTTGCAACATCCCGTCCTACTGCGCGGAGAGCGTGGCGCAGCTTACCTTTGCGCTCCTGCTGGAAATCTGCCATCATGCCGGGCATCACAGCGACGCGGTGCATGCCGGAAAATGGAGCAGCAGCATTGATTTCTGTTTCTGGGATTTCCCTCTGATCGAGCTTATGGGGAAAACGATGGGGATTGTCGGTTATGGCCGAATCGGCAAGGCGACGGCGAAGATTGCGTCGGCCTTCGGCATGAAGGTGCTTGCCTACAGCCGCCATATGCCGGAGACGGGGGACGGAGTCGTGGAATTTGTCTCCCTGCCGGAGCTTTTGGCCCAGTCCGACGTGGTATCGCTGCACTGCCCGCTGAACGCGGAGAGCGAAAAACTGATCAACGAGGAAGCCTTGCGTCAGATGAAGGACGGGGCGATCCTCCTCAACACCTCGCGCGGCGGGCTGCTGGATGAAGCGGCCGTCGCCGCCGCGCTGAAAACAGGCAAGCTGTACGCGGCGGGCGTCGATGTGGTTTCGGTGGAGCCGGTTTCGGAACAGAACCCGCTCCTCGGCGCGGAGAACTGCATCATCACGCCGCATATCGCATGGGCGCCGAAGGACTGCCGGATCCGTCTCATGGATATGGCCGTGGAGAATCTGCGCAGCTTCCTGGAGGGAAAAACCATCAACCGGGTGAACTGACCGGCGAAAAAACAGACATGCATCCAACAGAAAACCGGGAGCTTTCGAGTTTTGCAGCTCGAAAGCTCCCGGTTTTTTTGTGTGGATGGGTTCAGCAGGTTTCGCAGCGGGCGCGGAAGGAGGGATCGTATTTGGCGAGAACCTCCTTCTTTGTCATAAAGGAACTTATGCGTCGTCCGCCAGCGTGCCGCGGAACAGAACGTCCGAGCGCACATAGCTGATTTCCTGCGCCACGCCGGGATGCTCCAGCAGGAACAGAATTTTGCTGGCCAGACGCGCGCCGAGCGTTTTGGGGCGCACATCCACGGTAGTGATGCGCTTGGCAACGTTGAGGTACTCAGCGTTGTTGTCGAAGCCCGTCAGCACGATGCGCCCCTCGGGATCGCTGCCGTGCTCCTCAAAATAGCGCTGGATAAAGTGGGCGATGTAATCGCTGACGCAGACGAAGCCGTCCGGCAGAGAGGGAAGATTTTCGAGGAACTGGCTGATCTCCTCATAGTGCGTGCGCAGTCCCAGCGATCCGGTGAGGCACAGCGCGGGATCCGGGGTCAGACCGCGCTCGGAGAAGGCGTCCAGAAAGCCCTGGTAACGGTCGGTGTTGGTCTGCGCGTAGCCGACGTCGCCCAGAAATCCCAGCCGGGCATAGCCCCTGTCCAGCAGGCGGCCGGTGATTTCATGGATCGGCCCGCGCCCTTCGATCAGCAGAAGATCGCCGTCCAGCTCCCCGAACGGCAGCGAAGGGATGGTATCCAGATAGACCTTCGGCAGAGGGAGATCGGCCAGAAGCTGCAAAATGGGCGGGGCGTACACGTTGAGCACCACCACGCCCTCCACCGATCCGTCGGACAGGCTGGAGGGAAGGGAATAGCCTTCCTTCCAGGAAGTGGGTAAATAAGTATACATCAAGTTAACACCGCGGGAGGAGAGATCCTTGGCCATCTGATGGATGATCTTCATCCAGAACAGGGAGGATTCCGGGCGGCAGACCGCCACGGCCACACTGCGCCGGTGGATCGTTTCCGGCACGGCGGAGGAGGGGGATTCGGGCGGCAGATAACCGAGCTCCCGGGCTTTTTCCCAGATTTGATGGCGCAGAAGATCCGAGACGCCGGGGCGGTTGTTCAATACTTTCCATACGGAAACGCGGGATGTGGACAAAGCGTCTGCAATATCCTGCATGGTTGGTTTGCACATGGGTGGCGACCTCCGTCCAATTGGTTTCATCTTGTCTCTTTTCCTTTTTTGAGGGAGAGAAAAGGGGACGTTTCTATTATACTGCTTTAGGAGAAAAAAGGCAATATCCTTGTTAACATTTGTTAACATTTGTCATTTTGCGTTTTTTGCTGACCAAAAGGCTTTTTGAGCAATTAAACCATATTTTTTCAAGGCTAAAAAATATTTTTACACGATAGGTGACAGAACTAAAAAATGATTTGGTTTTGCAGTTGACAAATTGTGCAAATAGTGTTAGTGTTAGGTTAACAAATAAAAACAACTGTCGGTTTCATTTTGTTAACTCGTATTAAATTCATTTAACATCAAGGCCGCACAGGTTGTTGAAAGGAGCGCGCTCATGAATAAGGAGAAGCCCGCAAGCCCCCATCAGCCGAAGCGCAAGCGCTGGTCCCGCGACGACACCGAGCTCACCCTGCTTGGTCTGCCTGCCACTGTATGGTTCGTGGTGTTCTGCTATCTGCCGATGTTCGGCCTGATTATCGCGTTCAAGAATTTCAAGCTTTCCCCCGGACAGGGATTTCTGTACAGCCTGTTCCACAGCGATTGGGCCGGCTTTGACAACTTCAAGTTCTTCCTGACGAGCAACACCTTCGGGCTGCTGCTGCGCAACACCATTTTGTACAATCTGGTGTTCATCATCATCAACCTGGTGCTTCCCGTCGCGCTGGCCATTATCATCAACCAGCTGTATTCCAAGTTCGCGTCCAAGTGCTACCAGACCATGATGTTCCTGCCCTACTTCATGTCGTGGGTCGTGGTCAGCTACTTTGTCTACGCGTTCCTCAATCCCGACAAGGGCCTGGCGAACAGCATTATCATGGGCCTGGGCGGCGAAAAGGTGATGTGGTATTCCGCTCCCCAGTACTGGCCCTTCATTCTGGTGTTCATGTCCACCTGGAAATCCATGGGCTACAACATGGTTGTGTATCTGGCGAGCATCACCGGCATCGACGGAAGCCTCTACGAGGCCGCGATTCTCGACGGCGCCACCAAGTGGCAGCAGGCGAAATACATCACCCTGCCCTCCATCAAGCCGATGATCATCATCATGTTCATCCTCAACATCGGCAAGATTTTCTATTCCGACTTCGGCCTGTTCTGGCAGGTGACGCAGAGAGTGCCCGCTTCTCTGTACAATACCGTCAGCACCTTCGATACCTTCATCTATCAGTCTCTGCAAAGCCAGATCAGCATCGGCCAGACGGCTGCCGCCGGTCTGTTCCAGGCGGTCTGCTGCTGCGTGACCATCCTGATCACGAACTTCATCGTCTCCAAGCTCGATGAAGACAGCGCCATCATCTGAGAGGAGAGGAGGAACGAAAATGAGTAATGCCGAAAAACGCAGAGCCCGCAAGGAGAGTCAGAACAGCGGCGCGGCCATCCTGCACCTGAACCGGATTAAGCCCGCGACCAACGCGATTTTCAACATCCTTTTTGTCATTCTCTCTTTCATCTGCATCTTCCCGGTCTTTTATGTCATCATGATCTCGGTCAGCTCCGAGGAATCCATCCGCCTCAATGGTTACGCCCTGTGGCCGGAGACCTTCTCGAACAGCGCCTACATGTTCCTCTGGAACGAGCGCGGCACCATCTTCCAGGCCCTTTTGGTGTCCATTGCCGTCACGGTGATCGGCACGGTGCTCGGCGTGCTGCTGACCACCAGCATGGGTTATGTGCTGTCCCGTCCGCAGTACCGTCTGCGCGGCTTCTTCAACTGGGTTGTCTTTATCCCGATGATTTTCAACGGCGGCATGGTGGCCAACTATGTGGTCATGGTGAACATGCTGCATCTGAACGACACCATCTGGAGTTTGGTTCTGCCGCTGGCGGTGTCGAGCTTCAACGTCATCATCTGTAAAACCTTCTTCCGCACCACGATTCCCGATTCGATCATCGAGTCGGCCAAGATTGACGGCGCAACGCAGCTGACCGTCTTCGGCCGCATCGTGATTCCGATTTCCAAGCCTGTGTTCGCTACCATCGGCCTGTTTTTGACCTTCGGCTACTGGAACGACTGGTTCCAGTCCAGCTTGTACATCAACCGGACGGATCTGCTCAGCCTGCAGGCTCTGCTGAACAACATGATGAAGAATCTGGACTACATCGCCAACAACCC
The DNA here is from genome assembly GCA_018712435.1 of Candidatus Caccousia avicola. Lineage (GTDB taxonomy): Bacteria > Bacillota > Clostridia > Oscillospirales > Acutalibacteraceae > Caccousia > Caccousia avicola. Next base: position 8,661 of record DVGZ01000011.1, read on the forward strand.
CTCCGCCGGCCTGAGCTTGCAGCAGTACCGCAACTCCATGCCGTCCGAGTCGGTCCGTATGGCTATCGCGGTGGTCATCGTGGTGCCGATCGCCTGTGCCTATCCCTTCTTCCAGAAGTACTTCATCTCCGGTCTGACGATCGGCGCGGTCAAGGGCTGAGTCCCGGCCGCTGTTCCCTTTGGTTTCCCAAGGTTTTCCTGTTAAAACTATATTTTATAGAAAAAGGAGAAACATCATGAAAAAACTCAACAAGATTCTTGCAATGAGTATGGCAGCGCTCATGACGATGAGCCTGGCTTCCTGTTATCAGGCTCCCGCCAGCTCCGGCGCTGCTTCCACCGGCGGCGACACCGCTTCCACCGGCGATACCGCCTCCACGGGCGGCGACGCGGCTTCCGGTGAGGTCGTCACCCTGAAATGGGTCAGCGTCGGCAACGGCCAGCCCAGCAACTACGACGCATGGCTCGAGCAGATCAATCCCTATCTGGAGGAGAAGATCGGCGTCAACCTTGATATGCAGATCGTTTCCTGGGGCGACTGGGACAACCGCCGCAGCGTAATCGTCAACACCGCCGGTGAGTACGACATCCTGTTCACCAACATGAACACCTATGTCAACGACATCACCATCGGCGCGTTCAAGGATATCACCGAGCTGGTTCAGACCGCCACGCCGGATCTGTATGCTTCCATCCCCGAGGATTACTGGGAGGCCTGCTATGTGGGCGGCAAGCTGTATGCCGTTCCGTCCTACAAGGACTCCTCCATCAGTGAGTATCTGGTGTGGGACAAGGAGCTGGCGGAATCCACCGGCTTCACGATCCCCGAGTCCATCGACATGAAGGATCTGGGCACCCTCACCGAGACCCTGACCGCCATGAAGGACAGCAAGGGCGAGGCTTCCTTCCCGATGAACCAGAACGGCGCGACCTGGGTTGCTTTCGAGTATGATAACCTGGGCACCGGCCTGCTGCCGATCGGCGTCCGCTATGACGACAAGAATGCCAAGGTTGTTTCCGTGCTGGAGCAGGAAGACATCCAGGCTTCCCTCGACACCTTCCATGAGTGGTATCAGGCCGGCATCATCAACTCCGATGCTGCCACGAAGCCTGAGGAGAACAACTACAAGCCGTGCAGCGTAGCACAGGGCTGGTCCGGCGCCGCCGTCACCACCTGGGGCCCGAACATGGGCGTTGAGGCTGCCGCTACGAAGCTTGGCCCGACGATCGTTTCCAACGACACCGTGCGCGGCTCCATGAGCTGCATTTCCGCCAACTGCGCGAACCCGGAGAAGGCTCTCCAGCTGCTGGAACTGGTCAACACCGACAGCTATGTCCGTGACCTGCTGTACTACGGCGTGCAGGGCGACGACTGGGATTACACCGACGACAGCAAAGAGTGGGTCCACAGAAACAACACCAACTGGACCATGGCCGGCTACACCCAGGGCAGCTTCTTCGCCGTCACCCCGACCGACGACTTCGACTTCAACCAGTACGACGAGGTGAAGGAACTCAACGAGAACGCTTCTCCTTCCGTGCTGCTGGGCTTCAGCCTTGACACCACCAACTTCAAGGATCAGCTGACGAACTGTGTCGCTGTCTACGAGCGCTACAAGGGCGAGCTGCTCACCGGCACCCGTGCCACCGATGAGATCGTTCCTCAGATTATGTCCGAGATGCGCGCCGCCGGTTTCGACGAGATCGTCGCGCAGTGCCAGGAGCAGGTCGACGCTTTCCTGGCCAGCAATGCCGGATAAGGAAAACTGTCTGAGCATTCCTATTCATACTCTGTAACAGAAAGGCCGCCGCTGAGAGCGGGCAGGAGAAAACACAAGCCAGCGGGTTTTCTTGATCCGCGTTTTCACCGGCCCGCCCAGCGGCGGCCTTTTTCACCAATTTCCCATTTACGGGGGTTTTCACTATGAAGCAGCACGCCATCCGCACGGTGTACGCCGTGCACCACTCCCATACCGATATCGGCTACACCGATTTGCAGGAGCATGTCATCGACCTGCAAACCGACTATATCCGCAGCGCTCTGCGTCTGATGCGGGAACCGGAAAACGCGGATTTCCGCTGGAACTGTGAGACGCTGTACTGCGTGGAGCAGTTCTTTGAAAGCGCCGCGCCCGAGGAGCAGCGTTTCTTCCTGGAGCTGGCCGCGCAGGGGCGGCTCGGCCTTTCGGCCAACTATCTCAACTTCACGGATCTGCTCGACTGCGGGATCTATTCGCGCCGCCTGCACGCATGGAAGGAGCGCTTTGCCGATTCCGGCATCACGCTCCGCACCGCCATGTGCGCCGATATCAACGGCCTGTCCATGGGCCAGCGCGATGCAATGATTGACAACGGAATTGAATTTTTATACACTAATATTCACTGTCATCACGGAATGTATCCGCTGTGGCAGAACCAGAACGCCTATTTCTGGGAGAACGCGGACGGCCGCCGCCTGCTGGTCTGGAACGGCGAGCATTATAACCTGGGAAATGTGCTCGGCCTGCGCCCCAACCATACCGTCAATTTCATGATGCTCGACCGCCTCGGCGGCGATCCGCAGCCGCGGGACGACGTGGAAGCGCTGGCAAAGAATCTGGACGATTACCTGACCGAGTGTGAGGAAAACGGCTATCCATATGACTTCATTCCCGCGTCGGTGTCCGGCGTGTTCAGCGACAACGCCCCGCCGGAGCCGCTGATCCTGCGCACGATCGAGGGCTTCCATGAGCGGTATGGAGACAAGGTGCGGGTGCGCATGGTCAGTTTGCAGGAGATGTACGGCGAGATTGCTCCGAAGCTGAAGGACGCGCCGGTTTTCCGGGGCGACCTCAACGACTGGTGGGCCCATGGCGTCGGCTCCACCCCGTATGCCGTCAAGCACTATCTCGGCGCGCGCCGCAGCTATGAGCTGGCCCGCCGCCTGGCTCCGGAGCTGGACAAGAAGGACGGCGCTCTGGTGCGGGATACGGAGGACAGCCTGCTGCTTTACGCCGAGCACACCTGGGGCCATTCGGCCAGCATCACAAACCCGTATGAGTCGATGGTGCTCGACCTCGACATGCGCAAAAACGGCTACGCCAGCCGCGCGCACGAGGGCGCGGCGCGGATGCTCGGACGGATCGCGAGGGAGCAGGGCGATATCCTGCGCTATTACGCGACCGAGGGCCGCATCCGTGTGCAGAACCCGACCGCGCTTTCCGGCCCGATGGCCGTGGAGTTCTACATCGAGACGCTGCCCGCGGGATTGCCCGCCGCCGTCATCCGCGCGGAGGACGGCCGGGAGCTGGCCTGCCAGGTCAGCCCGCACCCGCGCGGCCGCCGCATCACCTTTGTGGACGATTTCGCGCCGGGCGAGTGGAAATCGTATTCGTATCACAGGGCCGAAGCCCCCGCGCAGCGATTGAACACCCGCCGGTGCTACGTCGGCGCGGAGCGCGTGCGCGATATCGTGAACGATTACGACCCCGTTTCCTACCGCCTGCCCTACGGCTTTGAAAACCGCTTTTTCCGCATTGGATACGAGGTCGGGCGCGGCCTGTGCAGTCTGTATGACAAGCGCGCCGGACGCGAGCTGATGGTGCGGGACGGCGTGCCGTTCTTCACCCCTGTCTATGAACGCACGCCGGTGCGCGCCGAAGGGCCCTGCCCGGCGGAGCAGGAGCGCCGTCTGCTGGGGCGCAACGTCCGGGGACAGCACGCGGAGCAGTTCCCTGCCGTGCTGGAGGAAGTGATCTGCGAAGAGCGCGGCCCCGTGTTCACCACGCTGCGCCTGCGCGGCTCCATGGTGGGGAGCGTTCACTGCGACGTGGTGCTCAAGCTGTATGAGGAGCTGCCCCGCATCGATCTGCGCGTGGAGCTGGGCAAGACGCTGTCCACCGACATCGAGAGCGTCTATGTGCCGGTGACGCTGGATCTTCCCGGTCACGAGCTGTGGCTGCGCAAGGGCGGCCGCGAGACCATGCGCCCCGGCGTGGATCAGCTGCCCGGCGGCGGCATGGAGTACAGCATGAGCGACGACGGCCTGGCCTGGCTGGGCGAGGACGGCGGCGTGCTGCTGGCTTCGCACGACGTCCCGCTGTTCTATTTCGGCGAGCTCACCCACCACCCGATCCGCCTGTGCGAAAACCGCCCGGAGGACAATCATCGCCCGGTGTGGAGCTGGCTGATGAACAACATCTGGGAAACCAATTTCAAGCTGGATCTGTCCGGCTTTACCGAGTACCGCTACACTCTGTGGCTGACGGACGAAACCGGCCCCGAGCGCGCGATGGACGCTCTGCATGAGCGCATGTTTGAGCCCGTCGTGCGGATCGTGGGAGACTGACCACCCCTGAGACCCAAAGGAGGTTCTTTATGGCAAAGATTATCGGAAACGCATTACCCAACATCCCCTGGCAGGATCCGCCCGAGACGCTGCGCACCCCGCTGTGGCGCTTTGACGGCAACCCCATCATCGGCCGCGACGGCAACAAGCGCTCGAACAGCGTGTTCAACAGCGCGGTGGTCCCCTACAAGGACGGCTTCGCGGGCGTGTTCCGCTGCGACAGCCTGTCCATCAGCATGGACCTGTTTGCCGGGTTCAGCAAGGACGGCATCCACTGGATCATCGACGACGAGCCGATCCACATCGTGGGCGACGACCCGGAGATCACAAAGCGCGAATACCGCTATGACGCGCGCGTCTGCCTGATGGAGGGCAAATACTACGTCAGCTGGTGCAACGGCTACCACGGCCCGACGATCGGCCTGGCCTGGACGGAGGATTTCAAGACCTTCCATCAGCTGGAGAACGCGTTCCTCCCGTATAACCGCAACGGCGTTCTGTTCCCGCGCAAGATCCAGGGACGCTATATGATGATGAGCCGTCCGAGCGACACGGGCCACACCCCGTTCGGCGATATCTTTGTCAGTCAGAGTGAGGACCTCGTCTACTGGGGCCGTCACCGCTACATGATGGGCGCTGTCCCGGGCGACACCTCCGCGTGGCAGAGCCTGAAAATCGGCCCCGGCCCCAGCCCGATCGAGACGGATGAGGGCTGGCTGCTGATTTACCACGGCGTGATCAACACCTGCAACGGCTATGTGTACCGCATGGGCGCGGCCCTGCTGGATCTCGACGAGCCGTGGAAGGTCAAGGCCAGAGGAAAGGATTATATCCTTGCTCCGCAGATGCTGTATGAGTGCGTGGGCGACGTGCCGAACGTGACCTTCCCCTGCGCGGCGCTGACGGACGCGCCGACCGGCCGCATCGCCGTTTACTACGGCTGCGCCGACACCGTCACCGGCCTGGCGTTTACCACCGTGGACCGCGTGCTCGATTACATCAAGGCAAACTCGTTCTGAGCCGGACTCCGGAGAAAGGGATCAGCATATGGAGACTATGAGCTTTCTTGACAAACGCATCAACGGGATCTGCACGGAGCTGCAAAAGCTTTCCGTCAAGCAGAAATTCCCCACCGACAGCTGGGTATACAAGCCGGGCAACTTCCTGCGCCCGGAGGACGCGGACGCGGACGCCGCTCCGTTTGAGCCGTTCGACTGCCGCACCATGCACTGGTACGGCCCGGACAAGCACTACTGGTTCCGCGCCGACGTGACCGTCCCGCCCGAGCTGGACGGCAAGCCGCTGTGGATGCACGTCTGCACGCAGATCGACGAGTGGGACGACGCGAAAAACCCGCAGTTCCTTCTGTTCGTCAACGGCGTGGTGACGCAGGGCATCGACATGAACCACCGCGACGTGCTGCTGGACCGCTGCGCGAAGGCGGGCACGCAGTACCGTCTGGAAATGCAGGCCTACACCGGCATTCTGCACACGGAGTTCAACCTGATCGTGGATCTGCGCGAGGTGGATCCGGCGATCACAGCGCTGTATTATGACATGGTCGTGCCGCTGCAGGCGTTCCCGCGCCTGGATCCGGACAGCAAGGCCCGCCACGATCTCGAACGCGTGCTGAACGAGGCCGTCAACCTGCTGGATCTGCGCACGCCGTATAACGACAGCTTCTATGCCAGCGTGGACGAGGCCCGCCGCTATCTCGACAAGGCGCTGTATACGGACCTTGCCGGAAACGACGAGGTGATCGCCAGCTGCATCGGCCACACGCACATTGACGTGGCGTGGTGGTGGACCGTGGCTCAGACGCGCGAGAAGGTCTGCCGCAGCTTCGCGACGGTCCTCAAGCTGATGGACGAATACCCGAACTATAAATTCATGTCGAGCCAGCCGCAGCTGTATTTCTTCCTCAAGGAGCGTTATCCGGAGCTGTATGAGCAGGTGAAGAAGCGCGTCGCCGAGGGCCGCTGGGAGCCCGAGGGCGGCATGTGGGTGGAAGCCGACTGCAACCTGACGAGCGGCGAGAGCCTGGTGCGTCAGTTCCTCTACGGCAAGCGCTTTTTCAAGGAGGAGTTCGGCCTGGACAACCGCATTCTGTGGCTGCCCGACGTGTTCGGCTACTCCGGCGCGCTGCCGCAGATCATGAAGAAGTGCGGCATCGACTATTTCATGACGACGAAGCTCGCGTGGAACCAGTTCAACAAAATGCCCTACGACACCTTCCGTTGGCGCGGCGTGGACGGCACGGAGATCCTCACCCATCTCGTCACGACGCTGGGCGTCGGCCAGGATGAAAAGGACTTCTTCACCACCTACAACGGCATGCTGCATCCCGACGCCATCATCGGCGGCTGGCACCGCTACCAGCAGAAGGACATCAACAACGACATTCTGATCTCCTACGGCTACGGAGACGGCGGCGGCGGACCGACCCGCGCCATGCTGGAAACCTCCCTGCGCATGGAGAAGGGAATCGAGGGCCTGCCGAAGGTGCGTCAGGCGTTTGCCCGCACGTTCTTCGACGAGCTGGACGAGCGCGTGAGCGGCAACCGCCGTCTGCCTACCTGGGAGGGCGAGCTGTACTTTGAATACCACCGCGGCACCCTGACCTCCATGGCGCGCAACAAGCGTTCCAACCGCAAGGCGGAGCTGCACATGATGGATCTCGAGCTGCTCAGCGTGCTGGCCGCGAAGGAAGTGCCGTATCCCGCCGAGGCAATCGACCGCCTGTGGCACGGCATCCTCCTGAACCAGTTCCACGACATCCTGCCCGGCTCCTCCATCCATGAGGTGTACGAGGTCACCAAGCGCGAGTATGAGCAGATGGAGGAAGAGATCGGCAAGCTGCGCGACGAGCGCCTGGCCGCTCTGACCCCGGCGGGCGAGGGAATCACCGTGTTCAACACCACCGGCTTTGCGCGCCATGACGTGGTGGAGCTGGGTGACTGCACCGCCGCCGCGCTGTCCGACAGTGAGGGCCATGTGTATCCGGTGCAGCAGACGGAGAACGGCGCGGTCGTCTATGTGGACGGCCTGCCCGCCAAGGGACGCAAGACGTTTGCTCCCGCCGCTGCTCCCGCTGCCGCCGGCCGCTTTGTGCTGGGTGCGGACGGCCATACGCTGGAAACGCCGTTCTATGCGGTGCGCTTTGACGAGAACGGCCAGATTTCCGGCCTGTTCGACAAGGAAAACCGCCGCGAGGTGCTCCAGGCCGGCAAGGCCGGAAACCTCCTGCGCGTGTTTGAGGATAAGCCCATTTATTACGATAACTGGGATATTGATATCTACTACACGGAGAAGTTCTGGGACGTGACGGATCTTCGGGAATTCCGCTGGACGGAGACCGGCCCGGTGCGCGCGACGCTGCATATCGAGCGCGCGTTCAGCAACTCCACGATCGCGCAGGATATCCATTTCTACGCCGACACCCGCCGCATCGACTTTGTGACCACGGTGGAGTGGCACGAGCACCAGCATCTGCTCAAAGTGCAGTTCCCGATCAACGTGCACACCGACGAGGCGACCTTCGAGATCCAGTACGGCAACCTCACCCGCAAGACCCACACCAACACCAGCTGGGACAAGGCGCGGTTTGAGAGCTGCGGCCAGAAGTGGGCCGATCTGTCCGAAGGCCATTACGGCGTGAGCCTGCTCAACGACTGCAAGTACGGCCATTCCGTGAAGGACAGCTGCATTTCGCTGACGCTCATCAAGTCCGGCATTGAGCCGAACCCGACCACCGATCAGGAGACGCATCACTTCACCTACGCGATCTATCCTCACGCCGAGACCTGGCGCGCGGCGGGCACGGTGCGTGAGGCGTACTTCCTCAACCAGCCCGCGCTGGCTGTGGCGGGCGGCGTCCCGGGCGACAGCTTCTCCCTGGCCTTCTGCGACGCGCCCAACGTGGTCGTGGAGACCGTCAAGCAGGCCGAGGACGGCGACGGCGTGATCGTGCGTATGTACGAGAGCGAGAACGCCCTGACCGAGACGGCGCTGCACTGGGGACTCCCCTTCGCTTCCGCCGAGAGCTGCGACTGCCTGGAGCAGCCGGACGGCGAGCCCGTCGCGGTGGAGGATGGCAGCGTGCGCTTCACCATCAAGCCCTATGAGATCAAGACGCTGCGCATCCGCTGATCGGCGGGCGCGCGTTTCCCAATAACAAGCCGCAAGGCAGCGAGGATTTTTTCTATGGCCATCGATTTTTTGCCGCAGCCCAAACGGGTGGATTCCCGTTCCGACGGGCTGACCTTAACCCCTCATACCCGCGTCGTCCTGTGTGCCGGGACGGCGCCCGGCGCGCTCCTGTACGCGCAGATGCTGCGCGACGCTGTCCGTGACCACGCGGGGCTTTGCCCCGCGCTCGGGCGCGGGGAACCGGCGAAGGGGGATTTTGCCCTTCGCCTGGATCCCGCACAGTCCGCGGGCCATTATACAATCACCGTTTCGCCCGAGGGCGTGACGGTGGCCGCCGGGGATGACGAAGCCCTGTGCAACGGCGTGCAGACGCTGATCCAGCTGGTGGAGCGCTGCGGCGCGGTGCTGCCGGGCCTGTTCGTCGAGGACTGGCCGGATCTGCCGAACCGCGGGTACTATCTGGACTGCTCGCGCGGGCGTGTGCCGAAGCTGGACTATCTGAAGCGCATGGCGGATCTGCTGTGCCGCTGCAAGATCAACCAGTGGCAGCTGTACATCGAGCACACCTACCTGTTCCGCGATCTGTCCGAGGCATGGCGCGACGACACGCCGCTGACCGCCGACGACATTCTGGAACTGGACGATTACTGCGCCGCGCGCCACATCGAGCTGGTGCCGTCGCTGTCCACCTTCGGGCATATGTATAAGATTCTGTCCACCAAGACGTGCTGCGGCCTGTGCGAGCTTCCGGATTCCGAGAAGATTCCGTTCAGCTTCACTTACGCCGGGGCGCATCACACGCTGAATGTTTCCAACCCGGACGTGCTGCCCTTCATCAAAAAGCTGATTGACGAGTACCGTCCGCTGTTCCGCTCGAAGAAGTTCAACATCTGCGCGGACGAAACCTTCGATCTCGGCAAGGGCCGCAGCAAGGCGCTTGCGGACGAGCTGGGCGAGAAGGAGCTGTATGTCCGCCACGTCAAGGCGCTGTGCGAGTATCTCGTGGAGCAGGGCTGCACGCCGATGTTCTGGGGCGATATCATGTGGCGTTTCCCGCAGAGCTGCGCCGAGCTTCCCCCGGAGACGATCTGTCTGAACTGGGGCTATCTGCCGAACCAGCGCGAGAACGAGATCCGCGATATCGCCGCCAGCGGCATCACCCAGTACGCCTGCCCCGGCGTGTGCGGCTGGAACCGCTGGGTGCCGCTGTACCGCAGCGCGTACAGCAACAACCGCGTCATGTGCGGCCACGCCCACAAGTACCATGCCATCGGCATTCTGAATACCGACTGGGGCGATTATGCTCATGTCAACGACCCGCGCCTGACCATCCCCGGCGTGCTGTACGGCGCGGCCTTCGCGTGGAACGCGGAGCCGGTCGGGATGGAGGAGCTGGACGAAGCGATTTCCCGCGTCTGTTACGGCGATCCCTCGGGCCGTCTGATGGGCGCGCTCACCGACATGTCCGATCATGAGATCTTCGACTGGCAGCACGCCGTCAACTGGATCGAGGGCGACGACGCGCGCCGCGCCGAGCTGCTCGCGGAGCTGGACATGACAAAGGTTCCGAAAGCCAACGAGGACGTGGCCGCCGCGCTTACGCGGATTCTGGCCTGCTCCGCCGGTCTGCCCGCCGGAAAGAAGGAGATCATCAGTCTGGCGTCCGTCACGGCGGAGAGCGTCACGCTGTGGAACGAGATCGGCCAGTGGCTGACCGGCCCGCGTAACACCGATCCCGCGCTTGCCGCCCGTTTGGAACACTGGTACGCGCTGTATCAGGCACAGTGGAGACAGGTAAGCCGGGAAAGCGGCCTGCCGAAGCTGACGGCGCTGATCGTGCGCTATGCCGACCTGCTTCGCGGCCGGTAATCAGGGAGGTGGATTTCCCATGTTTCCTTATCAAGACCCCAAGCTGCCGGTGGAGGAGCGCGTCGAGGATCTGCTGGCGCGCATGACGCTGCGGGAAAAAATCCTGCAAACGGATCAATACTTCTCCGGCGACTTTACCACGCAGGACGAGAACGGCCTTGTCACCGCGATGGACTTGAACCGTCTGGACGAGCTGCTGAACGGTTTCAGCGTGGGCAGCATCCAGCTGCGCGGCATGAACGCCGCGCAGGCGAACGCCGTCCAGCGGTACGCGCTGGAAAACACGCGGCTGGGCATCCCGTTTTTGTTCAGCGAGGAGGCGCTGCACGGCCTGATGACCGGCAAAGCGACCAGCTTCCCGCAGCAGATCGGCCTGGCCGCTACCTTCGACCCCGCGCTCGGCCGCGAAATGGGCCGCGCCATCGGCACGGAGAGCCGCGCGCAGGGCATTCATGAAACCTACAGCCCCGTCATGGATCTGATCCGCGATCCGCGCTATGGACGCGGGGAGGAATCCTACGGCGAGGACACGCACCTGTGCGGTGAGTTCGCGCGCGAGGTGGTGCGCGGGATGCAGGGCGAAAACCTGTCCGATCCCGACGCTATCGCCGCTGAGCCGAAGCACTACGCCGGCTACGGAAACCCCGTGGGCGGCCTGAACTGCGCGCCCTGCACGATGGGGCGGCACGACGTGTTCAGCGATTGCCTGCCGGTGTTCGAGGCCGCATTTGTGGATGGCGGCGCGTGCAACGCGATGTGCAGCTACAACTCGATCGACAGCATCCCCGTCTCGATGGACCATGAGCTGCTGACCGACGTGCTGCGCGGCCAGTATGGCATGCCGGGCTTTGTGCGCACCGACCTGACGGCGGTTTCCCGTCTGTATGACTGGCATTTCATCGCCCCCACCCCGGAGGAGGCCATCCGTCTCGGTCTGGAAGCGGGCGTGGATTTGCAGCTTTACGATTTCCCGCACGACGTGTGGCAGAACGCGATCGAGCATCTGATCGAGAGCGGAAAGATGGATATTTCCGTATTGGATACCGCCTGCCGCCGCATTCTCGGTATGAAGTTCCGTCTCGGCTTGTTCGAGAAGCCTTTCACCGACGAGGACCGCGCGGACAAGGTGCTCCGCTGCCCGGAGCATCTGGATCTGGCTCGCCGGATCGCGCGGGAATCCGTTGTGCTGCTGAAAAACGACGGACTGCTTCCGCTGCGCAAGGATCTGTCCTGCGTGGCGGTCATCGGCCCCGGCGCGGATACCCCGGCGCTGGGCGATTACTCCGAGACGCGCGGGCGCACCGGCGCGGTCACGGTGCTCGACGGCATCCGCGCCGCCGTGTCCCCCGATACCCGTGTGCTGCACGCGCGCGGCTGCAACTTCCTCGGGCAGGCGCTGCACCCGTTTGACCCCGGCATGCTCTGCGACGAGGACGGCAATCCCGGATTGACGGGCCGGTACTACAACGGCCCGCGCCCCGAGGGCGTTCCGGTGCAGACCCGCAACGACCGCACGGTAAACTTTAACTGGATCTTTGCCCTGCCGCACCCGGAGCTGGACGCGCACTGCTTCAGCGCCGCGTGGACCGGCACGGTCTGCATGCCCCGCACGATGGACGGGTGCATCGGCCTGAGCACGCAGGACAGCATGCGGCTGTACATTGACGGCGAATTGCTGATCGACGGCTGGGGGCCGGACAAGAGCGCCGATCAGGCGCTGGACTTCCACTTCGAAGCGGGCCGCCGCTATGAGGTGCGCATTGAGTTCACCAACGACGGCCGTGGCGCGCGCGTCATCTTCGGCTACAGCGCCGGACGCGAGGACTTCGCCGCCGCGGTGGAAGCCGCGAAGCAGGCCGACGTGGCGATTCTGTGCATGGGCGACAACGAGGAGACCAGCGGCGAGAACTTCGACCGCGTTTCGCTTGATCTGCCGGGCCGCCAGCTGGAGCTGGTGAAGGCCGTCTACGAGACCGGCACGCCGGTGGTATTGCTGCTGCAAAGCGGCCGTCCGGTGAGCGCGAACTGGGAGAACGAGCATCTGCCCGCCATTCTGGAAGCCTGGTTTCCGGGCGAGCAGGGCGGCGCGGGAGTGGCCGACGTTCTGTTCGGCGACGCGTCCCCCAGCGGGCGGCTTCCGATCACCTTCCCGCGCAGCGTCGGGCAGGTGCCCTGCCACTACAGCCGCCGTCCGGGCGGCGGAAAGCGGTATGTCGAGATGGACTGGATGCCGCTGTACCCCTTCGGCTACGGCCTGAGCTATACCAGCTTTGCCTTCCGCGATCTCGCGCTGAATCAGGCGGAAATCGATTCCGACGGCTCCGTGGAGGTCAGCTTCACCGTGGAAAACACGGGGGAGAAGGCGGGCATTGCCGTGCCGCAGATCTATGTGCGGGACTTTTACAGCTCCGTCGTCAAGCCGGAGCGTCAGCTGGCCGCCTTCACGCGCGTGGAGCTGGCCCCGGGCGAAAGCCGCCGCGTCAGCGTGACGGTGGGGCCGCGCGCGCTGCGCACCCTTGGCCCGGACTATGTGTGGCGTGTCGAGCCCGGCGATTTTGAAATTCAGCTGGGAGACAACGCGGAAAATATCCTGCTGCGCGCCGGTCTGACGGTGCGCGGCTGACGGCACACGGCCCCGCCCTTCGGTGGTTTTCCACCGGGGGGCAGGGCTTTTGTGCAAGAGCCGCTGTTTTTCTCTTCGATTTCTGCCTGTTTTGTGATATGCTTATGCTATGGATCTCCCAGTGGATGAGGGAAAAGCGGTTTTTCGGGACTGTGGGCGATTTGGGTGCGCCGTCGGATTCGCGGAAAGTCGCTTGATGTATGGGGGATTTTGCGAAGTCCTTGCCGGATTCCAAGTGCTTTGATGCGGAAGATTGCCGCTATGGAAAAACCACGATGGCTATGATGGTTTGGACGAGCTTGGTGAAAGACGTTCGGAAAAAATCGCTTCGCTCTTTTTCCTGGCTTTCTTTGGCTTCGCTCCATAGTATGGGGCTCTGCCCCAAACCCCGCAGCCTTTTGAAAAAGGCTGGCGAAAACTTCCAGTTTGCTTTTATGGCAGCTTTTTGAAAATTCAAAAAAACAGGAGTGTGAATGGGATGAATTCCGTAGAAACTCTTTACCGGCGCTGGCTGGCACAACCCGGCTTGCCGGAGGATCTGGCCGCTGAGCTTCGCTCCGTTGAGGGCGACGCCGACGCCATCAACGACCGCTTTTACCGTGATTTGGCCTTCGGAACCGGCGGCCTGCGCGGCGTGATCGGAGCGGGAACCAACCGGATGAACCTCTACACCGTGCGTAAGGCCACGCAGGGATTGGCCGATTACCTCAACGCCACCGATCTGCCGAAAAAGGTTGCGATTGCGCACGACAGCCGCAACAAGGGCGAGCTGTTCGCGCGGGAAACGGCCCGCGTGCTGGCCGCCAACGGCATCACCGCCTGCCTGTATCCCCGCCTTGAACCGACCCCGGCGCTCTCGTGGGCCGTCCGGGATCTCGGGTGCGGCGCGGGCGTGTGCGTCACCGCCAGCCATAACCCCGCCAAGTACAACGGCTACAAGGTCTACGGGGCGGACGGCTGCCAGATTACCCTCGAAGCCGCCGAAAAGATTCTGGCCGCTATTGAGTCCATTGATATCTTTGACGGCGTGAAAACGGTCGACTACGACGAAGCAGCGGCGGACGGCCGTATTGTCACCATCGGGGAGGACTGCATCAACCGGTTTGTGGACGCCGTCTATGCGCAGCGCGTGGGCGACGGCGAGGGCATTGACTCGCTCAAACTGGTGTATACGCCGCTCAACGGCTCCGGACTGGAATGCGTGAAAAAGCTTCTCGCGAAGCTGGGCGTTACTCATCTCACCGTGGTGCCGGAGCAGGAACAGCCCGACGGAAACTTCCCGACCTGCCCGTATCCGAACCCGGAGATCCGCGAAGCCATGGAGAAGGGGCTGGAGCTGTGCGCGAAGGTGCAGCCGGACCTGCTGCTCGGCACCGATCCCGACTGTGACCGCTGCGGCACCGCCGTGCCGGACGGAAAGGGCGGTTACCGGCTGATCACGGGAAATGAGATGGGCATTTTGCTGCTCGACTACATCTGCCGCACCCGTCTGGCGCGCGGCACCATGCCGAAGGATCCCGTCGCCGTGACGACCATCGTTTCGACCGATATGGCCACGCCCGTCGCGGCCAAATACGGCGTGGAGCTTCGCCGCACGCTCACCGGCTTCAAGTTCATCGGCGAGCAGATCGGCTTGCTCGAAGAGGAAGGCCGCGCGGATCGCTATATTTTCGGCTTTGAGGAGAGCTACGGCTACCTTTCCGGCGCACATGTGCGCGACAAGGACGCGGTCAACGCCACACTGTTGATCTGCGAAGCCGCCGCATGGTACGCCCAGCAGGGAATGACGCTGCTCGACGCCATGGAAGCGCTGTACCGCGAGTTCGGCTACTACCGCAATGGCCTGTGCTCGTTCACCTTCGAGGGCGAGAGCGGCATGCACGCCATGCAGCGTCTGATGGAGCAGCTGCGCGATTGCCCGCCCGCTGAGATCGGCGGCTACCGGGTCGAGCAGGCCGTGGACTATAACGTTGAGGGCGGCTATCATGGCCTGCCGCAGGCGGATGTGCTCGAATATACGCTGGCGGGCGGCCACAAGTTTATGGTGCGCCCCTCCGGCACCGAGCCGAAGATCAAGGTTTATCTGTCCGCCGTCGGCGCAAGCGAGGCTGAGGCCGACGGAATCAATGAAACACTGGCCGCCGCCGCGGCTTCCATGATGAAAGGATGATCGCATCGTGTCCATGCTGAAACTGAAGCCCGCCTGTAAGGATTATCTCTGGGGAGGCGACAAGCTGCGCACCGCCTTCGGCGTCGAAAGCGACCTGCATCCGCTGGCTGAAGCGTGGGTGCTTTCCTGCCACCCGGACGGCCCCTCCGTCATTGTGGGAGGGAAGGACGACGGAAAGACGCTTGCCGCTTATCTCACAGAACACGGCAAAGAGGTTCTGGGCGAGGATTGCCGGAAATTCGAGGATTTCCCCATCCTCACCAAGCTGATTGACGCGAAGGGCAACCTCTCCATTCAGGTCCATCCGTCCAACGAGTACGCGCTCGAACACGAGCACCAGTACGGCAAGACGGAAATGTGGTATATTCTCGACTGTGAGCCGGGCGCGTTCCTCTATTACGGGTTTGATCACGAGATCAGTCGTGAGGAATTTGAGCGCCGGATCAAGGACAACACCCTCACCGAGGTGCTGCACGCCGCGCCGGTGCACAAGGGCGATGTGTTCTTCATTCCCTCCGGCACGCTGCACGCGATCTGCGAGGGGATCGTCATCGCGGAGATCCAGCAGAATTCCAACGTGACGTACCGCGTGTACGATTACGGCCGCGTGGGCGCGGACGGAAAGCCACGCGCCCTGCACATCCCGCAGGCGCTGGCGGTGACGGAGTGCAAGCCCGCCCAAGCGCATGACTTCGGCGGCCATCTGGCCCAGTGCGAGTATTTCACCGTCGACGTGTACGAGAACGGCTTTTCCGGCACGGCGGGAGCGGACAGCTTTGTCTCGCTGCTCGTTGTGGACGGCGCGGGCGAGGTGTCCTGCGCCGGGGAGACGCTGCCGGTGAAGAAGGGCGACAGCATTTTCATCCCGGCCAACAGCGGCGATTTCACCGTGTCCGGCACGCTGCAAACGCTCTGCACCCGCGTATAAAACAATAAAACATAAAAGAAAAAAGGAGATTTCCGCAAGGCTTTCGGCCTGTGCGGAAATCTCCTTTTTGTTTGTCTGAAAGAGGGATCAATACAGCTTGGCGCCCGCCGGGATGTGCGGATCGACCATCAGGCAGTGAAGCTTTTCCACGCCCTCCTCGTGATGGACGGCGCTGATGATCATGCCGCAGGAGTCAATGCCCATCATCTTGCGGGGCGGCAGGTTGGTGATGGCGATCAGCGTCTTGCCCACCAGCTCCTCCGGCTCGTAGGTGTCGTGGATGCCGCTGAGAATCACGCGGTCGGTTCCCGTGCCGTCGTCAAGAACGAACTTCAAAAGCTTCTTCGACTTGGGCACCGCCGTGCACTCCTTGACCTTGACCGCGCGGAAGTCGGACTTCGCAAAGGTTTCAAAGTCGACAAAATCCTGGAACAGCGGCTCGATCTCCACCTTGGAGAAGTCAATCGGCTCCGAAGTCTGCTCCCATGCGGGGGCTTCGCTGACGGCGGCCGCGGGAGCTGCCGTTCTCTCGGCGCTCTCCTTTTTGTCCAGCGGCTTCATCGTCGGGAAGAGAATCACTTCGCGAATCGAGTCGGAGTTGGTCAGCAGCATCACGCAACGGTCAATGCCGATACCCAGACCGCCGGTGGGCGGCATACCGTATTCGAGAGCGGTGAGGAAGTCCTCGTCCATCATGCCCGCCTCGTCGTCGCCCTTGTCGCGAAGCTCCACCTGCTTCTGGAAGCGGGCGCGCTGGTCGATGGGATCGTTCAGCTCGGAGAAGGCGTTGCCCATCTCGCTGTGGCAGATAAAGAGCTCGAAGCGCTCCGTCAGGCGCGGATCCTTCGGGGAACGCTTGGCCAGCGGGCTGACGTCCACAGGGTGCATCGTGATGAAGGTCGGCTGGATCAGTTTCTCCTCCACGCGCTGGTCAAACACCTCATAGAGCGCGTTGCCCCACGTCTTGTCCGCCGTCTCCGGCAGCTCGACGCCGATGGACTTCGCGGCCGCCACGGCTTCCTCGTCGCTTGTGATCGCCATGAAGTCCAGGCCGGTGTACTGCTTGACAGCCTCGTGCATCGGCAGGCGCGGCCAGCCGGGGGTCAGGTCGATCTGCTCGCCCTGCCACTGGAGCTGATAGGTGCCGAGCAGCTTCTGCGCGGCGGAGGACAGCAGCTCCTCGAACAGGTCCATCATATCGTTGAAATCGGCGTATGCCTGATACAGCTCCACCGTGGTGAATTCCGGGTTATGCTTCGGGTCCATGCCCTCGTTGCGGAAGATGCGGCCCAGCTCATACACGCGATCGAGACCGCCGACAATCAGACGCTTCAGCGGCAGCTCCGTCGCAATACGCATGTACATGTCGATGTCGAGCGTGTTGTGGTGCGTGATGAACGGTCTCGCCGTCGCGCCGCCGGAGATGGTGTTGAGCACGGGGGTCTCCACCTCCATGTAGCCGCGGTTGTCGAGGAAGTCGCGCACATGCTTGATGAACTGGGAGCGCAGCACAAAATTGCGCTTGACCTCCGGGTTCATAATCAGGTCGACATAGCGCTGGCGGTAACGCAGCTCGGTGTCTTTGAGGCCGTGGAACTTCTCCGGGAGGGGAAGCAGCGATTTGCTCAGGAGCGTCATCTTCTGCGCGTGCACGGAGATCTCCCCGCGGCGCGTGCGGAATACAAAGCCCTCCACCGAAATGATGTCGCCGACGTCCCAGCACTCCTTCATCTCGCGGTAGCTGTCCTCGCCCACGTCGTCGATCTTGACATAGACCTGCATGCGGCCCGTTTTGTCGTGCACGTCGAGGAAGCTGGCCTTGCCCATGTCGCGGCGGCTCATGACGCGGCCCGCGATGCAGACGTGACGCTCGGTGTTTTCGTCAAAGTTCTCGCGGATTTCCTCCGCGAAGGCGTCGCGCGGGCAGGTGGTCAGCTGGAAGGGATCCTTGCCGGCCTCGCGCAGGCGGGCCAGCTTGTCGCGGCGGATTTGCAGCAGCTCGCCCAGCTCCTGCTCGGGAGCCTGCTGGTTCTCAGTTCGGTTCTCGCTCATTGTTCTGCATCCTCTCTTTTCTCAATCGTCCGTTTTTTCCTGTCCCGGAGGGCCGGGATCGCGGAGGGCGGGGCCGGAAAAGTCTGGCTTCCCCGTGCTCCGCCCGAAACTGCATCCTGTTTATTTGGAGATTGCCAGCACCTCATACTCCATCACGCCGGCGGGAACCTCCACCTCAAAGCGGTCTCCAATGGCATGGTCGAGCAGGGCGCGGCCCACAACGGATTCGTCGGAAATGAGGCCCTCGAGCGGATCCGCCTCATTCGAGCCGACGATCTGGTACATCATAACGTCGCTGCTGCCGGTTTTCTTGTTGGTCACACGGACCTCGGCTTTCGAGCCGATGTGAATATGCTCGTTGCTCAGCTCCGTCTCGTCGATGACCTTCACGCGTTTGAGCATGACTTCGATATCCGCGATACGGGCTTCCATCATGGCCTGCTCGTTTTTCGCCTCATCGTACTCGCTGTTCTCCGAAAGGTCGCCGAAGGAGAGGGCAACTTTGATCTTTTCCGCAATCTCCTTACGTTTGACGCTCTTGAGATCCTCGAGCTCCTTTTCCAGCTTTTCCAGACCGGCTTGGGTCAAAATGATCTGTTTTTCCGCCATATCGAAACGCCACCTTACCGTTTAAATTCAAATTTCTCCCGGCGGTGGAACGCCCCGCCCGGGTATCTTATTTATTATACCGATCCCCGGCCCTGTTTGTCAACGGGATTCTTCGGACGAAAAAGAAGAGAAATTGGACGCACTCAGAAGGAGAGTGTCATGCCGTCATAGGCGGTCAGGAATCCGAGAGGACGCGCACGCTCCTCCAGCTCCTCGTGGAGCAGGCCGCCGTTGTGAGAAAAGTGAGTAATTACATACTTTGTGCCTTCATGGGTACAGCCCGCTTCGCCGAGACGGCGGCACAGCTCCGCGTTATCCGTGAGGCCCATGTGGTTTGTGCCCTCCGGAATCTGCTGCATGGTACAGTCCATGCTGACCAGATCGAGCTTTTTGCCGCGCAGATACTCCCATGTTTCCTGGGGGAAAAGGCCGGTATCGTTGGCATACAGAAGGCTTTTACCGTCCTTTTCAATGAGATAGATCAGGCAGTTTTCGGCACGGTTATGCAGAGCCTTGAGCGGCGTGACACGGTATCCCTGCGTTTCAAACGGGGAAAACGCGGCAACCTCATTGTAATGCGCCCGCATGGCGTCCATCATGCTCTGGCCCACAATGGGGAGAATGGCCTTGAGCCGCTGGGCGCAGGCGTCGTTTCCGTAAATTTCGAGAATGCCGTCTATGTCGTGGGAGAAGCCTTCTCCCCGAAAAGCGAGATCCTCCGGGTACCAGTGATCCTGATGCGAGTGCGTCAGCAGGAGGGTGCGGATTTCCGGGAGGGGAAGACCGTCCCGCAGCATGTGCAGGTAGGTGTCCGGCGGGAAATCCATAAGGATGGTATCGTCGATCAATGCCTGCGAACGGGTGCGGATGTTTTTTCCTCCGGCTTCGCGGGCGCGCCTGCACACCTCGCAGCGGCAGAAAAGCCCCGGCCAGCCCTCGGCGGCGGCGGTCCCCAGATACTGGATTTTCATGAGAGATTCCTCCTTTTGTGTCAGCTCTTTACCGCGCCGCTTGTCAGGCCGCCGATGATGGCTTTCTGCATGAAGCAGTAAAAAACGAGGATCGGCAGCATGGACATGACGAAGGTGGCAAAGGTCAGGCTGTAGTCGACGGCGTAATCCGTCTGGAAATTATACTGGAACAAGGTGAGCGTCCAGTATTTCCAGGAACGGTTGAGCGTAATCAGGGGAAGCATGAAGTCGTTCCACATCCAGAGCCCCTGACGAATCAGCACGGTGGCCAGCATGGGTTTGAGCAGGGGGAACACAATGGTGCGGTAGGTCAGGAAGGTGCCGGCTCCGTCAATGTAGGCGGCTTCCTCCATATCGCGGGGAATCGCGCTCATATAGCCGACAAGGAGGAACACGCTCTCACAGGTTGAGCTGGAAATGCATAGCACGCTCATGCCGGTGGGGTTCATCATGTTCAGGGTGCTGAGCAGCTTGACCAGAGGCATCATCTTTACCTGGAAGGGGATGAAAATGCCGAGCAGAAGAAAGAAATACATATACCGGTAAATGCGGCTGTGCGGCATGCGGCGGGCCAGCGCGTAGCTCATGGGAGGCATGATGATCAGGTTGCCGATCAGCACAAAGGCCGTCACATACACGGTATTGCCGAGCGCCATATAGTAGCGCTCCGAGGAAAGAATTTCCTTGAAGCTGTCGAGGTAGACAGGATTCGGGAGCGTAAAGTAGCTGACAGAACTTTGTTCGTTGGATTTGAAGGCCGTGACCAGCGTGATATAGAGCGGAAGGATGATCAGCAGCAGGCCGGCGATGAGGATGATATAGGTGATGAGATTGCTTTGCTTTTTTGCTCCGACCATCGTTACACCGCCTTTTTCTTATTGGTAAAGTAGATTTGCACCGCTGAAATCAGGGCGATGATGATACCGATCACAATCGCCTCCGCGATGCTGTACGCGTATTTGTTCTGGGTGAAGCCGTGCAGATAAATCATGTATGCCACACTCTGTGTCGCCGTGCCGGGGCCGCCCTCGGTCATCGACATGATGTAATCAAACACCATCAGGCCGCTCTTGAGCGTGAGCACAAGCACGACGCTGAGCACAGGCATCAGGAAGGGGATGGTGATGGTGCGAAAGCGCTGCCAGGCGCTCGCGCCGTCCAGTGCGGCTGCCTCGTAAAGGTCGGAGGGGATTCCCTGCAATCCGGCGAGAAACAGCAGTGTGGGGATCGGAAGGCCCTGCCAGAGGTTGACAAAGAGAATGGCCCAGATGGCCAGGGCGGAATTTGAAAGGGGATTCTGGCTGAGAGCCTCAATCCCGAGCGTCTGTCCGATAGCCGGGACAACGTGATAATACAGCTGCTTGAAAATCAGGCCGACCGTGAGCATGCTCAGGACAGCCGGGATGAAGTACATGGCGCGGAAGAAGGCCAGCCCTTTGATTTTACGGTTGAGCAGAAGGGACAGCATGACGGCCAGCACAACGGTGAAGAAAATCAAAAGGATGGTGTACTGGAAGGTGAACACAAGCGAATTGTAAAATTGCTTGTTCTGCAAAAGCTTTCCATAGTTTTCCATGCCAATAAAGTTGAATTTCCGGGTTACGCCGTCCCAGTCCGTCAGGCTGTAGTAAATTCCCATGATGACGGGGGTGATAAAGAAAGCGCAGTAGAGCAGAAAGCCCGGCACCGTGAACAGGGCGAACACCCGGTTCTGCTGGCGGTTGGCCGCGCCGATGTGGGAGGCCTTTTTCACAGCGGATTTCTCTCCTTTCATTGAAAGAGGGGGAGAAGCGCATCGCTCTCCTCCCCCTGTTTTCACATACCGTCGGATATGATCCGTGCGGTATCAGCCGTTATAAATGTTTTCAATGGCAGTCTGAGCGTCGGCAAAGAAGGCGTCGCGGTTTTGATCCTGGAGATAGACCTGGCAATAGGGGCGGATCTCCTCGCGCAGGCCGTCCGGCCAGAAGTTGACGGCGGTGACGAACACATTGCCGCTGTCCACAGCCTCCAGCATGCCCTGATGCTGGGGAATGTCGTAGGTAACGCCCTCGATCAGGCTGACGTTGCCGTCCACGTCGCAGTACATCTGAGCGATCTCAGGCTGGGTCATGTAGGAGAGGAACTGGATGCCCACATCCATATCCTTGCAGGTCTCGCCCACGGAGAAAGCGGTATCCACGTTGATCGGTACCTTTGTTTCGCCGCCGGTCGGGTTCGGGAAGGCGATCAGGGAAACGTCCGCGTCCGGATTGTTCTGCTGGATCGTGGAGAGCATCCAGGTTCCGCTGAGCATGAAGGCTCCCTTGCCGTTGCTGAAGTCGGCGCAGGCCACGTCATAATCCATGCCCATGTGGTCGCTGTTCGCGTACTGAAGCAGCTGGTCATTGTAATCGCACCAGGCGTTGAGGGTGGGGGAGTCGGCGGCGGTCATTTCACCGGAGGCGATCTTCTGGAACTCACTGTTGGAGTCGTTGTTGATGATGCCCACGGTGCGTTCGAAGCGCTGTGCCACGTTGCCCACATCCTGGTTCGGCAGGATGAAGCCGGTCACGCCGTTGGCCTTGAGCGTTTCGCATGCCGCGATGATTTCGTCCCAGGTGGTGGGCGTCGTTTCGATGCCGTTCTCCTTCAGGACGGTGTTGTTGACATAAATGCCGTAAGTGGAAACAGACATCGGCACCGCATAATAGGAGCCCTCATAGTCGCTCAGCTCAAGCGTGTCCTGCTTGACGTTGTTCAGGAATTCCTGATCGGTGATGTCGACAAAGCGGCCGTCCGCGAACATGGACTTGTAGAATTCCTCCAGCGGGAAGGTGTTCATCAGGTCGGGCATCTCGTTGGCGGACAGGCGGGTCTGGATAACGGTGCGGCCGTCAGAGGTGGAGGTGACATTGATGGTGACGCCCTCGTTTTCCTCGCAGAATTTCGCGGCGATCTCCTCCATCACGCCGGCGGTTTCCGGCTTGGTCATCAAAAGCTCAAGCTCGACGGATGCACCGGTGTTGCCGGTTCCTCCGTTGTCCGTGGAGGCGGCGGAGGCGTCTCCTCCTGCCTGGGAGCCGGTTTCCGACTGCGAGCATCCGGCGGCGCCCAGCATGGCCAAAGCCATCAAAACAGCAGCAAATCTTCTCAGTTTCATAAGAAAAACCCCCTTGCATTGACCAGCCCCCTCCCGGCTTCGCTTCCGGGAATTTCCGCCGGGGCGGTCCTCGTGTTTGAAGTATCTTTATTGTATCGTGAAGAAGGACAAAACAACATTGCCGAATTTCATATTTTTTTGTAATTTCTCATGCGTTTGCACAAGTCAAAGGAAAGGATACGACTCTTTTCTTTTTATCTTTTTTCACTACTTAAAACCGGCGTCGCCTTGTCCGTTTTCGCAGTGTGTGATATAATGTCCGCGGGCAGGCTGAGCCTGCACGCAATGGCCCGCGCGGTGATGCAGGACGGTCTGAACATACTCCCGTACTTTTGCAAGGCAGCAACGCGGGGCATACGACACACGGACCAACGCACAGCCGGGACGGCGGAGCCGTCTTGCGCGAAATGCCCACCGCAGGTGCGGCCTGAACTGAAATTTTGATGGGAAGGAGCTGATTCGATGGATTCTCCGCTGTTTTCACAGCGCCGGGGCGTGCGGCTGCTGCGCCGTGTTTCGATCCGCAAGCGCCTTACGTTTCTGACCATCGCCTTCCTGATCCTTTCCATCTGTTTTCTGTTTTACCTGGTGGCGGTTTCCATCGATCGCGACCGGGCCGAAATGAGCAATCATAACACCCACACGCTCGAAACCATGTCGAATCTGCTGAACAACAAGATTCAGACGCTCTATACCGTCACCAAGGCTCCGGTCATTTTTACGCCGGATCGCAGTCTGGTTTATGAATATCTGAGTGTTTACGATCAGGGGACGCTGGACCGGCATCCGGAGGTGACGGATTTTTCCTACCAAAACGCCTGCCTGATCTTTGCGCAGGAAATGTTCGGCCTGTATTCGCCTGAAGCGCGCCGCATTTCCATTTACAAGCCGGACGGTTTCGGCTATCAGTTCTTTTCCGGGCAGGACCGTCCGCCGCAGATCCACGGCAATTCCACCACACTCCGCGTTTTTGCGGATCCGCAGGAGGAGTGGTTTTCTCTGCTGGACGAGGGGCTGGGAAGGATGGAGCTGTTTCCCTACAGCCTTTTGGAGAATGAGTCCGACTTCCCGCTGCGGGATGTTTCGCTCTATGCGGGGCGGGCCATTGTGGACTCCAGCAATTCCCATATTATCGGATATATTATTGTGCGCAGCGACATTTCGGAGCTTCAGTCTTTTTTGGACAAAAGTCTGGAGTTTTCTTCCCAGCGCTACGGTTTTTTCACGCTGGAAGGCGATCTGCTGTTCGGCAGCCTTCCGGAGGAGCAGGCCGTGTCGCTCCTGGAAAATGCCGCCTTTGATTCCGCCAATGAGCTGGCCCAGTCCTCCGATCTGACGATGACCCTTGAGGATGGCTCCGCCGCGCAGTACCACTATACCACGGTGGGCGGGGAGGGTATTTTCATTCTGGAAACGCCGCTGCACCCCCTGACTATGCGCACGGTGATGCGGCATCTGCCGCTGTTCCTTTTGGTGGGAGCCCTTCTGGTGCTGCTCACCGTGTTTATGCGCCGTCTGGCGCGCAGCGTCACGCAGCCGCTTGCGCGATTGCAGGCAGCTTGCGAGGGGATCCGGCGCGGGGATTACAGCCCGGTGACGGATACGCCCGGACGGGACGAGCTGGCCACCTTTACCGAAACGTTCAACACCATGGCGCGCGAGATTGACGATCTGATCCATGAGGGCTATGAGAAGGATCTGGCCGCCACGCGCCTGGAGCTTCAGATGCTGCGCCTTCAGATCAATCC
>DVGZ01000096.1 GCA_018712435.1 Candidatus Caccousia avicola
ACAAAGGCACACCCCGACGTGCAGGTTTATTGTGCGGCTGTGGATGAGCGTTTGAATGAGAACGGATATATCGTTCCCGGTTTGGGAGATGCGGGAGATCGCATTTTCGGTACCCTCTAAAAACAAAACATATAGCAAAGCGTCCCCGGCAGCTTCTTTTGAAACTGTCGGGGACGCTTTTTGCTTGGAAGGTTATTTATTTGCTGAGACGGAGTTCGATTGTGAAATCAAATTCTTTTTCTTCCAGACGATACTGCGGCAGGAGCTTCGGTCCGCAGCTGTTGGAGCCGATACCGGACAGCTTATAGTCCAGGCAAAGCACCGTGGAACCACAGGGCTCAAGCTCATAGTTATGAGCCTTTCCGGCAAGCTCTTCCTGCGTATAACGAGAAGTGTTGAAGGAGAAAGCATCGCCGACCGCTTCCAAACAACCGCCGTCCGGGTTCGCGACCGCCAGATGGGAGCATCCAAAATGGCTGCTGTTTTCCTGCGGGCGCAGATAATCCTCGTGCTGTTCCGTGACAGTGGTTTCGTATTTGCCGAGGAGGGAAGCCCGATGTTTATCGCTGTAGCTTTCAAACGGACCATAGCCGAAATATTCCACCGCTTCAAAAGCGCGGGGCAGGAACATCCGCAGGCCAAAACGCGGCAGGAAGGGGAACTCTTCTCCGCGCTCTCCGTGAATGTCCGCACGGATTCTTCCGTCCGGCAGAATGGTCCATACGGCACGGAGTGTGAGACAAGGCTGGAGATAGATGGCGGCCAGAGAAAGCTTGGCGGTAATCACGACGCCGTTTTCCGTCTGCTCCACTGTGGACTCATATACACGCGGGGAACTGCGGTGATATCCAGCTCTTTCCCATTCGCGGCGGATATTTCTGTCGTTGTCCGTGGGAGCACGCCAGATATTCCATTCCATGGGCTTTTCCATAAAGGAAATCTGATCGCCCGTCAGAGATTCGAAGGTTCCGGTCAAGCGGTTCCACACATAGCGGAAGGAATCACCCTCGATGATGTAACGGCGCTCCGTTTCCCGAACATTCAGATTCTGAGCGGCGCCTGCGGCGAAGGCGGCCTTTTCCTCCCGGAGAATGAACTGATCAAAGCCGAGCAGATAGCCTTCCTCCCGGAAATCATCCTCTTCTTTGAGACGATAGTACAGGTTCAGGCAGCACACACCGGAAGCGGGAACCGTATAAGGAATCCGGATTTCCGTTTCCGCATGAGGAGCCAGATCCGGCGTGTCGATGGAGCCGCTCTCCACGGAAACGCCATTCTGTGTGACCTCATATTCGATCGTCATCGAATCCACCAGATTGGTGAAGTCAAAATAATTGTGCAAGGTAAGGATGCCATTGGATGCATCCTTCAGGAACGCACGAGCGGGACGGGCCACATTTTTCCATTCCAGCAGACCGGTATGCGGCGTGCGATCCGGATAAACAAGACCGTCCATACAGAAATTGCTGTCATGCGGGAATTCGCCAAAATCTCCGCCATAGCCATATTTGGCCTTGCCGTCCGGTGTGCGTCCCATCCAGACAGCATGATCGCACCATTCCCACACAAAGCCGCCCGCAAATTTGTCATAGCGGTAGAGACGCTCGAAATAATCCTCGATATCCCCGGGGCCGTTGCCCATGGCATGAATAAATTCGCACTGGATAAAGGGCTTTTTCAACGTGTCATCCGTACAATAATGCTCCACATCCTCAACGGAAGCATACATACGGCTGTACACATCGATGCAGCTCAGATCGTTCTGATAGCCCTCCATCTGATAGATGCTGCTCTCGTAATGAACCAGTCTCTCTGTATCTACGGTCTTAATCCAAGCCGCCGCCTTTTCCATGTTGGGGCCATAGCCGGACTCATTGCCCAGGGACCACATCAGAACACTGGGGCAATTCTTGTCGCGCTCCACGTTGCGCTGTACTCTGTCAAGTACAGCCGCTTCAAAGCGCGGCTCGTGGCAGAGAGAGCCATACACCCGGTCGTTGACCAGATAATCGGCATAGCTGTGACCGTGCGCCGGAAGATTGGAATAGACAGAAGTGGTGCCATGCATTTCAATGTCGGATTCGTCGATCACATAAAAGCCGAAGCGATCGTAGAGCTGCGTGGCCCAGGGAGCGTTGGGATAATGACTGGTACGGATGGCATTCATATTATGCTGCTTCATCAGAACCAGATCCGTGATCAATTTCTCCTCATCCACCGCATAACCAACAAAGGGATCGCTGTCATGACGGTTTGTGCCGCGAAGCTTGATGGCAACGCCGTTGAAATAGAGGACGGCGTCGCGGATATCAATCCGGCGAATACCGACGTTCTGACAAATAACTTCCCCTGCGGCACGGATCACAACCTGATAAAGATTCGGCGTTTCCGCGTTCCAGAGGATCGCGTCCGGCACAGAGAAGGAAACACACCCGTTTTCAGGAGAGGCTTCCGCAAGCTTTTCACCGTCGGGACTGTAAAGAGTGCAGACGGTCTTTTCTTCCGCACCTTCCCACTGGAACGTGAGATTGATTTTTGCCGTGCGGTAATCATCTTCCACAGGAGTGCGCACGGTGAAATCGCGGATGTGATTTTGCGGCCTTGAGAGAAGATAAACGTCACGGAAAATGCCGCTCATGCGCAGCTTGTCCTGAT
Source organism: Candidatus Caccousia avicola (assembly GCA_018712435.1). Classification (GTDB taxonomy): domain Bacteria; phylum Bacillota; class Clostridia; order Oscillospirales; family Acutalibacteraceae; genus Caccousia; species Caccousia avicola. The sequence goes on from DVGZ01000096.1 coordinate 2,656, forward strand.
CCTCAAGATAACTGCCGTCGCACCACTTCATCACCAGGACGGCAAGCTGATTGCGTCCGGCTTCAACATAGGAGGTAATTTCAAACTCGCTGGTGCTGTGAGAAACCTGGCTGTAGCCTGCAAACTGGCCGTTCACCCATACATAGAAACAGGAATCCACACCCTCAAAATGGAGATAAGTGCGCTCCTCGCACTGCTCCTCACTGAGCAGGAAATCCGTGCGGTAGGCTCCGCAAGGATTCTCCTCCGGGACATAGGGGGGATCATAGGGGAAGGGGTAGTTTACATTGGTATACTGGTTCCGATCATAACCAAGCATCTGCCAGCAGCTCGGCACGGGAATGGCGTCAAAGGAAGAATCGTCAAAATCAGGATCCATGAAATGATCCGGCACCTCAAAGCGATTGGGGTAGTAATGGAATCCCCACTCGCCGCTCAGCAGCGTCATGCGCTCCGACAGCTGACGATCCCCCAGCCGTGCCAGGCTCTCGTCCCGGAAGGGAATAAAATAGGCATGATTGGGCTCCGTTCCAACATGCAGAGTGGACGGATCCTCATAGTAGCGCGGCAGTTTCATAAGGATAGAAACCTCCTGTATCAATAGTTTTCGTGAATCATGCGAAGAGAGTTCCTCTCTCCCCATGTGATTATGATATAATGAAGCGAGTCAGAAAGCAATGGTTTTTAGTGATTGTTTTGATAATTTGCGGGGCTGCTTTTCCAAGAACGGTTTACCCTTCTGTGCAAATGTGCTATACTGTGATCAGCCGGTTGAATTTTGTCCCGAACAGAAACGGAGGGATCTCCTATGGTATTGGATGAGTTTTATACAGGAACCAGCTTTGACGCACATTCCTTTTTCGGTGCACACGAAAAGGAGAAGGGCGGCTTTGTGTTTCGCGTGTTCGCTCCGGGAGCGGAGCGGGTGGAGCTGATCGGAGACTGGAATGGCTGGAATGGCGCGTCCATGGAACGTGATACCGGCGGAATCTGGAGCACGGAGGCCGAAGAGGCGCAGGCCGGGCAGTTGTACAAATTCCGAATCTATCAAAAGGACGGACGCATTCTGGACAAAGCGGATCCCTATGCCTTTGCCGCGGAACTGCGCCCTTTGACCGCTTCACGCCTTGTGGGAAAGAGCAGTTTCCGCTTTTCGGATGAAGAATGGATGAGGAACCGGGGGCTGCGCTATGATCTCCCCATGAATATTTATGAGATGCATCTCGGTTCATGGCGCAGAAAGCCGGAGGGAGATTTCTTCACTTACCGGGAGCTGGCCGAATTACTTCCCGGATATTTAAAGGAAAACGAATTCACCCATGTGGAATTTCTTCCGGTTATGGAGCATCCGCTGGATGCTTCCTGGGGATACCAGCTCAGCGGATATTTCAGCGCGACCTCGCGCTATGGCAATCCGGATGATCTGAAATATTTGGTCAATGAGCTTCACAAGGCTGGGATTGGCGTGATTCTGGACTTCGTTCCGGCTCATTTTGTAGGGAACGATTATGCGCTGGCGCGCTTTGATGGAACCCGGCTGTATGAGTACCCCGAAAAGGATGTGGAGTTCAGCGAATGGGGCTCCTGCAACTTTAATTTTTATCGCGGAGAGGTTCGCAGTTTTCTGCAATCCGCGGCCGCGTACTGGCTCGGAGCGTTTCATGCGGATGGTCTCCGCGTGGACGCGGTTCCGAATATTCTGTACTGGCAGGGACAGCAGGAGCGCGGCGTTAATATTGGAGCTGTGGATTTCCTGAAAAAGATGAACAGCGGGCTGAAAAGGCTGTTTGGAGAGGTTGTGCTGATCGCGGAGGATTCCAGCAATTTCCCGAAGGTAACGGCTCCGGTGGAATACGGCAGCCTTGGCTTTGATTACAAGTGGGATATGGGCTGGATGCACGATACGCTGGATTTTCTCTCACAGCCGTTTGAAGCGAGAAAAGAGCAGTATCACAAAATCACCTTTTCCATGGATTATTTTTACCGGGAGCTGTATGTGCTCGCTTTGTCGCATGACGAAACCGTACATGGAAAAAAGACCATCCTGGACAAGCTGTATGGAAGCTACGAGGAGAAATTCGCACAATGCCGGGCGCTGTATACTTATATGTTCACCCATCCCGGCAAGAAATTAAATTTCATGGGGAATGAGCTTGCGCATTTCCGGGAGTGGGATGAAAACCGTGAGCTGGATTGGGAGCTTCTGCGCTATCCGGCCCACGATGCTTTCCGATGCTTCTTCCAGGAGCTGGGCAGGCTGTACCGGGAGTCTCCCGCTCTGTATGAAAAGGAGTACGACAGCGCCTGCTTCCGCTGGCTTCCCACAGGGCTGGGCGAGGCAGAAAACGCAGGCGTTTATGCGTACCGCCGTACAGCGGGAGGACAAACCATTGCTGTGGTTTTGAACTTTACACCCGAAAATCTGGAAGGGCTTCTTCTAGGGTGTGACGATCATTCGATTTTCCGCGAGGTCCTGAACAGCGATGATTCCCGCTGGGGAGGAAGTGGGATGAACAACCCTGTTCCTCTGGCAGCTTTCCCGATCCCGTGCAGTGGAAGCAGCGCCAGCATCCGAATCCAGCTTGCAGCATTTTCGGCGGCGGTCTTTTTGGTGGAGCGTACGCCAATCTCCGAGAAATGCAGAGCCTGGACCGTATCGGAAAGAAAATATATGACGATCTAACCATGCCGTTCCGGCTGAAAATGAAAAGCAGATAGGAGGATCCCTTGAAAAGAATCAGAGGGAAGAAAAGCAATGGGATATAAAGAAGAATTCATTCAGATTTATCAGACATTCATCAGCCGGGAAGGAAGCGTGCCGTTTCTTGAGTGGCTTCAAAAGACTGACTTTTTCACAGCGCCCGCCAGCAGCAAATTCCACTGTGCTTGTCTTGGCGGATTGGTACAGCACAGTGTGAGCGTGTATCACACGATGCGGGAAAAACATTTTGAAGAAGGAAAAGACAGTGAGGAAAGCTTTGCGATCTGCGCTCTCCTTCATGACGTCTGCAAGGCGCAGTTTTATAAGGAAAGCTTCCGCAATGTCAAAAACGAGGAGACGGGAGCTTGGGAAAAGAAAAGCTTTTATCAGGTGGATGACAGCTTTCCCTATGGGCATGGAGAAAAATCTGTTTTTCTCATTGAACGCTTTTTGCGTCTCAAAACAAGCGAGGCTATGGCGATTCGCTGGCATATGGGCGGATTTGACGATGCGGCCCGGGGCGGAAGCTTCGCGATCAGCCAGGCGTATGAACGATACCCGCTGGCTGTGAAGCTTCATCTTGCCGATCTGGAAAGCACCTATTTGCGCGAGCAGGGAACCTCCGCGGTGAGACGTAAATAAAAGCTGTTATTTTTCTTCCATCGCTTCCTGGGAGAGGGAAAGGTATTCCAGCGCGTTCTCCCGAAGCTGTTCCTTTTCCTCTTGGGTAAGCATCCGTTTTACCCTGGCGGGGGAGCCGACAACAAGCGAGCCGTCCGGGATGGATGTTCTCGGTGTGACCAGTGCTCCCGCACCGATCAGGCATTCTTTCCCGATGATGGCTTGATCCAGTACAATAGCGCCCATCCCGATCAGGGAATGATCTCCGACGGTGCAGCTGTGCAGGATGGCGGCATGACCTACGGTTACGCCGTTTCCCACGATCGTGGGAGCTTTTTGGGAGCAGTGGAGGACAGCGGCGTCCTGGATGTTGGTATCCTGTCCCACAACAATCGGCGCACAATCTCCGCGCAGTACCGCGTTGTACCACACCGAGGAGCGTTCGCCTATGGTGACATCTCCCACAATCTGTGCGCCTGGAGCGCAAAATACAGAGTCAGCAATAGAAGGTTTTTTCATAGTATCAGAATCCTTTCTTTCGTCTTTTTTTAGAAAAGAGAGCCTGCCGTTTGCAAGCGTTTTTTCTCTTCTTTGAGATAAACGCTTTCTGTCGGCAGGCTCGTTTTGATTTTATTTATGGAACAACTTTTTCGTCTGGTAGCGGGGCTCGCAGGTCAGGCGAACGCCCAGTTTGCGGAAGGTGGAATCGTCCACGGCGGAGAGAATAACCGTGGAGTGCGCTTCGCAGTCCCGCAGCTTGGAGAGCTGCTGAAGCGCCTGGCCCGCGACGGGGTTGAGTGTTGCGCAGATGGAAAGGGCAATGAGCACTTCATCGGTATGCAGGCGCGGATTGTGGTTCCCCAGATGATGTGTTTTGAGATTCTGGATCGGCTCGATGACATTGGGAGAAATCAAAAGGATTTTGTGATCGATTCCTCCAAGGGCTTTGAGGGCGTTGAGCAGCGCGGCGGCGGACGCGCCGAGCAAAGAGGAGGTCTTTCCGGTGATGACGCGCCCGTCCGGCAGTTCAATCGCGGCGGCGGGCATTTCGGTCATCTCCGCGCGTTTCAGGGCAGCGGCAACCACAGGCCTGTCATCCACACTGACGCCCGCGCGGCTCATCAGGAGCTCCAGTTTCACCACAGCGGACTCCTCCACGCGGCCCAGCCGCTGATCGCACATGGTGTGGAAATAGCGGCGGATAATCTCCTGACGGGACGCTTCCTGACAAGCATCATCGTCGATGATGCAGCGTCCGGCCATGTTCACGCCCATATCGGTGGGAGATTTGTATGGGCTTGTGCCGGAAATCTTCTCCAGAATGGCATTGAGCACGGGGAAAGCTTCCACATCCCGGTTATAGTTAACGGCCGTTTCGTTGTATGCCTCCAGATGGAAGGGGTCGATCATATTCACATCGTTGAGATCGGCAGTCGCGGCTTCATAGGCAAGGTTCACCGGATGCTTAAGCGGCAGATTCCAGATGGGGAAGGTTTCAAATTTTGCATAGCCGGCTTTGATTCCGCGGCGGTATTCGTGATACAGCTGGGAAAGGCAGGTGGCCATTTTTCCGCTTCCGGGGCCGGGTGCGGTGACAACAACAAGGGGACGGGTGGTTTCCACATATTCATTTTTTCCAAAGCCTTCATCGCTAACAATGTGGGGAATGTTGGAGGGATACCCTTCAATCGGGTAGTGTAAAAATACCTTGACGCCAAGAGATTCCAAGCGCTTGTGGAAGGTGTCCGCTGTGGCCTGTCCGGAATACTGTGCGATGACAACGCTTCCCACATAAAGCCCGTTGCCGCGGAAAGCGTCGATCAAACGGAGCACGTCCGCGTCATAGGTGATACCGATATCACCGCGGACTTTGCTTTTTTCAATATCCGTGGCGTTGATGACGATCACAATCTCCACCTGATCGGAGAGCTGCATGAGCAT
>DVGZ01000097.1 GCA_018712435.1 Candidatus Caccousia avicola
CGGAAGGCGGTGTGGAAACAACTCCTGCGGACAGCATCCCGGAAGACGGCGAATAAAAATGGGCGGTGAACAGATTCACCGCCCGATTCCTCACTGCTGGGTAGAAAGATGGTCCTCGTTAATCAGGAAAAGCTGCGGATTTTCTTTGCCCAAGTCAACAAGACGCTGGGTAAAACCGCTTTTAGAAAATATCCCAAAAATAGGCTGATAGCCTTTCCATACCTTTTGGATTTCGCCAGAAGCCTGCACCTTATCGCGGAGAGCAAAAAAGACAGGCGCATCCACCGGCTTATTGTGGTATTTGCACTCGCCGGCAAAGAATCGCTTGTTTTGATGGTCCACCGCCATCACATCAATTTCCGTATCGCTGTCCAAATCATTCAGCCAGTAAGCTCCGATCCGCGAGGGAACAAAGTCAATGACACCTTCCCTGCAAAGGTCTGCAAAAATGGATCTGCAGATATCTTCATAGGCGAAGGCCACAAACTTCTGTACGAAGTCTTTTCGGATTTCATCCAGAACAATCTGCGTATTGTCCAGTTCCAGTTCCCCTTTATATGGATAGACATACCGGAACCAGAAACGCACAAAGTTATCAGAGATGAAATAAAGGCCTTTACGGGACTTCTCCGGATTTTTCTCCGTAACCGGCGTTTCCTTCACGACAAAGCCAAGGTCGCTGAGCGTGGAAAGATATGGCGTCAGCGCGGAAGTTTCTGTCCCCAGAGCTCCCGCAATTTTCCCCAGCTTGTGGTTTCCATCCGCCATCACGCGGATAATGGAAAAATAGTTGACAGCGGATACCACTTCATCTTTCAGCAGAAAGTTTGGTTCTTCATACAGAAAACCGTTCTTCGAGAGAACCGCAGACTCCACCTGTTCCAGCAGTCCTTCCTGATCGTTGAAAAACTCCAGATATTTGGGTACGCCGCCGGTAATCGCATATTGCTCCACCGCACGCTCAAAAGAGAGATGCTGAGCGGCATACACATCCGGGAACGACAAAGGCGCCAACCGGATCTGTGCAGTCCGGCGGCCATACAGGGGGCTGTCATAAGACAGCGCGTGTTTTTGCATCATTCCAATCAAGGAGCCGCAAAGAATCAGCATCACATTGCTGTCCTTGAGAACTTCGTCCCATGCGTTTTGCAGAATAGACGGGAACGCCGGATTGGACTTAACCAGATAAGGAAATTCATCAATAATCAGGACTTTCTTTTCCTCCGGCCGGAATTCCGCAATGATATGGAACAAATCCAGCCAGTCGGAAAAGGCTGCACGCTGCAGCAACGGATTCTGTGTTACCCGGGACACAACACCAGACAGCCGTTTTATGCTTTGTGATTCCACTTCCTCCGTTGCGAGAAAGTAGAATGCCAGCTTACCCTTGATAAATTCTTTAATCAGCGTTGTTTTTCCTACACGCCGCCTGCCGTAAATCACAACAAAGCTGCTGTCTTTTTGGTATTCCCTTTCAAGAGACTCCAGTTCTCGTTGTCTGCCGATAAACTTCATGTTAACGCCTCCTTTATCATAATTCATTTTATGATAATCTATCTTATATTATACATTTGTTTTGCAAAAAGTCAAGGGCATTCCGCCCTTGGGAAAGGAGCTTCCTATGGGAAAAGTCATTACCGTCTGGGGCAGTCCGGGGAGCGGGAAAAGCATGTTTTCCTGCATCCTGGCAAAAGCCCTGACCCGCGACAAGCGGAAAGCCATCATCATCAATGCGGAAATCAGCGTCCCCATGCTCCCGGTCTGGCTGCCGGAGCAGATCATTCAGACCAATGCCTCGGTGGGGCAGGTCCTGAGCAGCGTAGAGATCGACACCTCTCTGGTGGCAAGCCATGTCACGGTGCTCAAAAGCTATCCCTTCATCGGCCTGATGGGTTATTCCGCTGGTGAGAATCCGCTGAGTTATCCGGAAATCAAATACGCCATGGTACTCCAGCTGGTCAACGCCGCCGCCAGGCTGGTGGATTTCGTCATTCTGGACTGCAGTTCCAGCATGACCAATGTGTTCACTCCGGCAGCAATCGAGTCCGGTGATCTGGTCATCCGCCTGCTTACACCCGACTTAAAGGGCGTCAACTATCTGAAAGCCCATCAGCCCCTACTGGTAGATGGCCGGTTCCATTATGACCGGCACATAACTTTTGCCGGCATGGCCCGCCCCTTCCACGCTCTGGATGAGATGGGCTATATCATCGGCGGTTGGGATGGGCTGCTGCCCTACGGCAAGGAAATTGACCGCTGCGCCACCGAAGGCGGGATGTTCCAGGCCATCAAATACTGCAATCCCAAGTACACCGCTTCGCTCAACAAGGTGCTGGACGCTTTGGAGCAGATGGAGCTGGCCGAGCAGGCGGCAGAGGACGCGGACGAAGAGGACGAGTTCGAGGAGGATGACGCCGATGAATAATCTCAACGACATATTCTTCGCGCCGGTGGCCAACCAGGACCTGACCTATGACCAGGTGCTGGAGGATGTGCAGCGGTATATCCTCAACCCCACAATCGAGGGCTTTAGCGATTTCCCTGGCTCTCAGCGGATGGACGGTAACGGTTTCGCCGCGCTCAATGCGGTTGATTGCCTGACCGCCTAGGCCTGCTTTCAGCGACAGGCCGTGTTGGGAGAGGTTTGCGGCCAGACGCCTTTCACGGATCTCCGCGACTTTTGGAATTAGGTACATAGAAAATGCAAGTTTCTAACGGCAATCTGAAAGCGGTGATGCGAGCAGGCGGGTGGGCAGAACCTGATATGGTAATCCGCTATTCAAAAGCTTATGACGATGATCAAGTAAAAATCGCGCAAAAGATGGAAGAGGATTATCACAAGGGCGGAGATGCCAAACCACAGCAGGACGCAGAAGAACTACTTCGTATCATTCAGGATAATCCAGAGCTGTTAACTAAATTGCTGGCGGCCATAAAACCTTAGCGCAAATTTCCGCAGAAGGCTTCAAAAACCTTAGCAGGGGTGATTTTCACCTCAAAAACAGCCTTCCTGTATGAGCAAAAACCTTAGCTGTGTTAGCCCGAAAAAAGGATGGGGAACATAAATGAAAGGCAAAAAAATTGCTTGCCTACAATCGCAACTTGTAAGCAAGCAAAAACGCCGGAAACCCTTATCCGACAATGATTGTCTGGCGTGCCAGAAGGGACTTGAACCCCCGACACCCGCCTTAGGAGGGCGGTGCTCTATCCAACTGAGCTACTGGCACATATTAAATTTTGAACTTAACAAAGTTATCCCACGCCGCCTCCTTTAGTGAACCGTAGTTAGTTCTCTTAGGAGGGGTTTGTTATATCCATTTAACTACGGAGGCAGATGGATACGGAACACTCGTGCTTTCTTATTATAAAAGCTTTTCAGTGCAAAGTCAATGTGGAAACAAAAAATCGGCGGACGGGAGACCGCCGCAAAAACGGAGGCTTTCAGACAAAAGCATCCTGCCGGCAAAAGCATTTCCACAAAACAGAAAAGGCTTCCCGCCTGAGCAAAACGCCCAAAGCGGGAAGCCTTTTCGTTATAAAGAAGGGGAGAGAGATTATTTGTTTTCTTTGCAGAGCGCTTATTTCTTCTGGACATACTTGAGGCAGTCAAGCATAACCGCCACCAGAATGATGATGCCGGAGAACACGAACTGCAGGTTGGTGTCGATGCCCAGCGTCGTCAGTGAATAGGTCAGAGCGGTGAAGATAAACACGCCGACCACAACGCCGGAGATCTTGCCGATGCCGCCGGTGAAGGAAATGCCGCCGACCACGCAGGCCGCGATGGCGTCCATTTCCCAGCCCTGGCCATAGGCTGCGGAGCCGGAACCGAACATGCGGATGCACTCCAGCCAGGAGCCGAAACCGTACAGGATGCCGGCGAGGATAAAGGCCCCCACCGTCACACCGAACACGGAGATACCGGAAACCGCCGCTGCTTCCGCGTTGCCGCCCACAGCAAAGAGGTTCTTGCCGAACGTCGTTTTGTTCCAGATGAACCACACGATCGCCACGGCCGCGACAGCCCACAGGATGATCGTCGGGAAGGAGTTGTTGATCTTGGGGATGATCATCTCAGGGATGGTGGACTCGATCGCACCGAAGGAAACGCCCTTCGTCGAATACGTCACCAAACCGAAAATCACCAGCATGTTCGCCATGGTGGAGATAAACGGGTGCATCTTGAACTTCGCCGTGAAGAAGCCTGCAATCGCGGTGAAAATCGTACACAGGATGATGCAGACCACCAGAGCGAGCAAAACGCGCACAAGCACAGGCATTCCGGTGAAATCAAAGATATGCCCGAACACCGAGCCGGTATTGGGGCCCTGGTGCATGATGATCGTTGCCGCCGTCATGCCCATGCCGACCATTCGGCCAATGGAGAGGTCCGTACCGGCGAGCAGGATCAGCCCTGCCACGCCGAGCGCGAGGAACATTCTCGGGGACGCCTGCTGGAGGATGTTCAGCACATTGTTGACGGTGAGAAGGGGGACGCCCTTGACGATCGGCGTGATGATGCACAGAGCAATGAAAATCACGACGATCGCGATGTACAAGCCGTTGCGCAGGAAGAAATCACGGCGGTTGAAGGTGTAGCGGTAATTCTCCCACCGCTGCGCCACAGCTTGCCCGGGCGTGAACTTCGACATGCGCAGCATATCGATCAGGTGATACCGGTAATCAAACGCGGCGTGCTGCCGGTCCTTGATGCTCTGGAAGGCCTGGGCCCGCTGCATTTTCGCGTCAAACAGACGGTTCTTATGGACGTACTTTTCGTCCTTGATCTCATGGGGATCCGAAATCTTGGAGAGCGCGGCCTGGTGCTCTCGGGTCAGCTCGGCCACAGACTGCTGGTATTTCGCCTGTGCCTGGAGCTTTTCCTGCTGACAGCTCGCTTTGACCGCCTGATAATAGTCTGTATTGAAATGGGAATTCAGGTAGCTCTCCGCGTCCGAAATCAGCTTGGAAATCTCCGCCTTGTTTTTCTTTTCAACAGCCTTCGCTTTTTTCAGACTCTTGGTCAGCGCCGCGATCTTTGTCTGCTTTTCCTGCTTGCTGAGAATGTGATCGCGCTTGATGTTGTCGATCGCATTCTGAATCTCGACGACCTTGTCGACTCCGTCCACGCGCAGAGCGTCGATCTTTGCCTGGATGCCGCCGACATATTCGTCAATTGGCTGGCGAAGCTTTTCTTCCTGCTCAGCCGTAAGAATAATTGTCTTTTCTGATGCCATAAGAAATTTCTCCCATTATAGGTATTTTGCGCTGAGTCTCAAAAGCTCTTCCTGATTTGTCTCCTTGGTATTCACGATACCGGACAGCCTGCCGTTCGACATGACCCCGATCCGGTTGGTGATTCCGAGGATCTCAGGCATTTCAGAGGAAACCACGATAACGGTTTTTCCCTGCTTCGCCATATTGATAATCAGCTCGTAAATTTCGTACTTCGCACCTACGTCGATTCCTCTTGTCGGTTCATCCATCATGAAGATCTGCGGCTCGCGTTCCAGCCACTTTCCGAAAATCACCTTCTGCTGGTTGCCGCCGGAAAGGCTGGAGATCAGATCGGACGGGCCCATACACTTGGTCCTCATGGTTTTGATCTCTTTGTTTGTGGCCTTCACCATCTTTTTGGTGGAGAGCGCCGGTCCGCTTTTGTATTGCCCGAGGTTTGCGATCGTGGTGTTGAACGTCAGATCGCATTTCAGGAACAGTCCGTTTGCCTTGCGCTCCTCCGTAATCATGGCAAAGCCGTGATTGATGGCCTCCTGCGCATCTGAGAAATTCATCAGATGGTTTTTGAAATAGACGCGGCCCGCGGCTCTTGTGCGCACGCCGAAGATGGTTTCGAGAAGCTCCGTGCGTCCCGCTCCCACCAGGCCGTACAATCCGAAAATTTCGCCCTCGCGCACATCAAAGGTGATGTCCTTGAGATACGGCGCGTACTTCGTGGAAAGATTCTGGATGGAGAGAATCGGATCGCCCGGCGTGTTGTCCACGGGCGGGAAGCGGCTTTCGAGCGAGCGTCCCACCATCGCGGTAATCAGCTCGTTCATGTTGGTATCCTGCGCCTTTTTGGTCATCACAAGGTTGCCGTCGCGCAGGACGGAGATCTCATCGCAAATCTCGAAAATCTCATCCATCTTATGAGAGATGTAAATCAGGGCAATGCCCTGGCTTTTGAGCATCCGCATCATCTCAAAGAGTTTGTCGACCTCCTGCACCGTCAGCGACGACGTCGGCTCGTCAAGCACGATTACCTGCGACTGATACGAGATCGCCTTCGCAATCTCGCACATCTGCCGCTGGGAAACCGACATATTTCGCATCGGCTGCGTGAGGTTTACGGTCATTCCGAGCTTGCGGAAGAGCTCGGAAGCCTTTTTCTTCATTCTGCCCTCGTCAACAACGCCCATTTTGCCGCGCGGATAACGGCCCAGGAACAGGTTGTCGATCACGTTCCGTTCCAAACACTGGTTCAACTCCTGGTGAACCATCGCAATCCCGTTTTCCAGCGCGTCCTTGGGACCGGAAAAGCTGATTTCCTTTCCGTTGAGGAAAATCTTTCCCTCGTCCTTCTGGTAGGTGCCGAACAGGCATTTCATCATCGTCGATTTGCCCGCGCCGTTTTCTCCCATCAGCCCCATGACGGTTCCCCGTTTGACATCGAGATTGATGTGATCCAGCACCTTGTTGCGCCCGAAGGATTTGCTCATGCCGCGTATTGACAGGACAATCTCATCTTTCGCGTCTGCCATTCCCGTTACTCCTGTTTCGTATCTTGACAGTTTCAGCGAAACTCTGATCCTGCCGGGTTGTTACAAAAACCGCTGTGGGGAGAATTTCTTCTCCCCACCTGCGTACGGTTTTTTGTGTTCGGTCATCCGGCTTGCGCCGGGGCGGCTCACTGGCTCAGCAGGCCGGTGTAGGAAGCCGCGTTGTCCGTTTTCACCATGTTGATGGCGAATGCGTCGTACTGGCTGGGGTTGCTCAGGCGGTTGGTGATGTTGCCTTCCGTCTGGCCGTCGCCGCCAATGTACTCGACCTTGAGGTTCAGCAGATCGTCATAGTTCTGGAGCAGCGGCTGGTAGGTCGCGCTCAGGAAGTTATCCGCCGCGTTGTAGATGTTGAGCCACACGCTCTTCTCGGGATGCGCGGAAGCGTCGAGCTGATTGGAAACAGGCTCGTAAACCTTCGTGGAATCCATGAAGTCCTTGTAGTTCTCCGCTGTCACCGCGACGTTCAGAGCGTAGTAGGAGCGCTCGTCGGCGTTGTAGTAGTAGACATCCTCGCTCAGGACGTTGCCCGCGTCGTCCGGCGTGCCGATACCGGTATCGACATCCACGCCGTCAAGAGCGTTGCGCAGCACACGCAGGGTCAGGTAAGCCTGAACGTCGGCATGCTGGCTGATCGTTCCGCCGTAGCCTTCCGCGATAGCGGCGACAGCGTCAGCGTTTGCGTCATAACCGAAGGTGGGAACCTTGTTGGCCTTGGACCAGGCGTTGAACATCGCCATGCCCATGCCGTCGTTGTTGGAAGCAACCACGTCGATCTGATCACCGAAGGAGGAAGCCCAGGTGCCGATCGCGTTGCCGGCGGTGGCAGCGTCCCAGGTCGCGCCCGCGGAGTTCTTCATTTCCTGAGAAGCCAGCTCACGAACCGTATACGTCTTGCCGCCAATTTCCAGCTTGCCGTCCTGCACAGCGGAAGCGGAGCCGTCCGCGTTCGTTCCGACGGGAGCGCTGTCGATCGCGCCGTCCTTCTCAACAGCCGTGCCGAGCGCCTTGCGGACGCCGCGGGTACGGGCGATGGAGTCGTTGTGGCCAATATCGCCGATGGCGAGCACATAACCGATCACGCCGTCGCCGTTGCGGTCAATCGTGTCGATGTTGGCCTCGATGTAATCCAGAATCATGGTGCCCTGCAGCTCCGCGCCCTGGTTGGCGTCAAAGCCGACATAGTAGGTATCCTTGTTGAAATTCAGAGCCGTCATGTCAAGCTCGCCGGTGGAGCTGTTGGAGGGCTGACGGTTGAACCATACCAGAGGTTTATCCTTGTTGGCTACCGTACCGGTGGAGTCTCCGCCGCCCGTCGTCTCCTCGGACGCCGTGTCCGCGGTGCTGGCCGCGTCGGAAGCCGCGCCTCCCTGCGAAGCGGCGGGCGCCTCTGTGCAGGCTGCCGCACTCAGAGCAAGAACTGCTGCCAGAGCCATCGCAATGAACTTTTTCATAAGGCATTCTCCTTTGCATTTCACTTGGGTGGAATGGGGGTTTTCCTTTCAGGCACCCCCCTGACACTTTTTATCCTAAGGGAAAAGCAGAGGAAAAACAAGGGAAAAAATCACCGATCAAAGGGTAAATATTTATCCATTCCGATATATTTTTGATTTTTTATTTGAAAAATATAGAAAAAATACTCAATTCGTGCGCTGTTCAAAGGCAAACAGCGCCTTCTGGCTGTCGATGCTGAACAGGTTCTCCCGATCCACAATGCGGGTGGAGGTATCGACCACACGCTCTACCTCCTTGTTTCTTCCGCTCAAAAGCCGGTAGGCGCTTTCCACCCCCAGATAGCCCATCGCGTAGGGGTTCTGCACCACCAGCGCATCGACGGATCCCTCCTGAAGGCAATCCACGGTAACGACGTTGGAATCGAAGCCGACGAGAAACACCTGCTCCGAAAGGCCGAGATCCCGCACCGCCTGCGCCGCGCCCACGCTTGTCGGCTCGTTGAAGGCCAGCAGGACGTTGATTTCCGGGTGCTCCGCGAGCAGCGCGGCGGTATCGGCCTGCGCGGTTTCCGCCTCCGCCAGCGTGTTGATCACAGCGACGCTTTCGGTGCGCCCGCTCTCCTCAAAAGCCTCCTTCGCGCCGCGCTCACGCTCCTGGCCATTGGCGCTGCTGACATCGTAGTTCACAATCCCGACGCACAGCGTGCCCTCCACGCGCCCCAGAGCGGCCTGTGCCGCCATCCGTCCGGCGGCATAGTTGTCGGTGCCGATGTATGTTTTCACCGCGGCGGAATCCACGCTGCTGTCGATGGCGACGACCTGCACGCCCGCCTGCGCGGCAGCGTCAATCGCGCCGGCGTTGTTCTCAAAATCAATGGCGGAAAAGACGATCGCTTCCGCCTTCTGCTGCACGGCCCGCTCAACCATGGCGTTCTGCGCCTCGTAATCCTCCTCCGTCTCCGGCCCGATGATGGTCAGTTTCACATTGTACTCCGTGGCGGCGGCCTCCGCCCCGGCAAACACGGAGAGCCAGAATTCCGTGCGCGTGGATTTGGCAATCAGCACCACGGAGTGCTGTGTGGGAATGGCGCTTTCCGACGAACAGCCGCACAGACAGAAAAACACCAGAAGGACGCAGAGAAAAATAGATTTACTTCGTTTCATAATCGCCCTCCCGTATCTGCGGCATGCGGATTTCGACGGTGGTGCCGACGTCCGGCTCGCTCGTAATGTGCAGGCCGTACTGCTTACCGAAATAAATCTGAAGCCGGTCGTTGACGTTTTTGATCCCGATCCCGGTGTGATTTCCCGGATCGCGGCGCAGGATGGATTCCACCTGCTCCGGCGTCATCCCCACGCCGTTATCCTGCACGGAGAACACCACGTCCTCCCCGTCCCGGTACACACGCACGTCGATGCGCCCCTCGTCCACCAGAAGCTTCAGGCCGTGGTTGATGGCGTTCTCGATGATGGGCTGGAGGGTAATCTTGTTGCACAGAAAATCCAGGCACTCCGGATCCACGTCAAAGGCATAGGTGAACTGGTTTTTGTAGCGGTATTTCTGAATTTGCAGATAGCTTTCCGCGTGCTCAATCTCCCTGGCCACGGGGATCAGCTCATTCCCCTGGCTGATGCTGATGCGGAACAGCCGCGCGAGAGCGTGCACCATTTTCACGGCGTCCGCGTTGCGTCCCTGCTCGCACATCCAGGCAATCGAGTCAAGCGTGTTGTAAAGAAAATGCGGGTTGATCTGCGTTTGCAGGGCCCGAAGCTCCGTTTTTCGCAGATTGATCTCCTCTTCCCGCACCGTGGTCATCAGCTTTTGGATGCGCACCACCATATGGCCGAAGGACTGTGAAAGCTCCTGCACCTCGCGCGTACCGCCCACGGGCCGGTAGGTGAAGTGGTCGGCGTCCTTCTCAAAGCTGCCCATGGCCGCCGCAAGGCCGCGCAGCGGCCGATCCAGCAGACGCGAGAGCAGCCAGCTGGTCAGCAGGGAGGCGGCAAGCACCACGATCGCCAGCGCGAACGACAGCCGCAGCATCTCCGTCACGTTGCGGTTCACCAGCTCGTCGACATAGCTGACGCCGACAATGCGCCAGCCGCTGTCCCCCACCTCCGCGAGACAGGAGATCACTGTGTCGTCGGCATAGGTACCGTCCTCCAGAGCGGCGAGAGCGGAGGTATTTTCCGATTTCAGACCCGAATACAGAAGCTGCTGCTGCGGGTGGTAGACAATATTTCCGCCCGCGTCCATCAGGAAGCAATAGCCCCGCTGGCCGATGCTGACGTTGTTGATATAGTTGGAAATTCCCGAAAAGCTCAGATCCAGCGACACCCACGCGGCTTCACCGCCCTCCGGGATCGGGGCCGTCACCGTAACGACCCACGGATAATAGCCCTCAAAAATACTCTCCACATGCGGGGCCATGATGTACGGTTCCTCGGCGGCGCGGGCCGTCTGCAAATCGAAGGAAAGATTCTGAAAAATCTCCTCCTTCGGCTCCCGTCCGGGGGCCCAGCATTCCAGCAGCTCGCCCTCCGGGGAATAGCTGGTGACGGCCACCACGTCCGGACGGAATTTCAGAAAAGCCGAGAGCAGCTCATCGCGCCGCTCCGGCTCCTCCAGCATAAACTGCCGCACCAGGCGCATGGACTGATCCATATCCCGCAGATAGCTTTCCACCGTGTTCGATACCTGGGACACCGCCTGCTCGCTGCTCGTGCGGGCGCTCTGCACCATCGCGCTGCGGTAGCGGTCCAGAAAGACAAACACACAGCAGCACAGAATAATCGTCACGACACTCACCACCATGGACACCAGGATCGTGGTGATGCGAAGCCCGGTGTACGGCGCACGCTGCTTCAAGAGGACTCACCCGCCCTCTCCGCGCCGAGCCTGCGGCGCATGGCGATGGGCGATTCCCCGCAATATTTTTTAAAGCAATAGCTGAAATAGTGCTGATCCATATAGCCGCACCGCTTCGCGATCTCCTGAACGGGGAGAGAGGAGGAGGAAAGCAGCTCCCGGGCGGCTTCCATGCGCTTGCGGATCAGGATGTTGATGAACGTCTCCCCCGCGTATTTCTTGATGCAGGCGCTCAGATGGTTCGGGCTGACCTCGAGCATCCCGCTGAGCGACACAAGCGAGAGGTTTGGATCCATGTAATGCTGATCGAGCGATTCCAGCGCCCGCCTGCACAGCAAGCTTCCCCCTTTGGCTTCCGGTTCGAGATCGTGGATAAACTGCACGCTCTCCTCGGCGCTGTCACCGCCGCTGCGCAGGGCGGTCATGGCCTCGCGGTACGCGCCGTGCAGCTCCGTGAGCGCATGCACCGACCGGCTCACGCCGATCCGGCACCGCGCGCCGAGCACGCGCTGCGCCATCTGCGAGATTTCGTTTGCCAGAATGTGCAGATATTCCTCAAAATCCGACGGATTCCCCAGCAGGACGGAGACCACCTTCCCGGAGGTGAAAAAACTCACGCCGCGCAGATATTTGCTGGCGAGCATGTTCACCGACGAAGCAAAGGAAGGCACGGTGCGGTTTGTGTTGTCCGCGTCCAGCAGAGCGGACACCATCACGATGTAGGAGGGCTTGTCGTTCTCGTCGCGCAGAAGGCCGCATTCCCGCGCATACGATTCCTGCCGGGGCAGATCCGCGTCGTCGGCAAAGTCGTCGAGCACCAGCGGCATCAGCATGGCGGCGCGCTGATCCTGCGGGTTCGGCTGCTGCGCGGTCTGCCCGAAGGTGGCGAACTGCGCGTCAATCTTCTCGCGGATAATGCGCAGCTCCGCCGCAAGCCCTTCCATGGTGAGCGGTTTGAGCATATAGCTGATGATGTTGTACTGGATCGCCTGCTTGGCATACTGGAAATCATCGTATCCGCTGAGAAAGGCGATGTTGGTGGCCGGGCGCACCTCGCGCACCTGCCGGGCCAGCTCAATGCCCGAAATGAACGGCATCCGGATATCCGTCAGAAGCAGATCCGGCTCATACTGCTCCACCAGCTGCAAGGCGTCCAACCCGTTGCCCGCGCTCGCCACCAGCCGGAAGCCGTAATCCTGCCACGGGATCATGGTGCACACACCCTCCCGCAGCTCGTCCTCATCATCCGCGACAATCAC
Source organism: Candidatus Caccousia avicola (assembly GCA_018712435.1). Lineage (GTDB taxonomy): Bacteria > Bacillota > Clostridia > Oscillospirales > Acutalibacteraceae > Caccousia > Caccousia avicola. Next base: position 12,362 of record DVGZ01000097.1, read on the forward strand.
GGTATACAGGTTCTTTCCTGCCATGGGAATCCCCGTCCTTTCTTTCCGGAACAAAATTCCCGCGCCGGTTCTCCGGCGGAGCGGGAGATCTGCACACATTATAACAGGTTTGGCGTGATCGCACAAATCTTTTCCGCAAAAGACAGAAAAAATCCCCGCATTTGGCCCATATGGGACCCATGCGGGGGTTTTTCATGCAGAGTTTTTCAAAAAGAGGACAGACGCTCGATCTCCCGTCTGGGCGCGTCGACACCCTCGCCCTCCCGGATACCGTATTCCTCCTCCAAAATGCGGATCACCTCGTTCCAGGCTTCGATTGCCTGCGGGTAATCGCCTTTGATTTCACAGATCTGCGCGATGCAGATGGCGCTGTCCGTATAGCGCGGCTTCGGCTGAAGCGCAAGCGCCCGGCGGTACAGATCCAAAGCCGGATCGTAGCGGCCCACATGCGCCAGACAGTCCGCCTCGCTGATGGCTGCCAGCCAGTCGTCCGGATGGCGCTCGGTCATCTCTCTCCAGCACCGCAGAGCGCCCTTCTGGTCGCCGCTGTTCCACTGGATCCATCCCTCGTAAGTGGAGGCCCGCACGTCCCCCAAAAGCTCCCTCGACCGCTCCAGAAGTGTTCCGGCCTCCTCCAGCCGGTAGTCCGCGATCAGCCCTTCGAGCAGATCCATGCAGCCGCACCGGTTATGCGGATGTTCCTTGCAGAACTGCTGGTAAAACGCGATCCGCGCCGCGCAGTTGGAAAAGTTCCAGTCCATGGCAAAGCCGTTCTGCGCCATGCGCAGCTGGCTGTGGTTCTCCTTGCTGTCCGGCTCCAGGCGCAGGGCCTGCTTGGCGCGCTCCTCGGCCTTCGTGCGGTATCCGTCGGCCATGTGGTTATAGAGGGACGCCAGCAGAGTCTCGTATTTCGCTTCCTGCGGGCAGGCCCGCATCTTTTCCAGCAAAAACGATTCCACTTGGCAGAACTCCGCCACGTCGAGCATCCGCTCGTCCTCCAGCAGATTGGAAATGCGCTCCAACCGCGTATCCTCCGTGAGATCAAACAGCTCGTCAATCGTCACGCCGAAGCAGGCGGACAGCTCCGGCAGAAGCTGAATGTCCGGCATGGTGACGTTATTTTCCCACTTGCTGACGCACTGGGCCGACACCCCCAGCCGCTTGGCGATCTGCTCCTGTGTGGCCGATTTCTTCAGCCGCAGCTCCCTGATTTTATTTCCCAGCTCCATGATGGTTCCTCCCAATCTGAAATGCAGTTCGTGGCCACATGCTTATCATACACGATGCAGGCCGTTTTTTACAGCACCGGGACGGAGAATCGTGTCACTGATCCGGCAAGGAGGAGAAAGCTTCCTTTATTCTAAAGATTTTCTAAAATCCGTTGCTTTGGCTGGATTCCACCGGAAAAATATTGTACAGTGAAGAACGAGAAAACCCATCCGGATTTTTGGGAAATCCGAAACCGGGGAAATTCAGGCAAAATATCCCATGTACCGTTCCATCGCATCCATGACGGCCCCGGCATTTTCGAGCGGAGTTCCGGGATACAGGCCATAGATCAGGCACAGGCCGCCCTCCTTGCTCCCCAGCGTCTCGATCTCCTGCCGGATCAGGCGATCGATATCCGCGGGCGTTCCGTAAGGAGTGATTTTCTGGCGGTCGACGTCCAGCTCTATGCAGCACCGTCCCACCAGATGCTCCCGGATCCAGTCGATGCCGTTCACCAGATCCTGTAGGTTCAGCACATCCACTCCCACGCTCAGAATGTCCTCCGCCAGCTGGTGCAGCATCCCGTCGGAATGCATGTGGATCACCGCCCCCGCTTCACCAGCCCCAGATTGAACTGCTCCACCAGATCGATCAGCTCGAGGAGACGTTCCTCCTCGTCCTCCATGTCAAACAGCAGATTCTCATATGCTCCGGCCTTTCAAACCGGACGGTGCGCAAATAGTTTTCGCGTTCTGTCACTGAGCATCACGCTCCCTTTCCTTTTCTGCTGCTATTGTAGCAAATGTGTGTGATTCTGTCTTTCATAAAAACAACCGGATACGATTTTGCACAACACGTTGTCAAACACAAGGAGATCTTGCCATGAACAAAACGGATGGAACGGAAAACCGCCGCCTGATCCTTTTTTCAGAGCTTGGCATTCCTCACCTGCTTTCGCTGGGACGGGTGGAGCTGCTGGCGCACACGCAGATGTGCCTGCTTCCGCACATTCACCCCGACCAATTTGAAATTTGCTTTCACTACGACGGACAGCAGGAATATGTGGTGGAAGATATCCCGTATCTCACGCAAAGCGGCGACCTCTTTATCACCTACCCGAACGAAGAACATTCCTCCGGAAGCAGCGGGGAAGAAAAATCCCCCCGCACCGCCCATAACGGGAGATGCGGGGGGATTTGTTCGTTTTACTCAGAGAAAACGCGGAAAGCGATTAGGCCTTCGCTCTCTTCTCCTTGATCGCGGCCTGCGCAGCAGCCAGGCGAGCGATCGGCACGCGGAACGGGCTGCAGGAAACGTAGTTCAGGCCCACGTTATGGCAGAACTCGACGGAGGTCGGGTCGCCGCCATGCTCGCCGCAGATGCCGAGGTGGATTTCCGGGCGGGTCTTGCGGCCCAGCTCGGCAGCCATCTTCACCAGCTTGCCCACGCCCTTCTGGTCGATATGAGCAAACGGATCGGACTCGTAGATCTTGTTCTCATAGTAGTAATCGAGGAACTTGCCGGCGTCGTCACGGCTGAAGCCGAACGTCATCTGGGTCAGATCGTTGGTGCCGAAGCTGAAGAACTCGGCCTCGGTCGCGATCTCGTCAGCCGTCAGAGCAGCACGCGGGATCTCGATCATGGTGCCGACCTCGTACTTCATGTCGATGCCGGCTTCCTTGATGATCTTGTCGGCGGTGGCAACCACGACGTCCTTCACGAACTTGAGCTCCTTGACCTCGCCCACGAGCGGAATCATGATGTGAGGCGTGATCTTGTACTGGCCCTTCTTCGTGACGTTGATGGCAGCGTTGATGACAGCGGTGGTCTGCATCTCGGCGATCTCCGGATAGGAAACAGCCAGACGGCAGCCACGGTGGCCCATCATCGGGTTGAACTCATGCAGGCTGGCGATAACCTCGTGCAGGCGCTCCACGGTGATGCCGAGCTCGTCCGCGATCTCCTTGATATCCTCTTCCTTGGTGGGGAGGAACTCATGCAGCGGAGGATCGAGGAAGCGGATGGTCACCGGGCAGCCTTCCATGGCCTCGTAGAGAGCCTCGAAGTCGCCCTGCTGATACGGCATGATCTTGTCGAGAGCCTTCTTGCGGTCCTCGGTGTTGTCGGCGACGATCATCTCGCGCATAGCCTTGATTCTCGTCTCCTCGAAGAACATGTGCTCGGTGCGGCACAGGCCGATGCCCTGCGCGCCGAAGGAACGGCCCTGCTTGGCGTCGCGCGGCGTGTCGGCGTTGGTCCAGACCTCGAGCTTGCGATACTTGTCAGCCCAGCCCATGAAGCGGCCGAAATCGCCGGAAATGGAAGCGGCGACGGTCGGAATGGCCTGTGCGTAGATGTTGCCGGTGGAGCCGTCGATGGAGATGTAGTCGCCCTCCTTGATGGTCAGACCGCCAAGGGTGAACTGCTTCTTCTCATAGTCGACGACGATATCGCCGCAGCCGGAAACGCAGCAGGTACCCATGCCGCGCGCCACAACAGCAGCGTGAGAGGTCATGCCCCCGCGGACGGTGAGGATACCCTCAGCCACGACCATGCCCTCGATGTCCTCAGGAGAGGTCTCCAGACGAACCAGAACGACCTTCTCGCCTCTCTCATGCCACTCCTTGGCATCCTCAGCGGAGAAGACGACCTTGCCGCAGGCAGCTCCGGGGGAAGCAGCCAGGCCCTTGCCGATAACCTGAGCCTTCTTGACAGCCTCAGCGTCGAACTGCGGATGCAGCAGAGCGTCGAGCTGCTTCGGCTCCACGCGCAGAACAGCCTCTTCCTCATCGATCATGCCCTCGTCCACGAGGTCGACGGCGATCTTCAGAGCGGCGGCGGCGGTGCGCTTGCCGTTACGGGTCTGCAGCATGTAGAGCTTGCCATTCTCGATGGTGAACTCCATGTCCTGCATATCCTTGTAGTGCTTCTCCAGGCGGCCAGCGATCTCAGCGAACTGCGCGTAGACCTCGGGCATATCCTGCTGCAGCTGGGAAATCGGGGACGGCGTACGAACGCCGGCCACAACGTCCTCGCCCTGCGCGTTGATCAGGTACTCGCCGAAGAGCGCCTTCTCACCGGTGGCGGGGTTGCGGGTGAAGGCAACGCCGGTGCCGGACTTGTCGCCGGAGTTACCGAACACCATCGCCTGCACGTTGACAGCGGTGCCCCAGTCATAGGGGATCTCGTTCATGCGGCGATAGACGTTGGCACGGGGGTTGTCCCAGGAACGGAACACGGCCTTGACGGCTTCCATGAGCTGAACCTTCGGATCGGTCGGGAAGTCCTCGCCCTTCTCCTCCTTGTAGAACGCCTTGAAGCGCTTCACAAGGTCCTTCATGTCCTCGGTGTCGAGCTCGGTGTCGAGCTTAACGCCCTTCTCGGCCTTCTTCTGGTCGATGATCTCCTCAAAGCGCTTCTTGGAGAGCTCCATAACAACGTCGGAGAACATCTGGATGAAGCGGCGATAGGAGTCATATGCAAAACGGGGGTTGTTGGTAAACTTGGCCAGGCCCTCGACGACAACGTCGTTCAGGCCCAGGTTCAGAATGGTGTCCATCATGCCGGGCATGGAAGCGCGCGCGCCGGAACGGACAGAAACAAGCAGCGGGTTCTCCGGGTCGGCGAACTTCTTGCCGCAGATTTCCTCCATCTTGCCCAGATACTCATAGATCTCGGCCTGGATCTCGTCGTTGATCTGGCGGCCGTCCTTATAGTACTGGGTGCAGGCCTCCGTGGAGACGGTGAAGCCCTGGGGAACCGGCATGCCGGCCTTGGTCATCTCGGCCAGGTTCGCGCCCTTGCCGCCCAGGAGCTCACGCATGTCCTTGTTGCCTTCAGAGAACAGGTACACATACTTGTGGCTCATGATAATTACCTCCTAAATAGTTTAGGTCTTGTCCGAAAAAAGGGCAAAACGTCCACCGGCGCACCCTCTCTCCCGCCCGGTGCGCCCGTCCCGGATCCCGGGCAAGCGCTTCCCGGCGGCAAAGCCTTTCCGCCGCTGGCCGCTTTGTTTTCTTTTTTCCGCAAGGCCTCAGCTTGATGAGCATCATTCCCAATGCGAAGTCTGCTTTCATTGCTCACTCCGTATTATAACAAAAGTTGGGGACAAATTCCATATGATTTTTGCAGAAAAGAAAGGGAATATTTTGTGCGTCCTTTTCCGATTTTGTGAAATTTTCGACAATCTTCCCTTTTTTCCCGGGATCCGGTGATTCTGCTTGCAAAATAAGCCGGATACTGCGATAATGAAAATAGAAGACGAAGCGTTTTGCCGGCTCAAACAGAATACCGAATCAGAAGGGAGAATGGCTGTGAATCTTCACGGGAAGGACATCAAAATTTTCTCCGCCGGGGCCAGCCCCGAAATGGCTCGCCGGATCAGCGAATGTCTCGGCCTGCGCCTGGGAGGGTGCGAGGTGGGCACATTCCAGGACGGCGAGACAAGCGTTTCCCTGCAGGAGAGCGTGCGCGGCTCGAGCTGCTTCATCATCCAGTCCACCTGCGCGCCCGTCAACGACAACCTGATGCGCCTGCTCATCATGATCGACGCGATGAAGCGGGCCTCCGCCGGGTGCATCACGGCGGTGGTGCCGTATTTCGGCTATGCCCGGCAGGATCGCAAGGCAAAGGCGCGCGATCCCATCTCCGCCAAGCTGGTCGCCGATCTCATCTCAACCGCCGGAGCCGACCGCGTGGTTTCGATGGATCTGCACGCGGCCCAGATCCAGGGCTTTTTCAACATCCCTGTGGATCACCTGCTCGGCGCTCCCATTCTCGGCGGCTACATGAAGGAGCGCGTCGGAAAGGACGGGGGCGACTATGTTGTGGTGTCGCCCGATCTCGGTTCCGTGACGCGCTCGCGCAATTTCGCGGAACGCATCGGCTGCCCGCTGGCCATCGTGGACAAGCGCCGTCAGAAGGCCAATGAGAGCGAGGTCATGAATCTGATTGGAGAGGTCGCGGGCAAGAAGGTCATTCTGGTTGACGACATGATCGACACAGCCGGAACACTGTGCAACGCGGCACAGGCTGTGATGGATCGCGGCGCGGTGAGCGTGACGGCCTGCGCCTCCCACGGCGTTCTCTCCGGCCCCGCCCTGGAGCGTCTGGAAAAAAGTCCGATTGAAGAAGTCATCCTGCTTGATACGATTGAATTGCCGCCGGAGAAGCTGCTGCCGAAAATCCATCAGCTTTCCGCCGCCCCCGTCTTTGCCGAGGCCATCTCGCGCATCAACGAGGACAAGCCCGTCAGTCCGCTGTTTGTGTAATCCGACGGGATTTTTCCTGAAAAAGAATACGGCATACAAAGCGAGCCGCCCGGAATCATTCCGGGCGGCTCCATTTTCTGCCTTTACAGCAAATTTTTCATACTCCCTCGCTTCGCGGTGTGTTTTGTCATCATCGTTCTGATGATGCTTTACATAGCCCCAAAAGCGTGTTAACCGCCCGGCTGCCACCGAGCGGTTAACTTAGCTTAGCTATTAACTTACTTGGGGCTAACCGTCATGCAACAGCGCTCCTTCTATTTTTATGATACTCAATTTCCCTATGGTTGTCAAGGCGAATCGCGTCATCCCTTCATGAGCTGTCTGCTTCTCGCCCTTCTCTCCACAATACGACCCTTTACAACCTTTTACCCTTATGCTATGATCATTCCGGCGCTGTTGCAAAATGGCGGTTAGCCACTCCCTTGTGAAAGGGGGTGATGCGCATGGGAAACGGACGTTGGGCGAAAGTCCTTCGTTTCGCGGTATGTTTTGTCATCATCGTTCTGATGATGCTCT
>DVGZ01000012.1 GCA_018712435.1 Candidatus Caccousia avicola
CTTCCTGTTTTCGTTGTTTGGCTCTTTCCCGTTTGACGAGTTTCTTTACGACGTACTTATCCCGAAAGCCAAAGTACTCCGCCACTTCTCTCTGTGTTTTTCCTGATGCAAGCATGGCTTTGATTTCTGGAAACAATTCCTGTACATGCGTGTAATTCCCTTTACTCATAGCAGTACCCCCTGATGTAGTACTTATATTTTCCTACATCAGGGGGTACTTTGTCTATTGTCCGTTTTTACAGGGGCGGTTCACAGGCTTTTGGGGAACCCCTTTTTCGATCCTGTAAAAGCGGAGCCCGCCGTCAGAGTGCGGCAAACTCCTTACAGCGTGTCCTCCACGCCGTTCACCACAAGCTTCACGGACGGGCCGGAGAGCTTCGTGATGTGCATGTTGTCGTGCGTCATCTCCACGCGCAGCACGGCGCCGCGGTAATGCACACGGAAGGCCAGACGCTTCCAGCAGGCCGGCAGATGGTTGTCGAGGGAAAGGTGGTCGGCGTGCCACTGAAGACCCGCGAAGCCGCAGACGGCGCACTGCCACACGTTGCCCATCGAGGCGCTGTGAATGCCCTCGTCGGAGGAGGACATGTTCGGGCCAAGGTCGATGTCGATGGCGTGGCGGTACATGTTGAGCGCCATCTCGTCGAGGCCGAGCCAGGACGCGAGGACGCAGTGCTGGCCATGGCTCAGCGAGGAGTCATGCAGCGTGCGGGACTCGTAGAACAGGAAGTTCTTGCGCAGCGTGTCCGCGTCGAACAGGTCGGGCATGACGCGCAGGAGCATCACGAGGTCCGCCTGCTTGGAGACCATCATCTGGTTCATCTGATGCGGGCTGTAATCCTCATAGATGGAGGAAACGCCCGTCTGTGCCTTATATTTGGAGAGATCGGTCTTTTCGAGGCCGAGATACTGATCGTTCTGCGCGATGATGCCGTCAGCGTTCGGCTGGGGCAGATAGAGCTTCGCGCGCACGTCCTTGAACTGTGCCGTGAGAGCGTCCAGATCGTACTTCGCGGAGAGGGTGGCGTAAGCGTTCGGCCACTTCTCCCGCATCTGCGCGATCACGTCGCAGGCGCGGTCCAGGTTTTCCGCCGTCAGATAGTTCGTGAAGGCGTTGTTGTCGACATGCTCTTTATACTCGTCGGGGCCGATCACGTCGCGGATCTCATAGCGGCCCTTGTCCTCCTGCCACTCGACGCGGCTCGACCAGAAACGGGCCGTTTCGACGAGGATCTCGCAGCCGCACTGATCCATGTAGGAATCGTCGCCGGTCGCGAGGTAGTAGAGCCACACGCCCCAGGACACGTCCGCGGAGATGTGATGCTCGATCATACCGGTGAGGATCGGGGTGCTCTTGCCCGTCACGATATCCGCGCCGCCGATGAGCGGGGTCACCTCGCCGTCGTCCAGCCAGGCGCTCTCCCACGGGAACATGGCGCCGGAGTAGCCGTTCTCCTCGGCCTTCTTGAACGCGCCGGGCAGGCTGCGCCAGCGGTATTCCAGCAGCGTGCGGGCGGCCTTCGGATCGGTGAAGAGGTAATGCGGCATGAGGAACATTTCCGTATCCCAGAAGGAATGGCCCTTGTAGCCCTCGCCGGTCATGCCCTTCGCGCCGATGCCCACGCGGCTGTCGTCGCGGCGGATCATGATATTCAGATGGTAGAGAGCAAAGCGCATGCCGAGCTGATCAAACGGATCCTCGCTCTCGATCACGACGTCCTGCTCGTCCCAGTACGGCTTCCAGCAGGCGGCGGATTCCGCGAGCAGATCCTCATAGGAGCGTGCGGCAGCCTTCGCGATGCACGCGTCGCCCGCGGCGCAGACCTGCATGGCGTTCGTGGAGCCCGCGGGCTGGCCGTAGGAGGTAAAGACAACGTCGCGGCCGGTGTGGTAGGCGGCCAGCTTCTCCATGGACAGCGTTTCATCCTTCGCGAGATGGAAGGTGTAGCGGTTCACAAAGCGGCGGCGCTCCATGACAGGCAGGGAAGCGGCCGGGGCGGGGGTGAACTTGTGCAGGCAGTGCACGACCACCGGCACGTCGGACTGCGTGGTGCGGGTCATCAGGCGCAGCGCGCCGCCCTCGACCAGACGCTTTTCACCCTCAGCGCAGTGCTGGGAGCCGGAGTTGGAGGTACGGGAGCTGATGCCGCTCTCGATCACCAGATCGACATCCCCGGAAAGCGGGGTGACTTCCATGCGGAAGGCAGCCAGATGCTCGTTTTTCAGAGAGACAAAACGGCGGAAGGAAAAGCGCAGCGTCACGCCCGCCGGGCTGGTCCAGTCGAGAACGCGCACCGCCTCGCCCGTGCGCAGATCAAAGGTGCGGCTGTAGCCCTCGGTTTTTCCGGCGTCCATGGCAAAGCGCTCGCCGTTGACGAGGATCTTCATCTCCGTCACGTCCGGCAGATTCGGCAGCTCCGTCACCTCGTCGGGCAGAGCCTTGTTGAAGGTGCCGGTGATGAACGCGCCGCGCCGCTCGCCGACGTAGCTTTCCTCGAGCGTGCAGCGGATGTTCATATATCCGTTGCCCTGCGCGAAAATAGACTCGCATTTTCCGGTGCGGCGGGGATCAAATACATCTTCCTCGATGATCCAGCCAAGGGGTTCCTTCTTATAATTCATGGAAACGGTCACTCCTTCTCAGAATACGCCCGGGAAAAGCCGGGAAAGCGAAAGACGGCCTTCCCCAGGCCTGTGCGGGGGAATTGAAACGACAGAGATACGATCAGCCCTTCACGCCGCTGGACACGACGCTGGCCTGCACCTGCTCCTGTGCGAAAGCGTACAGAATGATGCCCGGCAGCACCACGACCGTCAGCGCGGCGAACAGGGAGGTGTAGTTGTAGGAGAATTCGCTGGTGAAGAAGGCCAGCGCGATCGGCAGCGTGCGCTGCGTATCGGAAACAGTCAGCAGGGACGCGAAATAGTACTCATTCCAGTTGCCGAGGAACATGAGGATTCCGGCGGTGGAAAGGGCGCTCTTGGCAAGCGGCAGGTTGATCGACCAGAAGGTGCGGAAGAAGCCGCAGCCCTCCAGGCCCGCCGCCTCGTCGAGGGAAGCGGGGATCGCCATAAAGCCGGCTTTGAGCACAAAGATCGACATGGCCATACCGGCGGAGAGGTACACCACCGTCACGCCCCAGATGCTGTCATACAGATTGAGCTGGGTGATGAGGGAGAAAATCGGCTGCGTGCGGCTGTGGCCCGGCACCAGCAGCGTCACGGTGAAAAGGGCAAACAGCAGGCCGCGTCCGGGGAAACGGAACTTCGCGATCACATAGCCGCCCATCGCGTAGAACAGCAGGGAAACAAAGGTGGAGATACCCGCCGCCAGCAGCGAATTGAGGAAGTAAACCGGGAAGTTGTATTCCTGGAACAGATGAATGTACGGCTCAAACGAAATCGAGCTGGGCAATGCCAGAGGGCTGGACAGAATCTCGCCGTTTGTCTTGAAGGAGGAAGCGATAACCCACAGAATCGGGAAAATGGACACGACAATGACAAAAATCTCCACGAAGTACAGGAGGATTTTCGTAAGAATCTTTTTCGTTTTATCCATGATGAAAGCGCCCTCCTTTCTCAATAATCCGAGACGTCCATACGGAACGCCTTGTTCACGATGCCGAGAATAATCAGGCCGATGACGAACATCAGCACGCCGATGGCGTTCGCATAGCCGTAGCGGTAGTCCGTGATGCCCTTGACGAGCAGGATCGACAAACTCATGGTGTCGTCGCCGGGGCCTCCCTGCGTGGTCAGGGAGATCTGCTCGTACATGGAGATACGGGAGGTCAGCGTGCAGATGACGGAGGTGCCGATCGCGGAGCGGCACAGCGGCAGCTGGATGTGACGCACGAGCTGCCAGCCGGAGGCTCCGTCAATTTTCGCGGCTTCGTTAAGCTCCTGCGGAATGTTCATCAGATCGCCCAGCACCAGCAGGGTGACGATGACGGCATAGAACAGCCAGGTGAAGGTGACGGCCCAGAACGCCCACGGAGAGGTATAGAACCACTGCACATGGAAGTTCGGATCGATCAGCCGGATGAAGCTGTTGAGAATGCCCATATCGTCGCTGAAGAAGAAGCGGTAAATCATCGCCCAGGCGGCGGCGCTGATCACGTTCGGGATCATGAACACCATGCGGGTGAACTTCCATCCGCGCGGCTTCTGATACAGCACGAAAGCCGTCAGCACGCCGAAGCCGACGTGCAGGAACATGCCGGCGAGGCACCAGTAGAAGAGGTTCTTCAGCGCATAAGTAAAGCCGCTGTTGGTGAACATGTTGATGTAGTTGGTCAGGCCGTTGAATTCCGGGGCGTTAAAGCCGTCCCACTTGGTGAAGGAGGTCAGAAACACCTGGATGATCGGCACGAAATAGAACATCAGGAATATCAGAACCGTGGGAAGAAGGAACAGATAAATCCATTTATAGTTGGCCCGCTCCATTTTACTGGCCTTGACGCGCGGGCTGCTCTTTGGCGCTTTCATATCGAGGGCTCTCTCCTCTCTTGTCGGATTCTCTCATAAGGAAAAACGGCGCGCAGCCGGCTGTATCGTCAGCAGGCCGGCGCGCCGTTTTGATTTCCTTTTTGCGTATCTCTGCTTATTCCGCGGAAGCTTCGACGGACTTCTGGGTCATCCAGTCGCAGAACTCCTCGGGAGTATAGGTGCCGTTTGCGAGGGAGGGCAGGAGCTTGCCGAATTCCGTGTTCGCAACGGAGTTCGGAATCACGTCGAGGATGCAGGGCACATAGACCGTCTCCTCGGTGGTGTCGGCAGCCAGATCCGCGAGAACCTGCGTCTCAGCCTGCTTCTCCTTGAAGTCCTCACTGTACTCGATGTTCGGAGCGTCGCCGCCCTCGGCCAGCAGGTAAGCCTCAAGCTCCTCGGGGCTGCTGATGAACTCGAGGAACGCCTTGGCCAGCTCGATCTCCTCCTCGGAAGCGGAAGCGGAAATCCACCACTCGCCGAAAGCACGGTTGTTTTCAATGCCCACATTGCCGGGGAAGAGGGAAGCCTTCACGTTCGCGCCGTCGAAGCCGTTGCTCCAGTTGGCGGAGTTGGACTCATTGAACTCGCTGGACATCCAGGGGCCGTTCGCGATCACGGCGGCCTGTCCGCTCATGAAGGCGTTGGCAGCGTCGGCATAAGCCGCGCCGATGGAGTTGGAAGCCGCATTGTTCTGCAGAAGCTGCTGCAGGGAAGCCACGGCATTGACGAAGATCGGATCGCTGAAGTCGGTGATCTTCTCGTCAGCGCCGGCCTGGAGCAGCTCCACGCCGCCCTCCTGGTTGGCAATGAAAGCCGTCAGGAACAGAGCGGAAACCCAGCCGTTCTCCGCGGTGGAGAAAGCAATCTTCTGATCGCCGAGGAGAGTGACCAGCTCATCCATGGTCAGGGAGCTCAGATCCTCCTCCGGATTCCACATGGCGGTGTTGTAGTAGAAGCCGGTCGGACGCACGGTCATCTTCGGGATGGTGTAGATTTTGCCGTCGCCCTTGTCCTTGTTGTAGTCCACGCTGTCCTGAACGGCACGCTCGAGCAGGCCGGACTCCTCAAGCCAGTCGGTCATATCCCAGGCCAGGCCGTTGGGAATCACGACGTTCAGGATCCAGTCCAGGTCGCCGCCCTGCACCAGCACGGGCAGCTTGTTCTGCTGGGCCAGCTGCTTGAGACGATCGCCGAAGCCGTCCTGCGGCACGGTCTCAAGGTTAATCTTGTACTGACCCTCATACTTCTCATTGAAGCGCTCAACCTGGGGCTCAAAGAACACAGCGCCCACGTTCTCGCCCGTCTTGTAAGACGGGATGCTGACCTCGATCACACCCTCCGAGCTGCCGCCGGAAGCCGTCGAGCCGGAAGCGGTGGAGCCGCCTCCATTGTTGTTGCAGCCAGCCGTGGCAAGAAGCATCAGGCCGGCCAGCACACTGGCCAAAATCTTTTTCGCTTTCATTTTCAGATTCCTCCTTAAAATTAAATAATAACAGCAGGAATTTTTTACTATTTCGATCTCCGTGAGGAGAATTCGACAAATTTTTGCAAAAACGTTTTTGTTTTGCGCAAATTCCTCTTCCTTTCCAGGGAGAAAAAGGGGGAATTGGGTCGAAAACGTTTTTGGTATACCCCGAAAAAATTGCGTCAGATTTTTCTGACGCTGCCGCGAATGGCAAGGGTATGGGGAAGGACCACGCGGTTCGGCACTCGTTCTCCCCGGATTCTGGAGTGAAGAACCTGCGCGGCCTTGTAGCCCTTTTCAAAGATATTCTGATCGACGGTGGTAAGCGGCGGATCGGTGTATTCGGTGAGCTCCAGTCCGTCGTAGCCAACAATCGAATAATCCTGCGGCACGCGCCGCCCAAGATGGCGGAGCGCCTGCATCGTGCCGATGGCGAGCATATCGCTCATGCAGAGAAACGCGGTGGCGCTGTCGGGGCTGTGCTCGGAAAAGTAGCGCAGCACGCCGTCATACGCTTCCTCGCGGAGAAAGTTGGTATAGATGATGTCGTCATTTGTGAGCGTGAGACCGTTTTTCTCCATAGCCTCGTAGGCTCCGGCCAACCGCTCCAGTGTGACCATGGCGTTTTTGCGGCCGTTCACCAGAACGATTTTCCGGTGTCCGCAGTCAATCAGGTACTGCGTCAATTCCTTAAATGCCGCGATATGATCAATGGTGACGCTTGTAACGTTATCGCCCGCGACCTCAAGATCGATGGTGACGCAGGGATACCGGCTCGCGCCGAGCGTTTCGCAGTATGGGTCGGTTGTTTTCAGGCCCAGAAGAATCGCTCCGGCCAGATTGTGCTCATAGCACATCTGCTCGTAGCTTTTTTCCATCTGGATTTTGCCGTTGATGACATACAGGGAAACCTCCAGGCCATGCTCCTCGGCGTACTCATAAGCGCCGCGCATGAGGATGGTTTCAAACCCGTTAAACATTTTCTCCTCCAGAAAACCGGAGAGAATAACAGCAATATTCTGTATATGCTTGGAGGAAAGATTTTTCGCCATGAGGTTGGGGGAATACCCCAGCTCCCGCACGGCCTCGAGCACTTTCGCGCGTGTCTTGGCGCTCACGTCCGGGTAATTGTTCAAGGCCCTGGACACCGTGCCCACCGAGACGCCCGATGCTTTCGCGACATCCTGTATGGTAGCAGGCATAACGGACGCCCTCCCCTCCGCGTCTTTCCGAAAACGTTTTTGTTCTGTTACTATTTATACAACATGCAGAAATAAAAGTCAAGCCCTTTTTGTAAAAATTTATGGTTGCTTTGCCTAATATTTCAGCTTGACTCCCCATATTTCATGCCCGGATACAGACAAAATGAAAACTTTGCCCTTAATTTTCCACAACCACACGAAAAAAAACTCGTTCATTTGACGAAAAATCCGGAAAATCTTTTTTGCAAGGCTTATAAAACCACAGAAGCAGACGATAGATCCATATAGAGGAAGAATAGCCGAATCCCTCCTGAGACGCAGCAGCGTTTCAGGAGGGAGGAGGCATCTGGTTCACCAGGAACCGGAAAGGAGGAAGAAAAATGGAGATTTCGCGTATCGGACAGGCCGCACAAGCCATGCGGCAAACAGAAAAGCAGGAAAAAACCGAGCGCACGTCAGCCTTTTCCACCAGCCGCATGGATAAGCTGGAGCTTTCCGCCGCCGTGGTGGACGCTCTGCGCGCCAAGGAGAAGGAAAAGGCAAAGTCCAAAGGGCTGATCGCCCTGATGCGCGGACCTGAAAAGGATCCGCAGATTGAGGCGATGAAAAAGCAGATGAAAACGCTGCGGCAGTGCGCGAAGATTGCCGCGAGCCTGCGGAAAGGGGACAATGTCCCGCCGGAGGATCTGCGTTTCCTGCTGCGCAACAATCCGCAGATGTACACGCTGGCGATGGCCATGCGCAAGCCGAAGGAGGATCCGGAAGACTGCAAGAGCGTGCTGGAGAAGGAAGAGGAGGAATCCTCCGCCGAGAAGGTGCAGGAGTCCGAAGGCTCGCCGGATGTTTCGGGCAGCGGCGGCACACAGTCCAGCGCGCCGAGCGCGCCAGCCGCTCCCAGCGCGCCCGCAGGCGGCGGGGGAGGGGACGTCTCCTCCGGCGGTGGTTCCGGCGGAGCCATCTAAGAAGCAAGCTGAAAATCACAGCCAACCTGCCGTATCTCTCCGTGTGAACAGCGCGGGACACATAGCAAGGCCCCCCTGCGACGCCAGATCGCATGGGGGCTGTCGTTTTTCTGCATGGTTCGCCGCGAGACGCGGCGTGCGCGTCATGCCCGCCGCAGGCGCAGACTCAGTCTGCCGGGACGCGGCGTGCGCGACTTGCATACAGACTCAGTCTGCCGGGACGCAGCGTGCGCGTCATGCCCGCAGCAGGCGCGGGCTGAGCCTTAAACATTAAAGCGGAAGAGGACGATATCGCCGTCCTGCATGACGTACTCCTTGCCCTCACTGCGGACAAGCCCCTTCTCGCGGGCGGCCGTCATGGAACCGCAGGCCATGAGATCGTCAAACGCGATAACCTCGGCGCGGATGAAGCCGCGCTCAAAGTCCGAATGGATCTTACCGGCGGCCTGGGGCGCTTTGGTGCCCTTCTTGATCGTCCACGCGCGCACCTCGGGCTGCCCGGCGGTCAGATAGGAAATCAGGCCCAGCAGGCTGTAGCAAGCGTTGATCAGGCGATCCAGACCGGACTCGGAAAGGCCCATATCCGCGAGGAACAGCTCCTTTTCCTCCGGTTCCAGCCCGGAAATCTCCGCCTCAATCTCCGCGGAGATCGGCAGCACGGCGGCGTGCTCCTCATCCGCAATTTTCTTCACCGCCTGGAAATACGGATTGTTCTCCACGCCGTCCTTGAAATCGGACTCCGTCATGTTCGCCGCGTAAATCACAGGCTTGTTCGTCAGAAGGGAAACGGTGGAGAGCAGCTCCGCCTCCTCCGGCGTGCACTCCACGCTGCGCGCCGATTTGCCCGCGTCGAGGGCTTCGCGCACGCGCTTGAAGAAATCCAGCTCCGCCTGGTATTTTTTATCCGCTTTGAGCATCTTCTGCGTCTTGTCGATGCGGCGGTCCAGAATCTCCATATCCGAGAGGATCAGCTCCAAATTGATCGTCTCGATGTCGCGGGCGGGGTCGATGCTGCCCTCGACATGCACGATATCGTCGTTCACAAAGCAGCGCACGACATGCACGATCGCGTCCACCTCGCGGATGTTCGCAAGGAACTTGTTGCCAAGCCCTTCTCCCTTGGACGCGCCGCGCACCAGACCGGCGATGTCGACAAACTCAATCGTCGCGGGCGTATATTTTTCCGGGTGATACATCTCAGCCAGCTTGTCCAGACGCTTGTCCGGCACGGCCACGACGCCGACGTTCGGCTCGATGGTGCAGAACGGATAGTTTGCCGCCTGCGCCCCCGCGTTTGTGATGGCGTTGAACAGCGTGCTTTTGCCCACGTTGGGCAGACCGACGATACCTAATTTCATATATCTCTACATCTCCTTAAAAAATGCTGTATTTACAAGGGTTTTCGCGCTTTGGCGTTTTGGTGGCTACGCCATTTTTACGCCATTTGCGCATCGACTTGTATGAAGTTATATCAACATACGCTGCTGAGTTGAAATTGCTTGACCGCCTGATCCAGCGTTTCATCGGTTACATGGACATACCGATCCATTGTGGTTTT
>DVGZ01000098.1 GCA_018712435.1 Candidatus Caccousia avicola
GTGCGATATCTTTTTTGGTCGCACAATGTGGTTGCGGAGGCAGGATTTGAACCTACGACCTTCGGGTTATGAGCCCGACGAGCTACCGGACTGCTCCACTCCGCGATATTTCCGCTTGGGAATCTCTTAAACTTCATTTCCCTTAGTGCGTAAATAATTATATGACTTTTCATTTGAAATGTCAAGCATTTTCAAAAAGTTTTTTTACTTGCTATCGCATAACGCCTTTT
This sequence comes from Candidatus Caccousia avicola, assembly GCA_018712435.1. GTDB lineage: Bacteria > Bacillota > Clostridia > Oscillospirales > Acutalibacteraceae > Caccousia > Caccousia avicola. Next base: position 231 of record DVGZ01000098.1, read on the forward strand.
CCACTAAAAAACAATAGATTTTCATATCAATTTTTGCTATACTGAAAAAGAAATACATGGGACATGACTTTTCCGGCTTTTCCCCGTAACCGGAGCCGGGAGAGAAAAACAAGATGGGGGGATCGGAATGATTACGCTTAACGGGATCGGGGCCAGCCCCGGAACTGCGGAAGGCACCCTCTTCTGCTACCACCGCAAGGTCTACGCCGGTCCGCCGCGCCCGATAGGGACCCCGGCACAGGAGCGGGAACGCTTTCGGGCCGCGCTGCGTCAGGCCGACCAACAGCTTCGCCAGCTTTTTCTCGACACCGTGTCTGATGCTGACGAGGAGTGCGCAAAGGTGTTTGAGATTCACCGCATGATGCTCGAGGATCAAGACTATCTCCAAGCGGTAGAGGACAGAATCAGCCAGGGAGAAACCGGTGTGGAAGCCGCTGTGGAAGAAGTTTCCCGCCTTTTTTCCAGCGCCTTTATGGCCATGGACTCCGCTTACATGCAGGCGAGAGCGGCGGACGTGCAGGATGTTTCCGCCCGCCTGCTGCGTATTCTGCGCGGCGAAGAGGAAAAACCGCTCTCTCTTCCCTATCCTGTCATTTTGGCCGCCGAGGATCTGCATCCGAGCGAAACGGTTCAGCTGGATAAAAAGAAACTGATCGCCATTGTCACGGCGCAGGGCTCCCGTAATTCCCATACCGCCATTCTGGCCAAAACGATGGGAATTCCGGCTATTGTGCGCCTTGGAGACGCTGTCGCGGAGGACATGCACGGAAAGCACGCCGCCGTTGACGGCAACGCGGGAACGCTGTGGATTGAGCCCACGGATTCCATCTGTCAGATGGTTCACGAAAAGACAATGGATCTCAATGAGCGCCGCCAGCAGCTCCTGCAATACAAAGGAAAGCCTTCCGTAACAAGGGATGGCATCTCGGTACATCTGTTTGCCAACGTGGGAGCCGTGGAGGACTGTGAAGCGGCAGTGGAAAACGACGCGGAGGGCGCGGGCCTGTTCCGCACGGAATTCCAATATCTGAGCGCTTCCGCCTGCCCCGGCGAGGAGGAGCTGTTCCGCCTGTACCGAGCGGCCGTTCTGGCCATGCAGGGCAAGCCCATCACGTTCCGCACACTGGACATCGGCGCAGATAAGCAAGCTTCCTATCTTGAGCTTCCTCATGAGGAAAATCCGGCTATGGGTCTGCGAGCTGTTCGGCTGTGTCTGACACGCCGCGATCTGCTGCGCACCCAGCTGCGCGCGCTGTATCGCGCGTCGGCCTTCGGCCCGATCTCCATCATGGTGCCGATGATCGCCTCCGTCTGGGAAATGCAGGAAATCCGCAAGTCTGCCGCCCTGATCCGCCGCGATCTGGCCGCGGACGGGACCGCCTTCGATCCCAAGGTCCCGCTGGGCGCGATGATTGAAACCCCCGCGGCGGCTCTGCTCAGCGACGAGCTCACCGCCGAATGCGACTTTTTCAGCATCGGCACGAACGATCTGACACAATACACCCTGGCCGCCGATCGGCAGAACGGCGCCATCCACCTGTTCTACGATGCGCGCCATCCAGCCGTGCTCAGACTGATCCGCATGACGGTGGAAAACGCCGCAAAAGCAGGGATTCCCGTGGGAATCTGCGGGGATCTTGCCGCGGATCTTACGATGACGGACTTCTTCCTTTCGCTGGGCGTTGCATCCTTGTCCGTTCCGCCTTCCATGGTTCTTCCTCTGCGTGAACGGGTACGCTCTCTCACCGTGGGAAAGAAACCGCAGACACCGGCGGAGCCGTCCACGCAAAAGGAGGAATCAATTTGAACGGAACCCCCGAAGTCTCTCTGGTTTGGAGCAGCTTGCTCACCTGGCTGCTATCCATACTCCCACGTCTCGCCATCGCCGCACTGATTTTCGCGGCAGGATGGTGGGGATCCAAAATCGTCACCCGTCTGCTGCACCGCGCGATCACACGCGCCAAGGTTGACGCGGGCGTTACCACCTTTCTGTCCTCTCTGCTGAGCATTCTGATCAAAGTCATCGTAGCCATCATGGCGATCGCCCAGCTCGGGGTGGACGTGACCTCGCTGATCGCGGCGCTTGGTACCGCCGGACTGGCAGTCGGCCTTGCCATGAAAGACAGCATGAGCAATGTGGCAAGCGGCGCTCAGATTGTCCTGACCAAACCGTTCCGTGTCGGAGACTATCTCTCCATCCCTTCTGAAAACGCGGAAGGCGTGGTGGAGCGAATTGAAATGATGTTCAGCACTCTCCGCACCTTTGACAATAAGGAAATCGTCATTCCCAACATGACGCTGATGAAATGTACTCTCATCAATTACACCGCAATGAAAACCAGACGGTTGGATTTGACCTACTCCGTCTCCTACCGCGCGGATCTCAAGCAGGTAAAAGAGGTTTTGACCCGCCTGTGCGAGGAAGAAGAACGAATTCGAAAGGATCCTGCTCCGCTCATTGCGGTCGGGGAGCACGGAGACAACGCGGTGTCCATGGTGGTCAAGGTATGGTGCGCGCTGGATGACTACTGGCCGGTTTATTACGCCATGCAGGAGCGTGTCAAGCTGACGTTCGACGAGGCAGGGATCGAGATCCCCTTCCCGCAGCTCGACGTTCATTTTCCGGACAGCGGCACAGAAAAGAAATCCTGATATGAAAAAGCCCAAAGGCGTATGAGCGCCTCCGCAAGCCTATGACTGGCTGCGGATCAGCTCATACGCCTTTTCCATTGCCTCTTCTGAAGGACACAAAATGTCTGGTGTAACAGGCTCACCGGTTTTTTCCGGATCGACGCGCCACCATTTTTTATAGGAAACCGTCAAGTTCAGCTGTGAATGGGGCAGTTGAAAGCGGAGAATATCGCCATAGCTATCCGGCAGGTTTCCGCACGGCTCTCCGATCAGCGTTCCCAGATGATTGTCCGCTACCAGCATGGCAAAATCCATACCGGAGCTGTAGGTATATACATCCGTCAGCACATACACAATCAGCAAAGAAATCCCAAGAGCTTTCTTTTGGGGACTCAAGAGCTTTTTTGCGGAAGGCATAGACTCCACACTCCTTTTGCACTTCCACAGTCAGGGGTGCCGATACATTCTTGTCATTTCCGGTTCTCCCTGTACCATACACAAAAATTCCCAGCCGTATCTTTCGTAGAACCCGACATGATCCGTCACCAAGTAGAGCGGAGAAATCCCTTTTTTCCTGCAATCCTCCACCACATAGTCCAGCAGTTTTCCCGCAATTCCCCGGCAGCGGTATGCTTCCTCTGTGTAGACCGCGCAGACGTTGGGAGCTAAATCCTTTCTGTCATGGAAGTCATTCTCTATCACTCCCATTCCAGCCACGATTTTTTCTCCATCCATACACAAATACCAGCCATACTCCGATTCTCCGCTCAGATACGCCTGCATGCAGGCAAAATAAGCCTGCTCGGGTACGCCCCATTTGCTGTGGAACCATGCGGCGGCTCTCTCGATGAGCTCCGGCTTTTCCCGCAGCGTGATAATAGACAACGTTTCCATCTCAGGGCTCCTTTCGTGTGTCAGCTTTCTTCCCTTATTTTCTTTCTCTTCGCTCCGAGCCTACCGGATACAAAATATATTTCTGACTTGGATAGCCCATCTCCTCAATCAGCGCATCCGCAATAAATCCAAACTTTTCATAGAAAGCCCTGGGAGCGGGCCCTTTTTCATCCTCAGCCCGGAAAGTGGACACCGATATTTCTTTCGTCCTGTCCAAATGGCGGAGAGCTTCCTCCATCAGCATGGAAGCAGCGCCGCGCCGCCGATGGTCGGGCGAGACGGCAAGACAGCATATCATATTATGTTTTTTGGAAAACAACATCACACCGACAATTTGGTTCCCTTCCTTTACACAGATGGCTTGCTGCTTGTCCATAAATTTAAGCACGGTATCGCGGTGCTCGTCCAGCTTTTCCTGTGTCTCCAGACCGGGAAAATTCCATCGAACTTCCTTTACCAACGCCATCCACACCTCAATATCCCGAGGCGTTCCATATTCTATGCGCATATCAAACCCTCTTTCTCAAAACATGCCATATATCGTTTCCCGTAAATCCACACTTGCGGTACAGGCTTTCCGGATGAGAGGGGTTCTCACACTCGCCGGAAACCGTGGCAAACCGTGCCATATCTTTCATCCGCCAGAGCAATTCCAGCACAAGGTAACGTCCCAAGCCGTATCCGCGCTCCTTCTCCGATACTTGGATCCACTCCAAAATGCCTTCCCCGCATTCGCTGTCCAACTCCGCGATACCGGTCGCCGCAATTTCACCGGTTTGATTGTTTCTGACAGCCAGCCACAGGGAAGGGACGTACACCGGCCGGGTCGTATAATTTTGCAACTCGGCCTCGCTGATTTGGATATCATGGTAGCACGCATTGATATGTCCTGCAAAATCACGCGGGGACGCGTCACAGAGCGAATATCCCTGCGGCAAGCATGGCGCTGATATGTTTTTCAAATCATGTTGGAGTCTAAAATACGGCTCGTCCACAAATTGCGTGTATGCGTCCTCTTGAAAGTGATCCTGATGTACAATTTTTATCCCGTCAGGAATCACGGTCTGTTTTGCTTTCCAGTAAGGAATCGACAATTCCCGGCAAGGATTTTTAAGATAGGTATCTTTCTCCATCATGACAAGCCTTCCTTTCCGCACCAAAAGGCCAACCGATTTAAAAACGACGGCTTTCAGTATAAGGAGACAAGCAATTTATTGGGAACCGCTACAACTGGAATCTTCCAAAGCAGACAGCACCTTTCGAACCCGAAACGTACTGTCAGCGAACCTTGCGGTTTTATCCCAACGATCGGACAAGGGAAAATAGATACCGTCCTTCGCTTTTTCTCCAAAATCCCATTGCCCGTTTTCATCCTGATTCGCATAGAGCCAGTCCACCACAAACCTCAGCTTTCCTTTTGCCTGACCGTACCGGCTGAGCACTTCGATTGCCGCCAAATAGCAGCTGGACTCCCGGGAAGCGAACATCTCCGGCGGCCTGTTCAGCGGCTTGTCATAGATATAAAACATACCATTCGGCTTTGACAGGTAATAGTCCAAAAAGAGATCTTCCGTTTTCGGTGACAGCACTCCAAAAAGCAAAGCGGCATGATAGAACATCCCAAACCCTGTTTCAAATCCGCTTTTGGGCTTTCGTCCCCGCCACTGCGTAAAGGCCGCCACATCATCTTCCCTGTTGTAGCAGCCGCCGGCAAAGGCTTTTTCGACAACCTGCGCCCATTCCGACGCGACACACAGCGCGGTTTCATTCTCTGCATCAAAGATACGCAGCCAGGCAGACAGCATCAGCTTTTCAAAGAGGGGCCAATCGTGCTTCTTTTCGGAATAGGCGTCTATTTTCCGCTCTCCCTTGATACACTGCTCCATCCGTTTCAGCGCTATCTGTATAATCTCGTCATCCGCTGTGTATCCAAGGAAAAGAAGCCTTCGAAGCGCCTGTTCCGTTGTATAGCTTTTGCCTGGAACAGGACGGCTCAGCGTATGAAAATTTCCCCACAGCCCATCCTCGCGGCGCATGGAGAGAATCTGCTTTGCCCATTTGCCATTTTTATAGGATTCCATTGCATGCGCCTCCCTGGGAATATATGGCCTATATTTTTCTTGCTTCTTGATATAACTCCTCATAGGAAATGAATTCGTTTTCCGGATCTTTGGACAAGATGAGCTCCTCATATCGGCCATACTTAAGATAAGCGTAGTCATTGGAACAAAAACCAACATCCCAGTTTAATTGCAGAT
>DVGZ01000099.1 GCA_018712435.1 Candidatus Caccousia avicola
AATCCAATTCCAATCGCTGAAAGCGGTTATCCGCCACTTCATTCTCAACGGCAGTGCAATCAATAGAAATCCTGCTCTCATCAGTGAAGTAAAGTTCGACACAGGCGGTGTCGATATTAAACTCACAGGAAATCAGTTGTTTCATGGGATGTACCTCCAAAATTTAATGTTCTGGAAGTAATGTAAGCGTGGGTTTGTGATGTGGTATCCTTAACTATGGGAAACTCCCGATTCCCACTTTGAGACGGCTCCCACCGTCACGCCCACCGCTTCGGCCAGCCGCTCCTGCGTCATCCCCTTTTCCTGCCGGTACGCGCGGATCTGCTCCGCCAGCTTCCATTCCATCCGCAATCCCTTCCTTTCGAAATTAGGATACCACGCTTTTCCTCCTGGGAACAGACCGGGATTGGAAAGTTGGGAAAGAAAAAGTTTTCCTGTTGGGAAAACAGAAAAGAATGAAAAAGCGGAAAAAAGGAGATATAATAAAAGAAATCATGGAAGATACGCGGAAAGCAGGATTGCCATGGGAATTTCGTTTGACCCAATGCGGGAATGGATGAAAAAACAGCATATTTCCTTTTACCGTCTGGCGAACGAAGGAATTGACGCACAGACGCTTCAACGGCTGCGGCATGACCGTCCCGTAACAACAGAGACGATCGGAAAGCTGTGTGAAATCATGCAGTGCCAGCCGGGCGATCTGATGGAATACCGATCCGAACCGAAAGACTCTTAACCGGGAGTTTGTCCGAACTGTCCCGCGCCGCCGTGCGGGGATTCCCCGTTTGTCCGGCTGTTTGTTTTGTTTGAACCGGTTTCACCCCTAATACGATTTGCGGAGAAGGATCCATTCATAGGTTCGGAAAATTTTTCAAAACATTTTTGTGGATTCATTTTGCGATAAACGTCCGAAAAATTCGCTGCGCTCTTTTTCTTGCTTCTCTGGCTTCGCGCGGCTTTAAAAGGGGCTCCGAGTCTCGCCTGCCGGCTCGGTCGGCGCTAATTCGTGCGCCACTGGCGCACCGCGCCCCCCTTTACCTCTGCCGCCTTTTGAAAAAGGCGGGCGAAAACTGAAAGCGGCGCGCTCACAGAAGGAGCGCGCCGATCACAGCGTTTGATACCAGAAACCCCTCACGCGTCAGGGAGATCCCCTCCGGCGTAACGCGGCAGCAGCCCGCGCGTTCCAGGGGAACAGCTTTACGCCGCACCTGCGCCGGGATCGGATGACCGAAGCGTTCCCGGCAGGCATTCTCCCGCAGGCCCTCGCACAAGCGCAAAGCCAGCATGGCGAATTCCTCAAAGTCACCGCCCTCGCCATCGTCGACAGGGGGATCGCCGCGCAGGAACGCCCCCAGATCGCGCGGGAAAAAGAAGCGCCGTCCCTGAAAAAAGGAGTGCGCGGCCGGGCCGAAGCCCAGATATTCCTCACAGCGCCAATATTTGAGGTTGTGGCGGCTTTCCCGGCCGGGGCAGGCAAAGTTCGAGATCTCATACTGCGCATACCCCAGACGCTCCAGCTCCGTGCAGGCTGTTTCATAAAGATCGCAGACCTCGTCCTCGCCGGGAAGATCGAGCGTGTCCTGCCGTCTGCCGTATTCGGTGCCCGGCTCGATCTTGAGCAGGTAAGCCGAAACGTGTGGCGCGCCCGTCTGCGCGCAGAACGCGATCGACTGCCGCAGACTCTCCCGCGTCTGGCCGGGCGTGGCGATCATCAAATCCAGCGAAACATTCCCGATCCCGGCGCGGTGTGCCAGTTCCACCGCGCGCGCCGCGTCCTCCGCCGTGTGCCTGCGGCCCAGCAGGCGAAGCTCGTCCGCGTTCGCGGATTGCAGGCCGAGTGAGACGCGCGTCACCCCCACCGCCGCCAAGCCGTCAAACAGAGCGTCGTCCCCGCAACCGGGGTTTGTCTCCACCGTCACCTCCGCGTCCGGCGCAAGATCAAACGATTCCCGCACCGTCGAGAGAATCCGCCCGAGACGTTCCGCGCCGAGCAGCCCCGGCGTGCCGCCGCCGAAATAGACGGTATCGGCAGGCAAATGCGAATCCGAATAGGATTGTATTCTTCGGATAATACCTTCTGTATATCGATCCTGCACCTCCGGCGCGGCGGGCATCGAATAAAAATCACAATATGGACATTTTGCCGCACAGAACGGAACGTGCAGATAGACTCCGATCGGCTTCACAGAGCTTCGATCTCCTGAAGCCACAGACGGGCGCTCGCGTCGCTCGGCATGCGCCAGTCGCCGCGCGGAGAGAGGGCCACCGTGCCGACCTTCGGGCCGTCCGGCAGACAGGAACGCTTGAACTGCTGGGCGAAGAAGCGGCGGAAGAACGTGCCGAGCCACTTTTTGATGGTGGCCGCGTCATACACGCCGTCGAAGGCGGCAAGGGCCAGCCGGTAAATCTTGCCCGGGCCAAAGCCGAAGCGAAGCAGATAGTAGAGGAAGAAGTCGTGCAGCTCGTAGGGGCCGACGATGTCCTCGGTTTTCTGCGCGATGTCGTCGCCCGACGGCGGCAGCAGCTCCGGGCTGACGGGCGTATCGAGCACGTCGAGCAGCACAGCCGCCAGCTCGCCCCCGAATTTTCCGGCGGCGTAGCGCACGAGATGGCGCACCAGCGTTTTGGGGATCGATCCGTTCACGCCGTACATGCTCATATGGTCGCCGTTGTACGTCGCCCAGCCCAGCGCCAGCTCGGAGAGGTCGCCCGTACCGATGACAAGACCGCCGTTCTCGTTCGCAAGGTCCATGAGCACCTGCGTGCGCTCGCGTGCCTGCGCGTTCTCGTAGGTTACGTCGCGTTTTTCGGGGTCATGGCCGATATCGGCAAAGTGCAGCCGCACCGATTCCCCGATCGGCACCTCCCGGAAGGACGCGCCGAGCAGCTCGGCAAGCTTCTGCGCGTTCGACTTCGTGCGCCCCGTCGTACCGAAGCCCGGCATCGAGACGGCAAGAATCCCCTCGCGCGGCAAGCCCAGGCTGTCAAAGGCGCGGGCGCAGACGAGCAGAGCCAGCGTCGAGTCCAGTCCGCCGGACACGCCCACCACCACATGGGAAGCGTGCGCGCACGACAGCCGCGTTTTCAGCCCGGCAGCCTGCAAATTGAGAATCATCTCACAGCGCGCGGCCAGATCCGTTTCGCCCTTCGGAACAAACGGCGCCGGATCGATGCGGCGATGCAGGCGGAACGGGGCGGCGGGCAGCGGGAAGGAAACCGTGCGGGCAGCGGTGTATTTGCCGCCCTGCCATGTTGTGACGCGGCGGCGCTCGCCCGCCATGCGGGAGAGATCGAGATCGGCCTGCGTCAGACCCGTGGTGAACGGCTCGGACTCCGCGAGAACCGCGCCGTTTTCCGCCAGCAGATTATGGCCGGAGAACACGAGATCCGTGGTGGACTCGCCCTCGCCCGCGTCGGCGTAAACATAGCCGCACAGCAATCGCGCGGACTGGCCGCTGACCAGCTCGCGGCGGTAAGCTGCCTTGCCGATCACCTCGTCGCTCGCGGAAAGGTTCAAAATGAGCGTCGCTCCCGCAAGGGCCAACCGTGTGGAGGGCGGCTCCGGCGACCAGAGATCCTCACAGATCTCCACGCCCACCGCGCAGTCCTCCCAGCCCTCGGGCCGGTACAGCAGAGACGAGCCGAGCGGCACGGAAAAGCCCGCGAAGGACACCTCCACGCACTCCGGCGCGGGGGTGAAATGGCGCGCTTCGTAGAATTCGCCGTAATTCGGCACACAGCTTTTCGCGGAAAGGCCAAGCAGCCGCCCGCCGCAGAACACGGCGGCGCAGTTGTACAGCGCCCCATTCACCGGCACAGGAACGCCCACCGCCGCGAGCACCGGCAGCCCCGCCGTGCGCTCGATCAGCGCCGCCAGCTCGCGCTCCGCCGCGTCGAGCAGGGGCTTTTGCAGAAAGAGGTCGCCGCAGGTGTAACCCGTCAGACACAGCTCGGGAAACACCACAGCCTGCACGCCGCGCGCCGCGGCCTCCTCCATCAGCTCCGCGACCGCTTCGGCGTTGTGTTGGCAGTCCGCCACGCGGATGGCGGGCGTTGCCGCCGCCGCCCGGAAAAATCCGTCGTTCATTGTCATCATTTCCTCCCGTCATAAAAAACGGGGGAGGAAGCTTCGCAAAGCAAAAGCCTCCTCCTCCCGTGTGATGGATCGAAACAGCATCCCGCAAAAAGCGGGTCTTTGCGGCTGTGAAATGCCGCCTGTCTCAGCGAATATAGTCCTTCTCCAGCTTGCCCTCGAGATACACGACGTCGGAGAGCTTCTCCACATCGGCGTCCGGGGTAAAGTCATCGGATGCGAAAAAGCGCAGAGCGCGGTGCAATCCCTTGAGATTTTGCAGGCATCCCTGCGGATGCAGCTGCCGCGCGTGCATCTTGATGGTATACAGATAGCAGCAGGTTCCCGTCTTTTTCAGAAGAGCCTGATAGCTGCGGCGGTACTGGGCGAAACGTCCGCTCTTTTCCAGCATTTCGCGCACCAGCACCATCGCCTTCATGAAATCGTTGATCTTGGAAGGCGTGATGGCGGCAAGGGCGCTGCCGCCGTGCTTGCGGTAATAATAAAGCGGTTCGTCGATAACGGCCAGCCGGTTGATGTGAGCGAACAGCTGATTCATGACGATCATATCCTCCAGGCACTTCATGGCCGGGAAGGTGATGTTATTCTCCGTAAACAGACGGCGCTGGAACAGCTTATTCCACATCAGCCCCTGCATCTGCGTATCGTGCAGAAGCTTGTTCATGGCCTGCGTGCGGTCAAACACGCCGTGGCAGCGGAACGGGTATTTCCAGAGAAAATCCGGGGCTTCAAACTTGTAATAGTAGTAGCAGCAGGAGATCTCCGCGTTGTTGTCCACACAGGTGCGGTACAGACGCTCGAGATACTGCGGGGCCACATAGTCGTCGGCGTCCACAAAGCCGAGATATTCGCCGCGGGCGGCAGCCATGCCGTTGTTGCGGGCGGCGGAAACGCCGCCGTTCTCCTGATCGATGACGCGCAGGAAGGAATACTGGCGCTCCATGCGGCGCAGAAGGGCAAGGCTCCCGTCCGTGGAGCCGTCGTTCACCGCGATTACCTCGAAATCCCGGAAGGTCTGCCGGGCCAGAGAGCCCAGGCATTCCGCGAGATACCGTTCCGCGTTGTAAATCGGAATAATCAGGCTAATCACAGGAGTCTGATTTGAATCACTCAAAAGGACACATCCTTTCTTCGAAAAGCCTTAAAGGCTTTTGCCGGCGGCCGCGTTATTCCGCGGGCGGAGCTTCCATCTCGGTCCCTTCCGAGCCCGTGTTCTCACTGGAAACGTCGGGGGCTTCCGAGGAAGGCGCCTGAGAAGGCGCGGCGCTGGAGGCCGGGGCGGCGGAGGAAGCGGGCGCGCTTGATGCGGGCGGCGTGCTCGAAGCGGGCGGCGTACTGGAAGCAGCCGCGCTGGACGAGGGAGCCGAAGTCGGGCCGGGGTTGTTGCTGATATCGGTTCCGGGACCGTAGGAATAATACGGGCCGGACGGACGGTAGTACGAATTGGCAAGAGGCTCGGCCTTGACCTGCACGCCGTCCTTATAATAGATACGCTGAGCGGCGGCGCGATAGCCCTTCCGGCCGGCGGCGTCCAGCTTGACCTCACCCTCAGCAAGGCTGTTGTCCTGCACATACGTCCCCTGCGTCCGGGCCGGGATCGTCTCGGTATACCAGGAGGTCACCTCAATGGTGTCGTACTCGGGAGACTGCCCGCCGTACAGCGTGGCGGTGAGCACCTTGCCCTCCATCCCGGCAACGATATAAATGGGATACTCGGTGTTGTTCTTGAATTTGAAATCCATATTCGGCCAGCTCACTGCCGCGTCCTGACCGATGGGGCAATAGGTGGACGGGATGGAGTGGTTGCTCCGCTCGACAATCTCCAAACCGGAGCGCAGCACAGCGCCGTAGAGCGTTGTGGAGGTCTGGCAGATGCCGCCGCCGTAGGAGGGAACCAGCTTGCCGTTCACGATAGCGTTCGCGGCCTTATAGCCCTCGGCGCGCCCGGCAGGGCCCACCACGCCAAAATACGAGAACGTCTCGCCCGGCTGCAAACAGGTGCCGTTGATGGACGCCATGGCGCGGGCCATGTTATAGTTGCCGTTGGCGGTGTTGGTGGAGGTGGTGCTGTAGGTGCCGAGCTTTTTGAGATTCTGACGCAGATCGTCGGCGGTGATGTTGTACGGCGTCTCCGTGACGGGGATTTCCACCGTGCCGCCCCCGGCCGCAATCGCGTCCTTTACCTTCTGGGTCAGAGAATTGAGGTCAACGGCAATGCCGGTCTGACCTTCCGAAAATGTGAATTCCTCCGTTTCGGCGTTGAAGGACACGACGGACGCGTCCTGTGCCTCGCGGGCAAGCGGAGCCGTCAGCTCCTGAAGCTTCGCGCTCAGCGCGTCGTCCTGCATGCTTGCGGACAGGTTGAAATCGACAGGGGTGGTCTGGAGCGCCTTGACCGTCTCATAGCGCTCCTCGCGCGTGCCGGTGCGGCCGTACTGATACGCTTCCTCCAGCACCTGTTCGGTATCGACGCTGTAGCCCACGTCGTCCTGCGTCAGGGTAAACGATTGATCCTCATGCGTCAGGGTGACGGTGAAGGTCTGGGGAACGCCCGTTTCCGAGGTGTTGAGCAGCTCGCGCGCCTCCTCCAGCGTCTTGCCGCCGAGATCGATCCCGTCGACGCGCACGCCCTGATAGAAGGTGTCCGTATCGAGCAGAGCCGCTACCTCCGCCTCATGGGCTGCCTGCTGTGCCTTCTGCTGCTGATCCCAGACAAACCAGCCGCCTACTCCTGCCACAATCAGAACCGCGACAACGCAAAGAGCCGCTATCATTCCTTTTTTCGACGACTTTTTTCTTGTATCCGGCTCCATATGGGCGGGACCCGGCTTATTTTCCATATATGCCATGAATGTTCCTCCCGAAGTGTTCCTAACAGATCTTAATTCATCATATCGCTTTTACGGAAAAAAGTAAAGCGTTTTAAGAAAACTGTAAATCTTTTGCAATCGTTGGGGAGAGGGAAAAACGGCATTCTCACGCGGTTTCTGCGTTTTGTACAGAACAAAAAGCACGCTGCGCCCGCTTCTGCGGCTCCCTTTTTAAGGAAAGTAG
>DVGZ01000100.1 GCA_018712435.1 Candidatus Caccousia avicola
GAAACACATAATATTCCTGCGGTACGCCGTTTTCCGCAACTTTCACGATGGAGTTTAATGCCATCGAGCTTAAAAGTCCCATTTTTGCCCTCCCTTCAGCATTCCAGCCGCGCTTTCGCGGCGTTCCACACACCCGCCGTCACTGTAATGCCGGAGAGCGACGAGAAGGCCACGGTAAACGGGTTACCGGTGATGTTTGTGAAGATGGCGTCCCAGAGCGTCGCGATTTTCGATTCGTTCACCGTCACGCGGCCCGTCAGTCCCGTAAGGCTTTCTCCGACCTCTGTGGAGATCTGCCCGGAGAGGGAATTCAGATCGGCGCGGAGGTTGTCAACATCTTCCCGTAGAGTGTGCAGACTGTCATTCCACTTTTCTTCCACTGCCTGGATGTGCGCCTCCATTTGTTCTTCCAGCTTATCCGCTGCTTCCAGAATATCCTCTTGGGAAGCAAGAGCGGAGACATCAAGATTCACTGTCCAGTTTCCGGAATTATTGCAGGAAATGAGTGCGTAAAAGGTGAACACAAAATCCGGAGAAGCTGATTTGTCCGGGATAAAATATCCCCTGCGGTTTTGAAAGACAGCCAGAAGCTTTTCTTCGCCGCCTTCCAGTTGGGCCCATACGCCAATCTGCTGCAGGACATAGGCTGTTTCCGGAGCAGTTAGGCGGAGCTTCAAACGGACTCCGCCTTCCACCGGTTCGCTGCCAATAAGAGCGACCGGCTGTTTTCGTAAAACAAGCGCCGTCTGTGAGGCGAGCAGCCCTGTGTCCACAGAGCCTGCACCCGCCGCAGCGGAGGTGATCCGCAGAGACGTATGATCCACCCAAGCCTGGAGCAGCTGTGCGCCTGCATCCGTAATGATCCCTTCCCAATTTGCCATTTCACCACTCCCTTGCTGTGCAGCCGTCGCACAGATCGATTCCGACCATGTCCGCGCCTGCATACCATGTAATTTCCGCTCCGCCATCGTAGTACTCCACTTCGTCAAGCTGAGAGCGAAGATTTTTATACAGTTCAAGCCGTGCCATCACACGCTGATGTTTTAAGGAACTTGTTTCATCACTGGAAACATTGATCGACAGACGAAAATGATAAGGAAGACCATCGTATTCCCACCATTCCATCACTTTCGTATTGGGATAAATGGCGGAAAGAGCGGTTTCCACAGCTGCTTTCGTTCCAAGAGTCCGGTGAACGTGCCAGCTGTCCCTGAGAGTCTGTCTTTTTTCCTCGAGCGAATAATCGCCGTCCCACCAGTCCACCTTGAAATCCTGCGCCAGGAGATCCAGGAGCGGCTCCGGCAGCTCATCCATCCGCGCGTAAAGAATCAGGCTGTCAATCTCCGCTTTTCGTTCAGCTAACGCGGCAGCCGTACAGGAAGCGAGAGCCGCTGTGCCAGAGTCGTTTTTGAGAACGTCCGGCAGGGCGTGGAGCATGTTTTCAGCGGTCAGTCCCCAGCGTTCATTCATCCTCGAACCCTCCGTTTATGATGGATTTTTGATCAAACGACGCAATCTGCGGGACGCTGCGATCGCTTCCATCCCGCAGAGCCTGATAAGAGGGGGAGGTGACCTCCACACGCTTGACGCCTGTCTGCATGAGCAGGCTGATCAGCTTGCTGGGGTTGATATCCCGGCCAAGCTTGGCGCATTGCCAGTTGATGTATTCCTGTACGGCGGTATGAACCGATTGTTCCAGTTCCGCCGAGCTGAGCACGGAATCGGAAGGAACGTAATAGGTGACTTGAATCGAAGCCTCCACTACTTCCGGATCCTCGACGGACACATAATCCGTCAGAGGACGGACTGTGTCGGAGCTGCAGGCGGCCAGAACGGCTTTTTTGATTTCCGGCTGTGCGATGGAACCATCCTTCATCAGAACATACAATGCCACCTTTCCCGCTTCCGGGGAATTCGCCACAACATCGGCAATTTCCGTTGAAACCTTTTTCGCGTGGTAAATGTAGCCGCCGCCGGGGCCTGCGGTGCTGTAGGAGTCCATCGCGGATCGTATCAGCTCATAATACTCGTCGTCGGAAGGCTGATCCGAGCCGCCGTCGCTGACCGTGAGGTTTTCGCACCGGTCATAATAGGGAAACAGATCGATGAGAGTGTTCAGCTGTCCCATGGCGTACCCATTCCCGGTTGTACCGAGTGTTTGACAGCGGAGCGAAACGTCGGCATAAGTCTCCCCAGGCTGGATATAGATGTCCGAAACCGTTTCCCACACCAGGGAAGAGCCTGCGTCTGTCACACGCGTTCCTCCTGAAATCAGGATAGCGGAACTTTGCACAGCAGAAAGGAAAAAGCGTTCCGTGCAGACGGCGGGCTGTGCGGCAGGGCGGCTGACACGATAGAGTTCTTCTCCGATTGCATCGAGGTTTTTTCCTTCCGCACGGCTGGGGAGGTTCTGGTTTCCCGCGTGGTTGATCTGTTCCCGCTCCTGAACAACAATGCCGGCTGCCCATTGCAGAAAGAGTTTTTCCGGGCTGGAGGGCTGAACAGCTATGCCGGTAATTTTTTCATACGCAGAGGTTAAAAGGGAGATCACGGAATTGACGTCTGTGCTGACGTATTGGTATTCCACATTTCTAGCCATTGATTTCCACCTCCGCCATAAAACTCAGACTTCCCGGGGAAATTTCCCGGATGACGACTTCGATCAGCCGCGCTCTCGGCTCATATTGCTGGATGGCAGTCTGTACCTCCGAGCTCAGAAGAGCTTGTGCGGTGGGGAGAGGGCGATCGAGAAATTCCATGGAAATTCCGAAATCCCGATACAGGGGGACGCTGCCTTTTCGTGTGGAGAGCAGGATGCGCAGACTCTGCAATACAGAGGCTACAGGATCCGTTTCATTGAGACGAAGGGGGAGGGCAGAGTCCGTCGTAATTTGATAGCGCATCTTTTCACTCCTTGATATATTCGCGCAGGCTGACGGAGACGGTCGCGGCCGCGATACGCCCCCGACCATCAAACTGTGTGACCTGCACTTTATGGTTCACAATCACCCAGCGATACTCGCCGTAAGGACGACTTCCGAGGGAGAAGGGGAGCGTGGTTCCGTTTCGTTCGTACTGCCGAAGCAGGGCCAGGGATTCCTCAGGCTCCACACCGAGTGAACGGGAGAGAAAAATCGAAAAGGACAGATCGTCCGGATCGACGCCGGTGAATTCCAGAAGGCCTTTGCCAAGATGCCGTTGGTGTGTGCTGTACTGCGCCGATCCCGACCATCGCAGATCGTCAATCGTCTGTACGGTTTTGGAGGAAACCTGAAACACCAGGTTGCCGAGCGTGCCGATCCTCATGGCAGCACCCCCAGCACAAAGCCGTCCCCATCCGCCACAGGCAGATACAGTACGACCACCCTGTCATTGATTTTGGGCAGCTGGTCGGGAAGGTCATGGCGAAACCGGCTGAGACAGGGGAGCCAGTCAGAGACAATGCCTGTTTCGGATAAAATCACGCGGACCCGGCGGCCCGTCTCATTCACAGAACTGACACGCCCAATCTGCACCATGCGCGCCACAATGTTTTCAAGATCCATTGCTATCCCTCCAATGCACGCCGCAGCACCGCCTGTGTCGTATAGCCGGAACTGCCGATGCTGTGCCTGGCTTGTTTGACGATGTATTTGCCGTCCCACGCACCCCAACCCTGGAGCGTTGCCGTAACTCCTGCTGCGATCGACGGACTGCCCGGAAAAGTAAAGGTTGCTGTGCGCGCGAATTTATTGTGCAGCCGCAGATGTTTGGCGGCCAGCTCCTGCGCCTGTGCAATGCTGGATACCTTCGCCGTCACCTCAAGCTGCTGGTTGTTTTTTGCGTCCTCTTTGTAATCTTCCGCATAGGCGATGCCTTCCCAGGTTCTCCCGGTTGCCGGGTCCGCATATCGTACCCGGCAGGAAGCGTATTTCGTGTCCGCCGTTCCCGTGGAGAGATCATATTTGAGATAGCTTCCGTCTCCGCGCGTTATCGTGAAGGAGGAAGGCTTCTGTTCATACGCTGCCTGGTCGAAGAGCACCAGGATGCGGTTGGATGCTTTGAGTGAGATTCCGGCGCTGTGACAAAGCCGTGAAAGAAACGCGATGTCGCTCTCCTGATATTGCTCCACACGCGAGTAAGAGGGATCGGAAGCGGATTCAAACAGGTATGCCATTTCATTGGAGATCGCTATCTCCCGCGCGATGCCGGAAAGGCTGTACGATTCCCAGGCTCTGCTTTTCTTTGTCTGCCTGATTTGCGCGGAGTAGGGAAGGGAGGTTGCTTTGATGGTGATGACGGACGGAGGGCCGGACGCCTTGATACTATCGAGTTCAAACGCGCCGCACTCCAACAGATCGTCTCTGCCGTTTGCCGTCCAGTTTTCCCGCAGAATGACAGCTTGCATGGAAAATCCTGTTTGTGTGGGATTCTCATTTTCTTCCGTGACGTTCTGGACTTTGGAGCCTTGCGCGCGGATATCCGATTCATCCACCCATCCGTACACATTCGATGTTCCATCTGTGTGAATAAGATGCCAGGGATGCAGGCTGCCCGGATTGCTGAGTGTGATTTTTGCCGGGCCCTGCTTTGCCGCATATCCCTGATTTCCCGTTGAACTGACATAGTGGCGGCTTCCCACAAAGTCCACCGTATCTCCCACAGAAAAGCCATCCGAAGCGCTTTCGGCTCCGATTGCCGTCAGGTATTGCGCGCAGACGTAGGCTGTTTGACCGCGATACACGGTTTTGGCCCAGCCTGCGGAGATCTCAGAAACAGAGATCTCCGTGCCATAGGGCAGAGCACCGAGTTTCTGATATCCTGTGCCCGGTCCGGTGCGGACGTTCAGCCCGATCGCGGGCGTCACGCGGTACCGGGAAGCTTGCGACGACGAGACAGATGAGGCTGTCTGGGAACCGGCGGAGGCAGCCGCGTCCACCGCACCGGTCAGCCAGCTGGTCAGCCAGATCCCTTCCTTGTCCTGCAATTTGATTTGCAGATCGTCGGCTTCGTCCTCTTCGTTGTCTGTATAGGTGAGGGAAAGCAGGTAAGGGCGAATGGAATCCGTGATATTCACCCCGGCGAATGAGAGCTCCACCGCTGCCCGGCGGGACTGCGAAGCTTCGCTCATCCCATAGCCTCCTTCCAGGGCGGCAGAGAGGAATTTTCTTCCGCAGCGGCGTCCGGAATGGTCAGCCGGATTCCCGCGGGGAAGAGATAGAAATCAAGATACTGCCGGTTCGCTTCCATGAGGCGGGACGTGTACTCCACTCCTCCCATTTCCCGGCAGGCAATGGAGTCCCACATATCGCCCTGTATGGTGGTATAGGTTTTCATCGGTAAGCCCTCCTTGCCGCGTCAATACCGGCCTCTTCGAGAGTCCGCAGAATGAGCTCCACCAGCTCCTCATCACGGGATGCCAGCACGTCACGAATCTCCCCGGCGTTTGCAGAGCCGCTGATCTGATAGGAGGGGGAGACGACAAGGGAAAGTTCTCCGCCGATGGGTGCGGCTTGTGCCGCGGCGGAGGGAATCGCTGCTTCCGCCTGCTGTGCTGCCAGCAAAGCGGAAAATTCCGGTGTGAAGAAAAGGCTCTGCATCTCCCGGGAAGCCAGAGCGAAGTCCTGCGATACGGAGGCGGGCAGGATGGTTTCCCCGCCGCGCAGCCGCATCAGCTCCGGACCCAGCTCGCCGACCCAGGCCCAGCCGGGCGGCGCGTCCGGTGTGCCGGATGCGAACCCTCTGTCCGGCACAGAGGTGCCGCCGAGAGCGTTGGATGCCGCGTTGGCCAATCGTTGATATGCGGCTTGCACCTGCGGCAACATGACAGTTACGCCGTTCAAATATCCCTGAATCGTTGCTTTTCCGCTTGCGGCAGCCTCTTCTCCGAGGTTCATGGCTTCGATATCCGCAGCCAGTTCCGTTTGCAGCTCGTCCATGGCGGCCGAAAAATCTGTTTTCAGATCGGCCATGCTGCCCGCGGTTTTTTCCTGCTCCGCCTGCAGCTCCTGCCAGTTGGAAACCATTGTGGCCAGTTCCTCGTCGGTAGCGGAAGCCATGCCGGCCACTGCATTGACGCTGTCGGAGCTGCCGTCTGCAAAGCTAGCAATCATTTCGCTGAGCCCCGCGATATCCTCCCCGCGCGCGGTCAGATTTGCGAGATTGTCGTTGTAGCTTTGCCAGTAGGAAACCTGACTCTCCAGAGCGGAATTGATGGCGTCCGCGCCGACAGCAACAACCTCCGCCGCCTGGTCCCAGAGCTGATACTGCCCGGAGACGCTTTCGAGGGCGGCGGTGTAGGCTTCCGTGTAGCTTGCCGCGAGTTCCTGCACTTTCGCATTCGCAGAGGAAAGCATGTCCTGTACCTCTTTTTCACTTTCGGTCATTTCCTCCGTGTAGCCGGAAAGCTCATCTTTCAGTGCGGCGATCGCTTCCTGATTTTCGTTGTAAGCGGCCTGCGCTTCCGCTTTGGCGGCACGAGCCTCCTCCCAGGCTTCCTGTGCGGCTCCCACACGCTCAAGGTACGGTCTTACATGTGCAACGTCGTCATTTTCCCGGAAAGCTTCATCGTAAGCTTTTTGCGCTGCCGTCAACTCATGCTGCCGGTTTATGGTTTCTTCAATATCGGTCTGCAATGTTTGATATAAGCCGCTTTCTTCGTCAATCAGCTTTTTCAGCTGATCGCGTTTTTCCGCGCTGTGTTCTCGTTCCAGCTCGGCTTCCACCAGACCCCGGATCGCATCCCTTGACAGATTCAGGCTGTCTGCGTATTGATCGTAGGACAAGGCCAGCTCCGGCATTGCTTCGTTGAGCAGATCCACCACAGCGAGAATTTCCTGCTTGACCGACGCGGATTTTCCTTCAATGGCCATCAGCTCTTCCAGCTTTTCCATCAGGCTCTGGGTGCTGTATGTTTCTTTTTCCTGGCTTCTGACCGTCTCGTCGTAGGACGTCATCAGTTCATTGTGCGCGTCAATGGCTTCACGGTGCGCGGCTTCCAGCTCTTCCGCCGTCTGCTTTTGTTCCTCGAACGCGGCGGTTGCTTCGTCGAGCTCCGCTTTCAGCCTTTGGGCTTCATAGGAGGTGTCGCCCATTGACGCACACACCTCGTCGTACTCGGCATGGAGCTCCTGCATTTCTGCATACTGGGCACGGGAGGTCGCTGTCAGCTTCGCGAGTTCGTCGGTCTCTTTGGCTGTGGCATCATTGAGTGCGACAATGGCCGCTGTGACGGCGGCGACGCCTACCGTCACCCCCATAATGATGTTCAGCCCAGGGATAGCTGCGCTGGCCAGAGCGGCAGCTTTGGCGGCTACTGTGTAGGCGGCCACTGCCGCCGTCGCGCCGCCGATGACGCCCGTAAACGTTACGACGGCTTTGACCAGTGCCGGATTGTCCCGAATGAACTGCGCCACGCCGTTGAGAACGTCGGTTCCCACAGCGTAAGCCTCTTTCAGCTCCGGTGTGTATGCGTCGCCGATGGCGGCCTGTACGTTTCGATAGCTGTTTTGCAGCAGGATCAGCTGACTTTGGGTTGTGGCGTACCGCTTTGACGCTTCGTCGGTCAGAGCGGTGTTTTCCTCCCAGGCGGTGTTGGCCAGATCCACCGCTCCGGTCATCTGTTCCGCGGCAAGGCCGAGGGATTTGAGCATGTTGCTCTGCCGTACGCCTGTCAAGCCGAGATTTTCGAGCACCAGCACAGTGCTTTCTCCCTGTTCGTCAAGCTGTCCGAGCCCGCCGATGAAGGAGGTCAGAGCGGAGAGCGCGTCGTTCTGCCAGGTTTCCGCAAAGACTTCAGAGGACATACCAGCCAGACGCGCGAACTCGTCAAGCGCTTCTCCGCCGCCCGCGACAGCGGTTTCGATGGCGTTGAGTGTTTCCGTCATGGCCGTGCCCCCGGCTTCCGCTTCGATGCCTACGCTTGACATCGAAGCGGCCAGGGCAAGGATTCCCGGTTCGCTGATTCCGGCCAGTGTTCCGGCGGAGGCAAGGCGTGTCGCCATCTCGGTGATTTCCTGCTCCGTTGTGGCGAAGCTGTTTCCGAGATCAACGATGGTCGCGCCCAGGCGATCGTATTCTCCCACGCCCATGCCCGTGATGTTGGCAAAGCGTGCCAGAGCCGTGGCGGCCTCGTCCGCCGTCATGTTAGTGGACGTGCCGAGCATGACCATGGTTTCCGTGAAGTCGAGGAGGGCTTCTTTTTGAATCCCGAGCTGTCCGGCCGCCTCCGCGACGGCGGAAATCTCCTCTGCGGTTGCCGGAATCTCTGTGGAAAGGCTTCGGATGGAGTCGGCCATGGCGGCGAACTCCTCGTCCGTGAGATCGGTCGTTTTTGCCACACCGGTAACGGCTGTCTCAAAGTCCATGGATGCCTGCGCGCAGTCGGCAAAATATTGAGCAGCTTCCCGTATTGCTGCGGTGATACCGGCTGCGGCAAGAGCCTGACCAATCTGTTCAAAAGCCGAGCTTGCCGATGTGCCAAGTTTTTGTGCCTGAACAGCCGCTTGTTCCTGGTTTTCCTTCAGTGTGTGGATTTTTTCGGATAGCTCGGCAGAGCTCCGGCCGAGATCGTTCATATCGATCCCGGCGTTCTCCATTGCCTTCTGTAGTTCTTTCAGGCGCTCCTTCTGACGCTCGTAGGCGGCGGAGGTGTCGTCGATTTTTACCTGCTTGGAAAGCAGCTTGTTTTCAAGTTCAGAGGAGAACGAGCCTGTTTCCTGAATCTCACGCTGGATATTATCATACTGCTTTTGCAGCCGATTCAGTTTGACTTCTGTTTTCTCCAGTGCCTCCTGCTGCTTCTGATAAGCGGTAATGTCTTTCTGCTCCTGCTGAAGATCCTGGATGCGCTGTGTGACTTCCTTGAGCTCCTGCTGTGCCTGCTGAAAAGCCTTGGTATACCCAGAACCGGTCTGCGCATTCAGCCGGAACAGCATCTCATATTCCTTTGTCATCTTTTCGCCTCACCTCCTTTTCAGATTTTTCTCAGGCGGTTTCGTTCCCGTATAGCATCCTCTGTGAGCTGGTTGCTGGACGCAATCCACCGCGCAAGAGATACCAGCGGAAGGGAAAGCCAGAACGGTGCAGGTGTGGCGTTGGCGCGCGCCAGCGCCAGACATTGCTGCCGCAGCCATGCGCCGCCGTCTCCGGCTTTTATTTTGCACTGAGCAAAAAATTGCGTGCCCTCCCGATAATCGCGTTGTACTCCGTGATCGGCATGGCCCGCAGCGCGTCCATGCCGATGCGCGTTCGGCGTCCGCCCGGTTCCTGAATCACGGTCGTGCAGGCTCTTGCGGCCATGCGAACGAGATATTCCCCTGACAAGGCAGGCACAAAAGCTGTCTTGTTGAGCAGGAGCAGCTCCTCCTCAATGGCAAGGCTGTCGCCGCCCGTGAGGGAGGCAAAGTCAAAGGTCAGCTCCTCGAAGGTGTGCCCCTGCCAGGAGAAGGGTTCCTTGAAGGTGTGGGTATAAGCGCCCACAGCCTTCTCTTGTACGACGGAAAGGGTTTGTTCTTCCATAAGAGGCATCCTCCTTATTTACCGAGGGCGGCCCGCACATCTGCGAGATAATCCGTCCCGTTGATGAAGCAGATCGAATTGAACGGGTCAATTTCACGCACGCGCTCGCCGTCGATGTAGGTCGCCCAATAGCGCACCGCGTAGGTGCCGGAGCCGTTGGTAGGGCTTGCAGGGGCCACGCTGCCGCCCGCATCCGTCTTGGGAAGCACGGTGAAAACGTGCTTGATCTCCTGAATTTTCACAACGCCGTCCGTTGGGTCTTCCACCTGCATGGCGGCACGCAGCTGAATGGTGTGCAGACGCGGCTCCGAAAGCCGCACGTTGCACGACGTGAAATTGCGGAAGGCGAGCCCCAGCTCCATCGTGTCGTAATACCCTGCGATGCCAACCTCCACGTTTCCGGAAATCCCGGCGCCCGAGATGGTCTGCATGATGGCCGAAAGCGTCGGCAGTGTCGCTGTTGCGACGCCGATCTGCTCGATGTCGTCCTCAAAGACGGTAAAATTGATGGTGGATTCATCAAAACCTGCCATGTCGTTCCCTCCTTTATTCAAACAGCGAGTCGGCATAGCTCGCGTCGTAGGTCAGTGTGGTGGTAATCTCCTGTGCCGGAGAGGGAGGAGTCAGGGCAATGCGCGGCTTTACAATGCCGGCCACAAGGTTCTCCTTCGGATTGTCCGCCTCGGGAATTTCCACCCGGCCCCCGTAGAGATAGCCGCTGCCCGTCAGTCCGTTGAGCCAGATGGTCGCCCCGTCGATGATGCTGTCGAGCCTGCGCCGCAGAATCGGTTTGTCCAGGTGATTCCAGAAGGTTTTCACAAGCGTGTTTCCCACCCAGTCAAACATGCGGGAAACGGGGATAAAGGCGTTTTCGGGGGCCGTGTCCGCAGGATAGCACGCCGTATAATTTCCCCAGGCAATCCACCCGTCAAAGCCGTGCAGCGCCGTGACAATCCCGACCGCGTTCAGCTCGTTCGCCTCACTGAGCGTGAGCAGCACCTCGCTGCCGTCGGCCAGCGCCACTCCGTCGCATTCCAGAGCACGGTTCGAGGGCGACTCATACGGGCAGCCGTTTCCCGCGTCTACCCGCGCCATGAGCGCGCACAGATGGGTGCTCATGTGATACAGCCTGCCATTCTTCTGCGGCATCGGCCAGCAGACGATCTGATTTTTATCCGTGAGAGCGAGCTCTGCCTTTTTGGCAATGGCTGTACTGCCTGTCGTAGCGTCGGTGCAGTCGAGATCCAAAACCGCCTTCGCATGGAACATACCCTGCACATTTGCCGCCTTGACGGCCATCACGGCGGCAACGCCCGCATCCTGGGAATAACCGGGCGCGCAGAGGAGATCCGGAATCTTGCCGACCGTCACCATGCAGCGCTCCACGGCTTCCAGGCCGATCGCCACCTCATCCGCGGTGACAGAGGAGGGCGTGACCTTGCTGTACGCCACATTGAGCTGCACCGCCTCAGCGGCGGAGCCGTCCGGAAGCACTTCGAGAATAAGATTTCCATCGTCATCGTAAAACGCGCTGTAGTCCGTCCCCTTCACATACGGCTCCCCGCTGCCGCCCTGTTCCTTGACGACGAGAGTGTCGTCAAGGATCGCTTCCGCCGGAAGCTTTGCCTGTCCGTCCTCGACGGGGATATCGGCAGCCTCCGCGCTTTCCCGCATGGAGGCGGGGTCAAGCAGGTTGCAGAAAATGGCCGGGGCCATGCCGTAGAGACGAAAATGTACGTCCATTGCCTCGCAGAGGGGATAGGACGTCCAGTCGTCCGAGTAGCCGAGCTTTTCCCGCGCGTCCTCAAAGCTTTCGCACAGAACCGGAACTCCCACCTTTGCGGGCGAGGACGCCCCCTGTACCGGTGAGGCCCCGATATAAAACGGGATTCCGCTGTCCACCACTTCCGGTGCGGTTTTGGCTTTTCCTTCCTTTGTTACATATACGCCATGCTTCACTGTCATTTCCCCTTTCCTGCGGCGGCGCACAGCTCCCCATAAATCCGGGAGAGCAGGCTGCCGCCCCTCTGAAGCTTACGCCGCGATTCGATAAGTCGATCCGCAGGCACCAGCAGGATTTCGATTTGTGGGTACTCCTGAATCGCCCGTGCAAGCTGCTGTGCCGCCTGTTCTTTCGTTCCGCGCAGGACTTTCCCGCGCTGGATGACGCCCCGGATGTTGGGGCCAAGGTACACACAGTAGCCGCCCTGCGCCTCCGGCTTCTTTGCGGCGGTTTTTCTGGCCGCTTTCCTTCCTGCGGAAGGCTTCTGCTCCGTCTGAAGCTCTTCTTTCTTTTCGTTCTCGTTCATGGTCTGACCTCTCTTTCTATTCCCGGCAGCCTCCACCGGCTCGCCATTTCTCCGGCGTAGTAGGGGGCGCTGTCGTCAGGGTACAGGATGATCTCCAGTCCCGCTTCCAGATCCAGCTGATACCGCTGATCCAGCACAGCCTGCCGCAGCAGGGCGATCCGCAGCCGCTCCATGAGGTTCAGCAGCAGCATCCCGCCTTCCTCCTCATCCGGGCAGTAGACACAGAAGATGGAGCGTATTTCCGTAGTGCAGGCCGCCTGTTCACCGGGCTTTTGCACATCCTTGCCGGTGATGATCTGATGGATGATATACGGCGCTTTTTTCTTTGCCGCTTCGCTGTCCGGCAAACGCATCAGGTGCACCTCGGCCGGACGCTCTGACGGCGTCTCTTCCGCCGACTGTACACGCACCGGCAGCAGCAGATCGCGCGTCGCATCAAGCGTAAAGCGTTTGAGTTTTTCCAGAAATATCGCTCTGTTCATCTGCCGCCCCACCCGTTGAGAATTCTTGTGATTTCGTGATCGATGCGTTTCTCAAAGGAAGACTGTACCTCTGCTTCCATCTTATCCACTGTTTCCTCATGTTCATAAAACGCCGCCACAGCGGAGGGGCCGAAGAGCTCGTGGATCGGATAACGTCTGTCCCCCTTGCGGACAAAAACGCCTGTATGCTGTCCCTTGACACGGGCGGCAAAGGCGTTTGAAATCAGTTCCCGCACGTTGGAGCGCAGTACACGGGCATAGATCCGGCCGTCCGATCCAATTTGCGTGTCAAAGCGGAGCAGTGGAATGACGTGGCCGCTGTAGCCGAAGGTGACTTCACATCCGCCGGATGCTCCCTTTTTAACCCTTCGGATCGTTCGGGTGCGCCGCTTGAGCTCGTTTTGGCCGATAGCATACTCCTCCGACACAATTTTCATTCCGACAGTCAGGCCGTGTTCTCCCGCCCGTCGGAGCGCCGCCCATACAGCGTCGCGTGCTCCTGATTCGACTCCCGCCAAAAGAAGTTCCGCACGGCGAACCGAATCTTCTATGTCCGGTTCCAGATAGACGGTTTTCTTCTCCTGTCCGTCCTCCGTATAGTTCATTCGTCGATCGCCTCCAGTTCCATCTCCAGCATCCCCATTTCACACACAGAGCGTTCCACACGATACCGGTGAAAAAATGTTCCGTTTTCATGAATTTCCACTGTCCGCCCCTGCTCCGGTGTACAGCCTCCGAGAGCTTCCGCCGGGCAGTACAGAATACTTGTCACACGGTACAGGCCCTCGGCATGGTCGTGGGAGAGGCGGTTTCGCGCCTGCTCCTCAGCGCCCGTGAGGACGACGGGGACGCTTTCATAGAGCGTCCCGTCGTACCGGATGGAGCGTTCTTCCGCCAGCTCATCAAGATTCATGAAAATCTCGTGGTTGTCCGATTCAACCAGTTCCCGGAAGCTCATCTTCCCAGCGTGAGCTCGACCTGCTCCGCCTGCTTTCGTCCGGATTTCGGGGAACCCTTTTCCGGCGTGTTCTCCTCCTGGCTTTCCTTGCCCGCTTCCGGTGCGCTCTGAGAAGGCGGGGGAGAGACGCTTTCCGTTGTCGGTACGGCGTTTCCCGCGCGCAGAAGTCTTTTTTCTACTTCCGCGGGAAGCGAAATCCGCGATCCCTCCCGGATCAGTCTGCCATTCCAGAAAAAGGGGCATTTCAGCGTTATCATACTTCTGCCCCCTTTACAGCTTCACGAGAGCAACAGCGGCGGAATCCTGCTTTGCTTCGACGGCAATGCCTGCCGCAATATCGCCTTCAGTTGCCGTCACCTTTTTGCCGGACGCGTCCCAGTAGAGCTTTTGCCCCTGGGTGAACGCGGCGGAGGTGTCCGCGGGCATCTCGTAGACGCCGGAGAGCTCAATCACACCGGTCGTGCCGGGCGCGATGTCCGCGGCGGCCACACCGACACAGTTTGTCAGTGCCACGACGTCGCCGTAGCGAATCGTTTCCTCACCGGCGTTTGTGTACTCAATCGCCTTACCGGGCTGCACATATCTTGCCATCACGTTTTTCCTCCTTCCTTACGCCTTGCCGGGGTTCTTCACGAGTCCGCGGTAGCCAAGCAGCGTCACACCCCGGTCGCCGTAGACGCGGTAGCGGATGCCAAGCCGGTCAAAATCGGTTTCCGTTTCCACCGTCGGAGCCTCGACGCCGTTGAGATAGGAGACCTCGATCGTCGGCGCAAGCGACG
Source organism: Candidatus Caccousia avicola (assembly GCA_018712435.1). GTDB lineage: Bacteria > Bacillota > Clostridia > Oscillospirales > Acutalibacteraceae > Caccousia > Caccousia avicola. The sequence goes on from DVGZ01000100.1 coordinate 14,027, forward strand.
GATGCGCCGCGAAGTAAAACGGCTGCGCGCCGCCGTCCACATCAAGCTCCGCGTCAACGACGGGCGTCATCGCGCTGCGGAACACGTTCGCGACGCCGGAGTTTGCCCCCTCGGGAGCCGCAAGCGAGTGCAGCAGCTGCTCGACCTTCGTCTCGTCCGCCGCGCCGCAGAGAACGAAGGCGGGGGAGAGATTCAGACGGGTGACGCCGTCCGCTTCCGTCTGGCGGCGCATCAGGAGCCGCGCTTCACTGAAGGAGTCTGTGCCGGGCGCGGCGGCTGTGCCGAGATTTTTGTGCGCGCTGCTGAACAGCTGCTCACCGTCGAGCATGGCGGGATTGGCCTTGAGCAGCGCATATACCGCCTGATTGATCCCGCGCTGGAATGCCTGTACATGCGCTGTCACCATCCGCAGAATGAGATCAAACTCGTCGTTGATGAACATCTGACGCGTGAAGCTGAGCATCTTGCCGACGGTGATGAGCTGCCGCACGGCTACCGGCGCGTCAGAGAGCTTTGCCTCCGTGAACTCGCCGTTCTGCGGGATTTCGCGGAGCGTGCCTCCGTCGTTCACCTCGTAGATGTTGGTCGGCTTGAAATCTTTGGCGGAGCCGACACTCGTCCACGCCTGGTAGGTGGTCGGAGCGTGCTGCATCGCACCGAGGACAGCGCGGTTTGCCGCGTTTGAGGTGATGCTGACGAACGCGCTGTCCGGCGTCAGAGAGCGGCGCAGCACCTCGTCGGCGCTCAGGCGGGCAGCGTTTTCACCGCTCACGCGCAGGCATTCGCGCGCGACATCCTGGATGCCCATGCCGCGGAATTCCCGCGCGCCGTCCGCCGGGCGCTCCACCGCGATTCCGCTGCGCAGGAGCAGGCCGTCCGTCGCCGCTGCACGGAGCTTATCTCCCTCGTCCGTTGTCACCTGCACGCCGCCGCGCGTCTCGGCGGAACTGCGGCCCGCCGCAGGCGTGCGCTCACGCGAGAGCCTGTCAAGAATGGCAGTGCGCACAATTTCCACACTTGTGCCCTCCCGGATGTACGTGCCCGGATCCTCGCCGAAGCTGCGGCAGAGCGTCTCAATCTCCGCCGCGCGCCGGCGCTCCGCAAGCACCGGATCCTCTGCTGCCGGAGCTTCCTGAGCCGCCGGAGCGCTCTGTGCCGGGACGGTGCCCGGTTCGTTTCTTGTGATGTTTTCCATGCTGTTTGCCTCCCTTTCTGTTTCTATTTCCATCGCACGGCCCAGCCCGACGGTTGCGTCGGCCGGTACCGGCTCCAGACTGATTTCATACGGCGTCCATTGGATGCCAAGGGACGCCGGACCCTCGATGCGCCCGTCCGGGCTTGTATCGCCCGCGGCAAGCTCAAGCCACTGATTCACCTTGCAGCCAACGCTTACGCCGGAGAGCATCCCGCGCTCGAGTTTGCCTTGCAGACGCTGCGCGTCCGGATCATCCGTGTCGAGCTCAATCACTGCGCGGCATTTGCGCTCCGCTTCGTCAAGCCAGGCGCGCACCACGCGCCCGACCGGCAGCTTCCCGTAGCGCGGGTCCATCCCGTGCGCAAAGAGCAGGCTGCCCGCTCCGCCGGGCGCAAAGCGGGAGAGATCGACCGCGTCCTTTGTGTGCAGGAGGATCTCCCGGCAGCCCCAGCGGTTGACCGGCGCTTCGCTCGAAAAGGAGATCTCAAAACGGTTTTCACTCTCCTCCGCGGCCCGGCATTCAAGCGAGCGGAACAGCATCCGCGCGCCGTCCTTATGGTTTTGATTCATTTTCTTCCCCTTCCTCATACAAAATCGTCTGTGTTGTCTCAACGCGTGTCAGCCCCAGCTCCTCCGCGAGCTGTTCCTCGCGTGCCCGCTGCTGCAGCACCTCGCGCCAGTCCCGGCCCTTTCCGGCGCAGATGGATTGCAGCGTCGTCTGATTCGTCTCGAGCGCAATTTTGTTTGCGTTCGCCTCCTTTTGCGGGTCGATCCACTCCCAGCCCGCTGTTACCCAGACGTGCGCCCGGTACCGCTGCGGTGAGTCAAAGTAGCCCGGCAGCGTCAATCGGCCGGAGAGCGCTTCGAGATCGAGCCACAGCGGATAGATCACGTCGAGCAGGTGGTCGATGATGTACTGCTGCTGCATCCGGTACGTCCGCTGGTCCTCGAGCAGTCCCTGACGCGCCGAGGAATAATTGACCTGCGACATATCGCGGGCGACGGCTTCATAGCTTAATCCCAAACCACTCCCGGCAAGACGCTGCGTCGTGCGCAGCGTCTGATCCACCACGCTGCTGGTTCCCGCCTGTGAGATAGTTGCAACCTTCTCGCCCGGTTTCAGATAGGTGATGCTTCCCTGTTGAAGAAGCTCTGTGGCCGTTTGCTCGGATTTGGAGGCGTCGGGTTCCGCTCCCGGCAGGCCCCGGCCGTAGAACGGTGAGCCTGTCAGCGTTCCCTGCTCCTTTTCCACCGCGACAGAGAGGTGCGCGAGCACACGCTCCTTCTCAATGGCCGCGTCGATGAGCTCGTTGAGGTCATCCACACGGGGCAGCGTCGCCGCGGCGGGGGAGATCTCTCTGACCTGTGAGGGCCGCGTGAGGTACGGCAGATAGATCACACCCTCCGCCGGATAGCGCTCCGTTCGCAGCCAGGCTCCCCAGATGTCGTACACTTTGATGTGGTACGCCACCGGGCGGCGGTATTCGTCCACCTCTACACCGCCGTAAACGCGGTTTTTCCCGCAGACGGTGACGGAGGCATCCAGCTCATCCACCTCGAGCAGCTGTAGCCGCAGCCGCCCGTCCTGTACGGCAAGGAGCAGAAGCACGCCGCCGTCCACCATTCGCCGCCGCACACAGAGGGCGATCAGCTCGTTCAGCGTCCAGCGTTCCGTGATTTCACACGAGTGCAGCGAGCACCAGTCCCGCCAGTTTGTTTCGATGCGTTCGTTGAGTGATTCATCCTCTGTCTTGGCCTGCAAAACGAAGCCGGTACCCACCACATTGCGCTCCATCGCGCCGAGGATGGATTCCATCACATCGCTGTTGCGCTCCAGGTCCCGCGCCCGGGCGCGGATGACATCCCGTCCCGCCTGGTTTGTGGCCTCGCCGGTGCGGTTCGTCCGCTCCCAGCCCGCGCTGCGCGGGGAGCCGTCCTCCGCCGTGTAGGCCGAGCGCGCCAGCATCCGCCACGCTTCCCGGCGGCACGCGAGCCGTGGGGCCAAGGGGAGGAGCATCCGGTTCAGCAGGCTCATGCGATTGCCCACCGTCTCACCTCCTGCGCGGCAGTACCGCCGCCGTGATAGAAGGCCGCTCAAGCTGCGAAAGCTTCACCTCGACGCGCTCAAGCTCCGCGTACAGTGACGCGAGGTCGGCCCGGCAGACGGTGCGGTTCCCAATGCGGTATTCCTGCGCGCCGTTCTCAATCTTTTTAATCGCCTTCATCAGGCTTTCCCGGCGCACCCTGTATTCTGCTGTCATCAAAATTATCTCCCCTTTCTCCGGAAGGTGCCTCCGGACGTGCCTTGTTCCGGAGCTGTCCGTCCGGCAGAAGCTGTCTCCGCAAAGGCGTTCCCATCTTCCCGGATGCTTTCCTGCGCCCGTACATAGATGCTCCGCATTCCAAGCAGGTCGGCCGCACACGCGGCGTAAACCTCGGCATCAAAATAGTGGTTATCGCCGCCCGTGACTTTTGGTTCCCACTGGGTCACGAGATGGCCGCGCACACGATGGATCACCTTGTGCTCGGCCGTCACCATCTCGGCGTACTCCGGGTCGCAGCCGCTGTGCAGAAGCCAGCCGCCGCTCTCCTGACCGCGCAGGATGCGGGAGAAGATCATGTCCTTGTAATAGGCCGTATCCACCAGAATGAGCGGCATTCCTTTGCCGAGCCCATCCTTTGCGATAACAGACGTTTTATACCGATCGAGCAGCCGTGTGCTGGAACCCTTGACGGCTACCGCCCAGGCACGGTTGACGGCGCAGAAGGCATACACATCGTCCGTCTGGTCGCCGGAGTCTATTGCGGCAAGGTTGACGAGCATCGGATTTCCGTCCGTCCCCCGGTACGGCGCGTTCATCACCTCCTCGATCTCCGGCCAGGAGAATGCCTGTCCGTGCGCGACGTTGTAGCTTGACAGATCGGAGAGCCAGGCGCGAACTGTCCAGAAGAAGCTCTTTTTCTGCACATCCACTCCGCCCGTCAGGAACACAGTGCCGGGCGGCACGATCCCCGCGGGATAGCTGCTCTCGTTTTCATCGAGCAACCGCTGTGCGTCGAGTGTGCGCTCCACCTCGCGGAACGGTTCCCCGAGCCAGGAGTTGACAAAGTTTTGCAGCTTTTCCGGCGCGCGCTGCGAGTCGATCCACTCGGCTGCCGCCTCGCCGAAACGCACCCAGGGCGAGTACAGGGCGTTGAGCCGGAAGGCAATGCGGCGTTTGCCGCCTTTTCCTCCCGTGCGCCGCCATTCCCCGGCAAGGAGCATTCCCGGCTTGTCGGAATTCTTGATGACGCAGCCGCACTCCTCGCAGACATAGCACGCTTCGCGGAGCGCCTGATCCTCCGTGCAGCCGTCCGGAAATTTGAGCTGGCGGAGCTTAAACGTCCACATGGCCCCGCAGTGCGGGCATGGGACGAAGTATTCCATCTGGCTTCCGGCCTGCAGCCAGCCCTGCCAGATGGGGCCGGTCTCAAAGACCGGCGTAGAGGCGTGGACTGTCTTGCGGCTCGTCGCGAAGGTGTGCTGGCGCTCCATGGCAAGCTTCGCTGGGGAGGCTTCCTTCCCGGCGCGGACGGGGAATTTGTCCTCCTCGTCCAGAAACAAGTACCGAACCGGGCGGCTCGCGAGGTTCGACGGCGAGTTTGCCGAAACAAGAGCCAGGCGTGCCGAGTCGAAAACCAGGTCGAGCCGTTTGCTGCTCTCGTCGTACTGTTCCCGCAGCTGAGGGCAGGAGCGGATCATCGGCTGTAACTTTTCTTCGCTCGCCAGCTCGCAGAGGTCATCCTTCGGATAGACCATCATCATCGGACCGGGATCGCAGCAGATGGCTTTGCCGATCATGTTGAGCATCACCGACGTACCGCCGACCTGCGTGCATTTTACAAAGGTGATGTCCTCGACCTCGGGATCGTCGAAGGCGTCCATGATGCCCACCAGGTACGGCGTGACGTCGTTTCGCCACGGCCCCGGCCGTGCCGACTCGGCGGGGGAGAGGATGCGGGACTGCTCCGCCCACTGCGCCGTTGTCAGCTCCTGCGGAGGCCGCAGCGCCCGCAGCGCCTCGGAGAGCCAGCCCGTCACGCGTCCGCCTCCTCATCGGGAGCCCAGACGCCGGAGACGGCCATCTGCGAGAGCGCTTGTGTGATGCGCGAGCGGATGAGCCCTGCTGCCGTCCGGCCCGTTTCGCTGTCCGTGTGGTCGGAGACGAGCTGCGCCAGCGCTTCGCCGAGGCCGAACGATGACGCTCGAAAGACGGCGAAGAACTGCGAGAGCTCGCGCACGACGTCCCCCCGTCGAAGAAACTCGCCGTTTGCAATCTGGTTCCGGAGCCGCGCCCCCTCAAGCTGCTCCTGTTTGAGGAGAGCCTCATAGTGCGTCTTGAGCTGGGCGGGCGTCATCTTTGAGGGATCGGTGCGCGCCGCCTCCGCCAGACGTTCGCCGTCCTTTTCCGTGCACCACGCCGTCACCGCTTTGATATCCCAGAATCCGTATTTGAAATGAGGGCATCCGCTCTTTCCCCAATTTGAAAGTGTTGCGGGCGTCACTCCGAAGTAAGCGGCAGCATACCTCGTACTCGCGATGATGGTCCCGTCCTCGAAGTACAGCTCGCTCTTTTCGGCCATAGAATCCCCCTTCCCCTGTTGCTCGAACCCCCGGCGTCCGGATCCGTGATCCCTCCGCGAATCCCCAAAAACCACAGCCACGTTTCGGCGAATCGCCGGATCGTGCCGCGTCTCCCAAAGTTCCGTCACCCTGCCCAAAAATCCCTGCAATTCGGCGGAAAAGGTCCCCGTCAAGGATTCAAAGTGATTTTTTTCGCTTTTATCCAGACGGATTTCGGGGGTCGGAGCACCCTCACTTGAGGGCCGCCCACCGGAAGGACCCGCGAAAGAATTTCGGGCAGAAAAAAAGAGGCGCTCCCTTGCGGGAACACCTCTGCATTCTTATGATAGATCAAGAATGGTGCTGTTTTCAAGTGGCCAAACGCGGCCAAGTGCGGCCAAATGCGGCCAACTTTTGCGAATCAGTTGATCTGCAGCTTCTCTTTCAAAGCTTCCTGGAGGAGCTGGGAGAAGTTGACGCCGGCCTGTTCCGCCTGAGCATTCAGCCAGCTCGGAATTGTCAGCGTCTTTTTCACGGCCCGATTGTCATTCCTTCTGCGGTATGCGTCCGTGTCTGCCGCGACATAGCTGATGAATTGAGGGGATTCGATTGCGGGTGCTTCTCCGGCCGCGGGGATCGGTTCCCCGTGACTTTCCGCATCCCAGAGCCACATGGACGCGGCATCCTCCGCCATGAAGATGGCGTCCGCAAGATCCGTTCCGCAGGTGCGGCAGCCGGGAAGGGCGGGGATCTGTACATCAAACTCACCGTTTTCGAGCGGAGTAAAGATTGCGGGATATACGTATTTCATCATGTTCTCCTTTCCGGGAAGGATGGATGCGGGGCTTATTTCAGCCCCGCACTCTCCAGGATGCCCCGTGCAGTGTATTCATTGATTTCACGGTGGCGGGGAATCGGAATCTTGATATTTCTATTATAATACGTGTTAATACGTATGTCAAGCGTTTTCCGAAAAAAACTTGCTGTATTTTTCCAAACAGTGCACAGCCTGTCCCAGGTGACGGCGAAGGGTTCGCTCGGAAAGATGGTATTGTTCCATCAGTTCACGGTTTGATGCTCCGGATAAGTACTTGCTTTCCAGAAGGCCGCGCAGATACGGATCCGGTATAGCGTTCAGTGCGTCATACAGTTCGCGGCGCAGCTCTCTGGTTTCGAGCGCGGCGCGTTCCAGCTCCTCCCTCAGCTGCATCAGAGTTTCCTTCACTTCATTAGGCTGTCTGTGGGATGCCCCACGCGTCCCATGGAGCAGAGGGGTCAGACCGGTGCTGATGCTTTCCCACCGGTTCGCTTCCTCGCATTTGCGCTGGAGACGGTCACGGGCGAGCAGATACCGGCGCAGCTTTTCCTGCTGAAAATCTGTCATAGACGTCACGATCCTTTCTTTTGTCGTCATTGTACAAAAACAACGCTTCTCGTTTGGCGTGAAGGGTGGAGGGTTGTGGAGGGTTCCCGGCGGCGGAGCAGTTTCCCGCACTGCCTGTGAAGTTCTTCCCCTTTTCAACTTTTCTCTTTCTTTTGGTGGAAAGAAACAAAAAGAAAGAGAATATTTTGTGAGAGGGTGGAGGGTTATGGAGGGTTGCGAAGGAGGGGGAGGAGCAAAAAATCCAGGCGGAATGCGGGTGGTGGAGGGTGGTGGAGGGTGTGGAGGGTTTTCGGAAAAGTTCCCTAGGAAAAAAGTAAGAAAAAGTTTCGGGAAACCCTCCACCTCTTCCACAACCCTCCACGGGAAAGGATTTACCGGAAATTTTCCGGTGCGGAGAGAGCCAGTTCCTGTCCTGTTTCGGTGAGTGCTGCGTCCACAAACTCATTGCATTGCCGGTTCTTGCGGCGCTGGAAATGGTAATTGTCTTGCAGCTCGACAGAAAAACGTACCTGCGAGAGGGGAAAACGTTCCCCATGCTCCGTACACCAGGCGCGGTAGACGTCGTAAAGGCGAGCGGAGGGGATGGTGCTGCCCGGTTCCCGCGTCAGACAGTCTCCCACAAACTGCTGCATCTTGTCCATTTCCAGCCGGTATTCCTCATTTGCCCGGTCAATGCACGGACACGGCGGCAGACCCTCGCGGTACCAGTCGATCGCCCCCTGTACCGCCCAGCGGAAGATTCCTGACTTCTCCTCGCGCAGCTTGTCGCCGAGCTGGGGATCCTTCTTCTCCGGCGGGATCTGTACGGTGAACGGCAGGAGCCGGATGCGCCGCCAGATGCCGTAGTCCGAGTGCTTGATAATCGGTTTGTAGTTAGTGGCCATCAGGATTTTGAACTCCGGCCGAAACTCGAATTCCTCCTTGTAAAGCCGCCGCGCCGTAATCACGTCATCGCCGGTCATGGTCTTGACAAGCGCCTCATCGAGCACACAGCCGCCGGATGGCTCGGAGGTCGTCGTCAGCCGCACGCCTTTGAGACGGGCAAGGTCGGAGCGTGCGCCGGAGCCGCCGCCGCGGTCATTGCGCATGATGGTTTCGGCCTGTGCGTTCTTCGTGTAATCCCCGAACAGGGAGGAGATTGTATTTACAAAGGTGCTCTTGCCGTTGGAGCCGCTGCCGAACAGGAAAAACATGCACTGCTCCCGCGTGGAGCCGGTCAGAAAGTAGCCGACCATGCGCTGGATGTACAGCTGCAGCGCCTTGTCGTGGCCTGTGATTTCGTCAAGAAAGGCAAGCCAGCGGGGACACGCGGCGTCGGGCAGATATTCAGCATCGGCAAGCATGGAGAAGCAGAGCTTCCGGTCATGCGGACGCAGCTGTCCTGTCTTGAGATCGAGAATCCCGTTTCGGACGTTGAGGGCATCCTTGTAACGGTCAAGCTCGTTGGGCAAAATCGGGATACCGGTGAGATGCTGCGCTTCGTGAAGCATGGCTTCCTTCGCTTTGCTGGAGCGCGTGCGCCGCACATGTTTGAGGATTTCTTCCCGGTTCGGCAGAGTTTCCGCGTCCTGGACAAGCCGCTGCAAAAGCTCATCCGCGAGACGCTTGATCTGCCCTGTCTGATCCTCGATCCAGCGGCATCCGTCCCAGTGCATCCAGACCTTGTCAATGTGATTGAATTTGACGTCGCGGTAATAGGCGTCGCGGAAGCGGTATGCGTTCCCCGTGTCGTCGTAGGTGTAAAGTGATGGATCGGCGGAAATCGGACTCCCGGCGGGTGTGTTCCCGGATGGGGAAGCAGGCGGGGGAGAGAAACGGAAATTTTCCGGCGGTTCTTCGGGAAGGGGCGGTCTGGAGGGATGGCCGGTGCGTTCCCGTTCCCGTGGGACAAATCCGGTTTGCAGCTGACGCACAGCGCGCTGGATGGTATATTGGCCGTATGTCCTGCCGCCTCCGGCCGATCGATCCCACTTCGGCCGGAAAAGCCCGGAAGCGCGAAACACCCGGTCGATCCGGTCCAAGTCACCGTTGAACCAGAACGCCAGGTGATTGACAAGCGCATAATCCGCTTCACTTTGAGACGGATACTGGGAGGTGCTCCAGTCTCCGCGGTACAGCCGTTCCATTTCTTCCCCGTTTCTGGATCGGAAAGCAATGCGAAGAATTTCATCGTCGCTCATATCGCGGACGGTTCCCGGCACGGGGGAGGGAGCCGGAGACAGCTTTGTCTGTTCCGGCGTCTCCCGTGCAAAATATTTCTGATGCAGCCGGGCAAGCTCAGCGGAGCAGTCGCGCAGCGGATACGGTTTTCCGTTCTCGTCACAGACGGCACAGCCTGTCACCGTGAAGTAGCGGCCGGAGTCATACATTTCAAGGCCGAGAGCGGGAACCTTCCGCCCTTCCCGCGACGGAAGCGAACCCTTGCACAGAATATGGATGCCTGTTCCACTGGGGGAAAATTCCGCGTAGCTGTGCAGAGCGGAGAGAAATTCGCGGGCCAGTGCGCTCAGCTCGCCATCCTCCACACAATGGTCAAGATCAACGCCGCAGATACCGCGGCCGAGCTGGATGCCCAGTCCTTTCGCGCCGTACTGCTCGATCGCGCGGCAGGCGTCCTCAAAGGTGCCCCAGGTCGCCGTGCTGCGGCAGTCCGCAGGGGGAAGCTTCCCGCGCTCGTCCGGGAAGGGGGAAAGGGGCATTTTATTCGGGTAGCGGTGGCATACCCATTGCGGCAGAGCTTTCAGCTCCCAGGGTATCATGTGGGTATCCATGGACATTCCCCCGTCATTGGTATTTGTTCGGGTCTCCGCGCCCGAAATAATCGTTGATCAATATTTTGCCATCCTCCAGAGCGATGCGCACCATCACGCCGCGCAGCTTGTCTTTCAGGAACGGCAAGTCCTTCGGACTGGAAACCGGACAGGAAAGACGCAGCAGATCCCGCCGCAGATAGTCTGGAAGCTCCTCTCCGTAAGGATATGTTTTTTGCAGGTTTTTCCCCTTATCCATCCCGGAAACCAACCGAAGAAACAAAATAAAAATTGGCCTGCCGTGTCCGGAAAACTCACAGCAGGAATTTGTGACAATCGCCAGCTGACGTTCCACTTCCGCCATCATGCTTCCTCCAATTCTGCCGCAGAAAAGAATTCGACATACCGCTCGGCGGCGTACATTCCCACATACACAGCGGCGCGCTCCGGCGGGACAGGGTAGAGGGCGGGCTGCACGCCGGAGGCGTCCGTGAGAAACCAGTTTCCTTTTTTCGTGCGGTACAGCGTGTTATCGCCAAAGTCCAGGATCTTTTCTGCTTTCTGTGTATCATAAATTCGTTTGCTGTAGATTGCTTTCATGATTCATCCTCCTCCATCGGCGGCAGCGTGCCGTCGGAATCCGCAAGAGCGAGATTCGCGGCGCGCTGTGCCATCGTGTAAAGCTCATCCCTCTGCCGTTCCAGCTGCTGCGCACACAGCTCCAGTTCCCGTGCGGCCACATCCACCGGCACAAGCCGGAAGAACGTGCGCAGCTGATCTGCCGCGGCCTGCACCGTCTGATTGAAGCGGAAAGCCGCCTCGACGGCCTCGTCCTCCGGGACGGGCTCGAGCTTCGCGGTCCTCGCCTCCTCGAGCTCTTCGCGCAGCGCTTCGAGCTGGCGGCGGTTTGCCTCATTCGCCACCCGCGCGCCCTCGAGCCGAAGGGCTTCCTTTTCCGATTCCGGAATTTCCGGCTTTTGATACGGCCGGGCACGCAGGCGATCGACCTCCCTGCGCAAGGACGCGAGCGCATTCTCCTTCGCGTCGACGTTTTGGCGGAGGATTCCGACAGTATCGCGAGTGGCGCGCAGGCAGGAGTTTATCTCCTTTTTCTCTTCCTCCATCCGCGCGGCGCGGATGCGCTCATCGGCGAGCTGCCGCTCGGCTTCCTCCCGTGCCTTGACAGCTTCGTTTTTCTCCTTGATTGCGGCTTGCAGCTCGCGCTTTGTCATTTCCTCCACCGTCTTTTGATGGCCGTTCACGGTGTGCGGTTCAGCAATGAATTCCTCCCGCTCCTCCGGCGGAAGCTGGAGCAGGGCGAGAAGTTTGGTGTAGGGCAAATCGGAAACCGGTTTCCGATTTGAATCAAATTCCGAAGCGATTTTCATGAAATTTCGAGCTGTCCTCGGCGTGAATTCCACGCTCTTTTCGAGCCAGGCTTCCCACTGTCCGTGCGGAAGCTGCTCCTTTGCTTCCAGGAGCCGTTTGCCGATTTCCACGATGCACTGTCCCGCCTGCGCTTTGTAGAACTGGATCTCCTCCGTAATCGCCGAGAGCGGCCGGGAGGGCGGGGAGGAGGTCTTTTGCAGCGCGCTCATGAGGAGACCTCCGGGGAGCGGAGCTCGTCAAAGTCTGAAATGTCTATCTCGATCTCGGATTCCGTTTCTTCATTGACCGCGACGTAAATGCCGTTGTCCACAGGAACCACGAGTTGCGCCCAGCCGTCCAAATCCTCCCCGGTTGCCGCAATGAATTCTTCCCCAAAGATTTCCGTGACTTTGAAATATCTGTTCATGAAATGTTCTCCTTGTTTTCTCTGCTACGCCGTAATTATATTCCGCAACTCCCGCATCGTCTCGATGTGCTTCCCGCACCATTCAGGCAGGTTCGCCTGAACCAGCGCAGCAGCGAAGGGAGGTGGGACGGCGTTTCCGCAGCGGGCGACCTGTTTTGCCTTTTGGTATTCCTTGCCGGTATAATCATGGTCGATGATGTAGTCCTCAGGGAAACCGTTTGCGTTGTACAACTCCCGAGGTGTAAGCATCCGCAGGCCAATGTCCGCAATAAAATACCATGCTTCCCCCAGTCTTAGCAGGATAACTTCATCTTCCGCCAGCGCATACCCACAGTACTCGTTCAAAAGTGCCCGGATTTCCGGCCAGTATCTCATATCTGCATCTGGGTGATACTTCACAATGACAGCCTTTACTTCTGCGAACTCTCCTGAGCTGGCTGTAATTGTATGCAAGGGAGAGCTTACCGTCTGACCCAAATCCTGTCCTTTAAATTTGCAAATGTGGGCGGCAGCTACGGCCTCTCTATCTTTTGTGGTAACTGTATGTGTTGGCTTGGTTACATCGAGCGGATTTCCGTTTCCGAAATATTCCACCAGACAGGCGGAGGATAAGCCGTAGCGATTTGAAGCATCAATGGTGTTGATTGGTTTCTCAAGCTGCGACGCTCTGACATGGTCACTCTGCTCTGTGTGATACTGGATGAGCGATGGCGCTAGAACACATTCCTCCGCTTTCGATACTTGCGTATGCGTTGGCACTCGAAGACTTCTGGTTCTATCTCCGCCGCCAATCTGACCGATCGCCATAAGGCAGGGCGTTGATAGAATTTGTCCGCCAGCCGTTCTGATCGTGTGTATTGGTTCTTTTGCACCTGTTCCCACGGAACTTCCTGTGTTTGAAAATGTAACCGGCGCAATAACAGGATCCACTATTCCTTCCGCATGGTGAGCAAGCACTGTTCCCAGCGGTGCAGCCGGATCTTTTATGTGCCCTGCTCCTGTATGGTTGCATTGTACAATGAACGGTCTCCCGCTTTTGATGGTGAATTTGTCCACACCACGGATAATCCGCCGCATCGTGTTCGGCCGCAGTGGGCGCTGCGCTGTTACGCCATATCGTTCTTTGATCTGCTGTTTGCTCTCGAAAATGGATGGACACGGAAGTTTCCAATCAATGATTTCTGCCGCACCACGCCAAGGCAAAAGCTCGCCGCGGTTCACCGCATCGCTGTCCCTGGGTGCGTGTATTGGTTTTGGCCACACAATCGGTCTGCCGTCGCAGCGAGCGACAAGGAAGAAACGCTTTCTTGTGGTAGGCGCCCCGTAATCTGCTGCGATAAGTTCCTTCCATTCCACGGCGTATCCAAGCCCACGGAGCTGACGGATGAATTTGCGAAAGGTTTGTCCAGACTTTGATTTAACGGGTTTTCCTTTCCTGACGGGCCCCCACGTTTGGAATTCCTCAACGTTTTCCAGAATAATGACGCGGGGATGAACAAGCCCCGCCCAGCGAAGCGCTACCCACGCCAGACCGCGGATGCTTTTATCGACAGGCTTTGCTCCCTTGGCTTTGGAAAAGTGCTTGCAATCCGGTGAAAACCATGCGAGACCGACTGGACAACCTTTACAAACCTTCACGGGATCGACATCCCAAACGTTTTCGCAGTAGTGCTGTGTGAAGGGATGGTTCGTTTGGTGCATCAGAATGGCGTCGGGATCATGATTGATAGCAATGTCCACAGGACGGCCTGTTGCCAACTCAATTCCTGTGGAGGCTCCTCCACCACCTGCGAAGTTGTCCACGATAAGCTCATCCATCATGCTTGCACACATCCTTCCCCCGAAGGCTCAGCATTTTCTCCCGCACGAGCTTGTCGATTGTCCGTCCGTGGTCGCGGAAGCCCGCCATAGCCGTCAGCTTTTTAAGGTTTCCAGCTGTCTGCGCGGTGACGAGAACGCTCAGACGGCGGAGATTTTTCTTTTCTCTGCTCATGTGCATCACATCTTTTCCCCGTCAAAACGGCAGGTCGTCACCGCTGAGCGCGTCGCCTTCCTCGTCCTCCTGTGCGGCAGCTGCGGGCGGTTCGGGGAGGGGAGGAGCATCATGCTTCGCGGAGCTGTCACCGCAGAATCGCGCCTGCTCAGCGATCAGCTCGGTGACATATTTCTTTTCTCCCTGTTGGGTGGTGTAGGAGCGCGTTTCCATACGGCCCTGCAAAAGAATTGGCTTTCCCTTACGAAAATGCTTGCAGATAAAGTCCGCAAGCGAGCGCCAGGCGATGACGTCGAAGAAGTCGGCGGAGGGCGTGCCGTCCTTTGTTTTGTATGGACGGTCAACCGCGATGCGGAAGCTCGTCACATGGATTTCGCTTTTTGTCATCGAAAGCTGCGGGTCCGCCACCAGACGGCCCATCATCACGACGCATTGGTACACAGTGTTCCCTCCTTCCTGGGGCACGGCCAGTCGAGCGCGAGCAGGTCATAGCCGGAACGGCAGAACTCGAGGAAATTGCTGGCGGAGGCCGGAAGACGCAGCTTGCGGCATAGGACGAGATAAACGGCGAAGGCGGTGCAGTTGTTTATGGGACGCATGAAAATTCCTCCTTGTTATGTAGAAATCGAGATGATCACATGACGCGCCGCAGCGCGGGGGGCACTACCATTCAGTTCCTTCGAAATCCGCGAGTGCTTCTTTCGCTTCCTCCCATTTCGTAAGACTGCTGCTGATTGCGCTCTCTCCGGCGTTGTTTTCGACGTCTTTTTCGTACAGCTTCTGCAAGACTCTTTCCTGACTGCTCAGAATCCGATGAATATACGCAAGCGTCTTGATCTTCATTCTGTTCCCTCTTCCTGTTTTGTGTCTTTTTGGGAGCGCGGCGGGCACGATGCCGTGCGGCGTCTCTGGTTTTTGCACGCGCTTTTCCTTCCGGGCTGCGCTTCGGCGCGGCATCGCGTTCCACCTGCCTATCCCACTCGCGCATGGACGCGAGTTCCTCTTGTGTCCAGCGGATCATCCGGTCATCCCCTGCTTTCTTCTTCTGGTCTCGGCATCGAGGCGTTCCCGTCCTCCGGGTTCGCGAAGGATCTTCTCCGTCAGTCCGCAGGAAGCCATGGCCACGATTTTCAGGACGTGTTCGGGGATGTCCTGCGGAGCGAAGTCAAGCCGCATCTGCGGCAGCCGCACCGCGGCGGGGGTGGTGGGTTTCATAGGGCGTCCTCCTTTCGGGATTTTGAAATGGTTTCCGGATCAAAATGCGGGATACGGTTTTCGAGAGGGGTATCCAGAATCACCTCATAAACGTCCTTTTCTTCCACGGCGGCGATTCCGTGTTCCCGAAGAACGCGGCACAGTGTCGTTTTCCCCGTGGAGCCTTGCGCCCCGCGAATCAGAATGGTTTTCTGGTTCTGGATTGCTTCCGAGAGTTTGAGAGCAGCCTTCTCTCCCAGAAGGGCGTTCATATAGTTGGTTAACACACCGATCTCCTCGCTTCGTTTCTTGCTGCCCGTTTGTCCACATGCTATATGGGTTCCCTGCTGATCCATCATCCGGCAAATTCGATCCATCATCTGGATTCCATCCATCAGGGAACCAAAATCGTTTATCGAAATCGGGTTCGGTGAGTTCATACACTCTTCGAGCCGTCTGAGAACAGCATCCTCAGCCCGGCTGAGGATGCTGTTTTCTTTTTTCAAGGATGCTTCCTGCTGAGAGCCATATCGATCCCGCATCCGGCAGATGCGATCCAGCACTCGAACGCCGTCCAGCAGGGTCGCAAAGTCGCCGTTGGAAAGCGGTTCCGGCGCGGATAAGCATTCCTCAAACCGTCTGAGAATGGCATCCTCACCCTTGATGAGAATCTTGTTTTCTTTTTCGGTGAACATAAGACTTTTCCTCTCTTTCCGTCAGCGGTTTAGCAAAGCAATAATTGCGATGATCAGAGCGATTAGAGGCAGAGCACATGTAATCAGAATATTTCTCCACATAATCCAGTCTTTATACCATTTCATGGGTTGCACCTCCGGCTTCAACATGATAAAATCAGAAAAAATGAACTTATAAATGCGGTTTAGATTTATCTCATCAAAACACAAATACTTAAGGGGGAGATTGTTTTGAAATCGCACCTTTATGTTGTCGACATGCGGAACCTTTCATCAGAGGACAGAAAACTTAATCTGAATTATTTGACTGGGAATTCATTCCTTTGTCA
>DVGZ01000101.1 GCA_018712435.1 Candidatus Caccousia avicola
TCCGTTCTGGTAAAGAAACTTTTGCCACTTGCCTGCACCACGCGTGGACAATTGCAAAGATGATTTCTATCGGAAATCTTTGGGAAAAGTATGGCAAGAGAAGAATTTATTTTAGCTTTGAATTCCTTAAAGAAAAGATTGGCATGTGGCTTCATCACTATAAAACGGGTCGTTTGAGCGTCGCAAAGATCAACGGCGAGACCATTTCAAATGCCGAGGCGGGGCGTTGGTTTGACAGCATGAACAGTGTGTATTTTGACCTTAATACCAATAGTTTTTGGGGAAAAGGCAAGCATCTTCCTGACGTTGTTGAGATTATTAAAACAGCGTGCGGAATGTAATCCGCACGCTGAGTATAAAATCTATTTCTTTTTTGCCAGCGCATCATAGGCCCCGTTTGCGCTGAAGGACACAAGCACCGCGTTAAGCGGAATGATTGCCCAGCCTGTCCAATCTGTAGCGCCGCCGGTGGCTGCTGTGGCCGCTGCCAAAATCAGAAGCGCCACGATGTAAGACAGGAACCGCGCCGGAATCTTCTGGAAAATTGGCACATCCTTGACGAACTGAGTGATAATCCCTGTTCCGGTTGCTGCGCCGACAAAAGTCGCAAGCAATTCCCATGTGAAAAACTGATCCATGTATATCATCCTTTCATCCAAGTCCAATCTGCATAAGCCCAAAAGCAATCAGTCCACCAACAAGGGCAGAAATCAACGCGCCCACAATGCTTTCCCATCTTTTCCCTGGCTTGCTTTTTAACTCTGCCACATCGGACTTGATACTGACAAGCGTTTCCATGATGTGGCCGTACTGCGTTTTGGTTTCGGCCTGATCGATTTCCAGCTTGCGGAGGCGGTCATACATCTCACGATGCGTTTCGGTATTTTTTTCGTTGATTGCTGCGAGCCTTTCTTCAAGCTCTTTCGCTTTTTCAAGCCCGTAGCAATGGCGCTCCGGGTACTCGGCGCACTGCGGCATTGGCTACACCTCCTTGATTTTTGCGACAAAGATTCGATCTCCGCCGCCTGCCGGATAGATTCCGGCTTCCTGTCCCGGCTCTCCGACGGGGATGACGTGCCAGAGAGTAGCGTTTCCATCGCGTCTGCACCGCACCAGCTTGAATGCCGCAGGCTTTCCGCCGCTTTCCCCGCACACAAGGCCAATATCCTGCCCGGTGATTTTCACCGTGTAGATTTTATCCGGCGCAATCACAACGGGGTTGTCCGGGCCGTTGGTGGTGTCTGAAATCCAGTTTTCCGCCGCTGCCGCTGTAAAGCCGTTCCAGCCTTCATTGCGGATAAGGGATGGATAATCGACAAAAGCGGTATTCATATCCACGTTGCCCGAAATGCCGTTGACGCTTCCGGTGCTGCTTGTCTGCTGCATTCCGCAGGCAACGTCCGGGCCGCCGGTGTAATCGGCCAGCCAAATTTCCCACTGTTTGAGCACGTCCAGCCGCCAGCGATTGCGGAGATAGTCGTTATTGGTGTACACACCAGCGCGCCAGCCGCGCGATTCGATTTCTTCACAAAAAGCCTGCGCCAGAGACTCCCGAAGCGTTTGCGTAGGCGTTACACCCTGCTTTTTGCTGTATGTCTCGCTGTCGTATTCATAATCGAAATAGACAGGGAAATCAAACTTTCCTTTGTACGGTTCGAGCACCTGAGCGCACACCTGTGCTTCCTGCCGGGCTTCCGCTGCGGATGTGGCGTAGGAAAACCAGTATGCGCCGACATGAAGGCCAGCACTCAGCGCGCCAAAAGCGTTCTGCTCAAAGCGCGGGTCGATCTGAGTTATGTATTTTCCCATTCCGGCCCGGATAATAGCAAAATCAATTCCTGCCGCCTTGACTTTTTCCCAGTAAATCAGCTCCTGATACTTTGATACGTCAATCCCTTTCACGCAAACGCCCTCCCTTTACTTTGCCGTTCCGCCATATTCCTCCGGAACCAGCTCCGGAAGGCCGCTGTCTATCAGCACCTCAGCGCATCCGGCCTTGAGTGCCGCCGGAACATCCGCAAAAGCTGTCTTACCGAGAATCACTCTCTGCGCAAAAAACATAGCCATCATTTGTACCATCCTTTCAAAATTGAAAATGATTTTTCTGAAAAAACCGCTGAATTGCGGCTATCATACTGCATACACCACACCGGCCATTTCCGCGATGCAGTCCTCAATGAAATCCTGTCGATCGGTTGCCGCTTGAAGCTGTGCGCGAAGCATCTTGTTTTCGGCTTCCAATTCGGCGTTGGTGGGCGGAACGATGGGGGTCGGTATCTTTTCTATGTCCTCCTGAATTTCTTCTTCTGTGCGTTCCTGCGCCGTGTTTTCGACAAGCTTATAGCGCGGGATTCCGTCGTCGGTGTAAATCCCGGTGGGAAAGTAATTTCCCTGCGCGTGGTGGTATTTATCGCCAAATCCGGAGTCAATCTCCGTTCCCCATTCCGCAGGTACAAACGCGGAAGAATTGATCGCCATGATTCTCCCCTGATCATCCGTCTGCACATAGACGTGATAAGGCTCCGGAAGTGAAATTTCGATTTCCGGCTGTTCTGGTATGATATCAAAATTATCGTCCATTGCGGCCTCCTATAAGTTGGCGTCAAGCAAGCAGGTTCTTGCGTTTTGGTTTGTGATATATAGTGTATATATTTCTCCGAATACCAGCTTTTCTGGATCTTCTACTTCTGCGCGTAAAATTACTCCGGTTCCATCCGCCGAATATGTTGTAAGTTTTGTTACAGCGACATGTTCTTCATAACCGCCAGAGAAAATTCCGTACAAGTAAAACGGAGAATCGACAGAACAATCAGAAACTACCGTTGGAATAACTCCAGATCTCATAGAAACAGGGCAAAATACTTTTCCATAAACTTTTTTCTCCATAGGGCACATAAAAACCCCTAAATATGATTGATCTGGAAAAAGAGGGTCAAGAAGATTAACCTGATACCTCTGGCACTTCGCTAACTCCTGCTGGAAGTTCGGCGGCGGGTCGTTGAGAGCCCATTCTCCATCGACAAGACGGGCGAGAGTGGAACGGGTGCCGAGTTCGAGCTTTGCGGCAGTTATTGTAACAGAATTTTGAGAAGATGAAGAACTGGAAAAATCAAGATAAAAAGCTAGATTTCCAGAACTGTAATCTGTAATGTCGGCTGTAAGAGAAAGAAGCCCCGGAGAGCTTGCATCTGCAATATTCCCGTAGGTTTCCCATGTAGAGTTATTTCTCGCCCAAAGCCGCACAGAACCTGTGATTTGAGAAATCAAAAGGGAAAGTGTTACCTTTTTACCAGAGAAGTTGCTTTCCAGATATTGCACCAACCCTCCTTCGATATTGGACGTATCGCTGATTTGCAATCCAAACGAAAGGAGCTGAATCGTTGTTGTGGGACGCAAATTTCTCCATCTATCGATTCCATATACTGATCCTGTATAGCTCGTCTGCCCCCGCTGATTGATCGGGAACTGACCTCCGCGTTGCTGAGATCCTCCTCCCACGAAATACCAGTTATCCAGAAGGTTTTCGTTTTGCGTAAGGATGTACGCTGGTCTACCGGGATCAAGATCATACATGTCAAGGCGAAGTTGCTCAACTGCTTCATCCTGCCCTTGCGCAAGGTCAGCGGCGAGGGTGGACGTTGCGCCGAGTTCCAGCTTTGCCGCTTCCAGAGTAGCCGCAGAGGACACGCTGATAACGACGGCAAAGGCGGACAGGCTGGAAATATTCCAAATCGCGATATCGCCCCAGGGCGTGGCCTGCGCGGCGATCTGCGCGTCTGTTCCCTGCGCCGAGCTTGGCATCGTTGCTGTCACGGTGTAGATTGCATCCGCGTCTTTGACGGAGAAAGTCGCCTGCTTTCCGAAAAGTTGTTCTGGGTATTGGATCGGCTGTGCGACTGCAATCGCGTTTGTAACCGTCACGCCGCTGGAAAGAGTGATCGTCGCGGAGCCAGAGGGCGAAAACCACCCGTCTACCGTCCACGCCTGCGCAGTGTAGGACTGTTGATTGCGGCTGTTGTAGGCAAATCGGGAGTTTACGAGGAAGTTAAAGCCGGAAGGCTGCACAAAAACGCCGGGGAGCTGCGTCCAAGCTGAACCTGTCCAAACATACAACACCGTGGGATCTCCTATCCCGTAGATATCTCCGGGAGAAGGATTTTTAACAGCCGCTTGCAGCGCTTCCAAAGTAGGATACCAGCCGAGAATTTTGAGGTTTACGCCGATGCTTTGCAGCGCTTCAATCGCGTTTTTCAGCGCTTCCTCTGCGCTTTGCAGGCCGTTCAACGCGTTTTCGATTGCATCTTCCGGCGGGCTGTACTCTCCCGTTTCGCTGTCTCTTACCCAAATCGGGGAGTCGCCGGGAAATTTAATCACAATCTTTCCGTCTCCGTCTGTGCCGACAAGCATCAAAGACAGAGCGCCGGAAACAGCGGTAAAGTCGCTGGATACCTCCCACGACAAAAGGCATTTGTCTTCCATAACAGAAACCGTGAGGGATGCGGTTGCGAGAGTGTTTTTTTCGCTGGCCGCTCGAATTGACCAGCCGAGAGAAGAAAGCGTAAGGTTCCCGTACACATTCGGCAGGGCAAACGTAACCGTATCCGCGAGCTTTTCTCCTTGTGTAATGATTCCCCGCAGCGGCTCCAGCTGAAGCTGTTTGTTTTTGCTGTTGATGTACATTCTATCCCTCCTTTATGCGTTCTGAAGCTTCGTCCATCCGGAAGATCCTCTGAGCCGAAAACTCAAAGATCCCGAAGAATAAGAAAACTCGATAACCCGAGAAGATGTTTGCGACTGCACCCCGTCCGCCGTGTCGGCTGTATCCGAGGTATCGCTTGAAGAAACGCTGCTTTGAAACGATCCGCTGTTTCCAATTCGAAAATACAACTTGGAAGATTGAACCCCCAGCTGAATTGTTTGGGATGAAGTCGTTGCGGATTGCAAAGACTCAGCTATATTTGCCGTTTCGGCTGTGGTGGCGCTGTCAGCTGTTTGCGCTGTCGTGGCGCTTTGTGCCGTGGTTGCCGTTTGCGCTGTCGTGGCCGTTTCGGCTGTTCCTGCGGAATCCGCATAGATTGCTTTGTCCGCAATGACTTCCGTTGACGGCGCTCCAATCGGGCAAATCACAACGTAAGTCCCGGAACGTTTTTCCACCAGAACGCGCTGCCCTACCACAAATTTGATCCCTTGGTTGCAGGCATATTCTTTTTCCCCGAAATCCAGCACAATCCCGGAAGTGCCAATACTGACGATTGTAGCAAGCGTTTGCTCCGGCGGTTCTGCCGGAGTCAGCTCCGCAAGCTGCTGCTCATTTTCAATCATTCGAAAATCGCCCTCCTTGCTCGATGCGTCATTGCCTGACCCGGCGTAAAGGGAAAGCTCCATTCGGTTTCTTCGTAGATTCCGGTAAGATCGTCCTTATAAAATCCGATGATATCAAAGGCGCTGTGAACCGGATTTGCAGCCGTCGAAAATTCTATTTCCTGCGTGGACATCAAGCTTTTGAATTTCAAATTATCCACATAGGCCTGAAGCTCGGCCTGAGATGCGATATTATCCAGTTTTTCATACTGTGCGATACGGCCACGGTTCACGGTGGAATACGGAACCGTGGGATCGTCGTTCACAGCTTCCGCTCTGAGGTTTTCGGGAAGATCCGGATTTTCCACAACGGCAATGAAAACATTTGGTTTATCAAAAATATCCGTTGTGCTGCTGTCATCCGGGTACAAAATGCTGTACTGGTCGTTTCTGTACTCTATCGTAATGTTTTCCGCAAGCGGCTGCTGATAGGGAGTTCCCCGCACCGTGCCGCTCAAATCCATCCACAAAGAGTTATAGTTGATTTCGGAAAGCAAATCGTTAATGATTTGAAGGCGGCTTGTTCCCGGCTCCCAGTCTTCGCGGTCTGTCGAAAACGTCGCCGTATTAGGGACAACGATGAAATTCAAGATTCCGGAATCGACAATCTGAGCGCGAATCGCATCCGTGTAAAGAGTTCCGGCTTTGATCAATAGGCGATCTTCAATTTTGCTTTGCTTCGCAAGATAGGTCAGATCATATGCGGTGATTTCCAGCTCTTTCCGCGTGCCGTCAACTGTATTTAGCACCGCGTCCGTTACGATGTATTCGCCTACTTGATAACCTTTCCCGTCGATGTAAAACACAGGTTTCAAATGGTCTTGGATGAAATTCATCTGCGGATTCTGCAAAAATGTTCCTTCCAAAACCATTTTGACTTCTGCGCTTACAACCATCCGAATTGTGGGATTCCCCCCGTCTACGGCCAACAACTCACTGAAATCCACGTTATTTCTGGAAAGCAGGAACTTCGATTTGATTTCAGGCATTCAGCTCCACCTCCGAAAAATCAATCTCCGTAATGGAGAAGGAAAAATCATTGATTCTGTTTTGCCGGGTAGCGGAAATCCCGGTCAAAATTCCTATGGAGCGTTCACCCTGCGGAGTTTTGAGGATCACCATCTGGCCGCACAGCTTTGCAAACGCTTGCATATCTTCTTTCCGCAAAAACGAAAAAGAGTAGGTATAGGATTTGTCCAAAAATCCGGTCGTATAGGCCACGGGAAGTTCCCGGCCCTGATAATGAACAAACGCCGCTTGCGCCTGCATTTCGCTGCCGTAGGTTGGAAGCCCTCCGCTTTTGATGCGCAGAGGGATCCATGAGATTGAGGAAGCAAGGGAGATCATAGCGTATTTGGGTTTTACAATTTCCGTCAGCACATTCGACGGCGTGTAATATCCTTCAGAAAGCATTGCATACACCTGATAAGCACATTTTCCAGCGGAATAGTAATCCGTGAAAGCGGTGTTTTGAGTGGCGGCAATCACTTCTCCGTCCCGCAAAACGTTGTATTGCGAAGCTGTCAGCCCGCTGGAAGTCCATGAAAGAGATACAGCCTGATCCTTGACACTTCCGGAAAGCGATACCGTGCCTTTCGGTACATTGGAAATATACGTTTCCACCCCAGCCCACGGACTCCAAATCCCTTGCGCGTTTTGCACGCGGATTTGAAAAATCACATTTCCGTTTTGCAGCGTTCCCGGATAAGTCCATGTTTTTTCCGTGCCATACTTTACCCCGGCTTGATAATCTCCCAGAATGATTTCATAGCCCTGCTGCTGGGCCGCCTGCCATGCAAAAGTGGGGCTGGGGCTTGTTCCGGCGCTGGTGATGTTCGGCGCTTTCGGCTGGGATTGCACAATGATGTAAGCCGGGTCGCTCCACTGGGATGCAACTGTACCGTTTTGACTCCACACCATAACGCGCCACGCTGCCTGCCCTGCCGTGAAAGTGCCTGCCGGTACTGTCGCTGTATGAGCGGTTCCGGCTGTTTTGGGGATCAAATCCTGCCATCCGCTGGATGTTTGCTGCTGGATCGAGTAATGGCTTTGCGGCTCGTTTACATCCTGAGAATAGCTCCATGTAAAGGTGATAGGCTTATCTCCGTTTACAACATCCGAAACAGGAGAAAGAGGAGAAACTGTTGGCGGAGTATTATCACTGAGGTATTCGATTTCTATATATGGACGTAAATTTTGAGATGCTAAAATCCCATATATAAATACACGCTTTGTACTATTGACATTTATCTTCAAACCGTATTTACAAAGATTTTGTATGGTGTCAATCGATCCGGTTAAATCTATTTCAATAGGTTCTAGTTGTGTCGTTTCATTTACAGTAAAAAATCGATTGGAGTTTTCGTATACCTCAACCTGCATTACATGTGCAGGAACAACAGACATTTCATGTATAGCGTTATAGTACGCATAATAGGCTGCTCTAATTTCTGGCCTAACGGTTAAAGTTTGAAAAGTTAAATTTATATTTTCTATTGTATCTTGCGGAATAACAACAAGCTTTGCGCTTTTTACATTAGATGTAGATAAAAAGCTTAAATCAACATTTTGAAACAAAAAACAACTAGCTTTCATTCCATTTGAAAACGTTGCTACTTCAGATGAGTTCTTATGA
>DVGZ01000102.1 GCA_018712435.1 Candidatus Caccousia avicola
GGGACGGCGTGAAAGATAAAAAGATACGAAAAACAAAGGAGAGTGTATATGGTCAAAAGAATGAAATATTTGATCGACACCGAGAACATCGGCAGCGCGTGGACGGAGCTGCTGCCCTTGCTCGGACGAAACGATGAGATTTTGCTCTTTTTTACGGCGAATTCCCCCGGTATTCCGTATAAGGATCTTCAGCAGATCATGAACCACCCGTTCCAGATGGAGCTGATCCCGTGCAACACAGGGCGCAACGGCCTGGATTTCCAGCTTTCGAGCTATCTGGGCTATCTGCTCCGATCCTCTTCGAAGGCGCAGTATGTGATTCTTTCGCGCGATCAGGGGTACGATCCGCTGGTTCAGTTCTGGAAGGAGCGCGGCGCGGATATTGTACGCTGTGATACCAAGGAGCTGCTGGCGGCCCGCCGTCCGGCGGAACAGGAGGATGCGCGGGATCAGGCGGAGCAGCAGGAGCAGACCGCCGCGCCGGAGGGCAAAGCGGCCCGATCCTCCCGCTCGAAGCGCGCGCCGAAGGGAAGCGCGAAGAAGAAGCCGGAGCCGATTGGAGAGAGGATGGAAAGTCTTGTCCCGGAGGAATTCCGCACCCCCGAGGACATCCGCGATATGATGAGCATCGTGAGGGAGTATTATCCCAGCGGCTTGCAGGAGGTCAACAAGGCTCTGCTGTCCCGCTTCGGCTACGACGGCGGCAACGATCTGTACCGCGCCCTCAAGCCCTCCTTCCGTGCGATCTGCGCGGAATCACAGGAGAGCGGAACAGGAAACTAAATAGGATGGATACTGCTGTGCAAAAGGCCGTCAGGCAGATGTGGGAGGAGAAATACGATGGAATATCCCAGACAGGTGGAACGGTGGGGCGTGTTTGAAGCGTCCCTGCCTGGAAAAACGGAGGGAAATCCCTTCACGGATTACACGATCGAGGCTGAATTTGTCTCGCGGGATGAGACGGTTCGGGTACGGGGCTTTTACGATGGCGACGGGATCTACCGCGTCCGCTTCATGCCGTCGTTTGTGGGGGAGTATACCTTCACGATCTCCGGCAGCTTCTCGGAGCAGGGAGAGCAGTCCGGCGCGTTTACCGCCGTCGCGGCGGGGGAAGACAACCATGGACCGGTGCGGATCCGTGGGTTCCATTTTGAGTATGAGGACGGCACGCCGTACCATCCGTTGGGCACCACGGCCTATGTGTGGGAGCTTCAGGGCGAGGACGTGCGCCGCCGCACGCTGGAGGAGCTGGCGAAGGGATACTTCAACAAGATCCGTTTCTGCGTGTTTCCCAAGCATTACTTATACAATCTCCACGATCCCATTTCCTTCCCGTTTGAGGGAACGCCGTGTAAAATTGACCAGACGGACACGGAGCTGGGCTTCCGCATGGAGGTGCAGCCGGGCAATGACTGGGATTTCACCCGCCCGAATCCCGACCATTTCCGCAACGTGGAGCAGGCGATCCGCGATCTGGGCGCGCTGGGCGTGGAAGCCGACCTGATCGTGATGCATCCGTACGATCGCTGGGGCTTCTCCCACATGACGGCGGAGCAGGACGATCTCTACTGGCGCTATGTGGTCGCGCGCTTCGCCGCGTTCCGCAACGTCTGGTGGAGTCTTGCTAACGAGTATGATATTCTGACGGATAAAACCGTGAGCGATTGGGAGCGCTATGCGCAGATTCTGCTGGACGAGGACCCGTACCGCCATCCGCGCAGCATTCACAACTGTCTGACGCCCTACGACCACGCGCGGCCCTGGATCACGCATTGCAGCGTGCAGCGCACCGATCTCTATAAGTCGACGGAGTTCACCGACGATCTGCGCGTGCGTTTCGGCAAGCCCGTGATTTTCGACGAGGTAGCTTACGAGGGCGACATCGATCAGGGCTGGGGCAACATCAGCGGGCAGGAGCTGGTGCGGCGCTTCTGGGAGGCCGCTCTGCGCGGCGGCTACGCGACGCACGGCGAGACATTTGACAAGCCGGACGGCGTGCTCTGGTGGAGCCATGGCGGCACGCTCTACGGGGAAAGCCCGGCGCGCATCCGCTTTTTGCGGGAGATCCTGGCGCAGACGCCGGGCGGCGGCCTGCGGCGGATGTCCGCTTCGTGGGATGAGTTGGCCGCGACTGCCGAGGGGATCGGCGATACGGGCTACTATCTCTATTATTACGGCTTTATGCGTCCCTGCCGCCGCCGTTTCTCCTTCCCGGAGGACGTGACGCTCACGGCGGAAATCATCGACACCTGGAATATGACCATTACGCCCGCCGGAACGCACAGGGGCAGCTTTGTCATAGAACTGCCGCGCCGCGAATACATGGCGATCCGGCTGCGCCGGGTGGAGCCGTAAGCTCCTGAAAATGGGCAAACGAAAAGGGCCGCTCTGTCGCACAACGGGACAGAGCGGCCCTTTGGTATGTTCGGAATGTCGGAAGCGCTGACGGGGGCTCAGAGAGTGATTTCCTCACCGGGCTCCAAAATCAGCCGGCCGGGGCCGTCGAAGCGTTCGGCGGCGGCGCGGTCAAACAGGCGTCCCGGCGCCATGTGGGTGGGAATGCTGTGCTTTGCGGCGATCAGGCGGGCGCACGCGGAGGCCTCCGCGATGTCCATATTGTAGATACCGTCCATGGGAAGAATGGCATAGTCAATATGACGCTGCGCGAAGGTTTCCATTTGCTCCGTGCGAGAGGTGTCGCCCGCAAAATACACCAGCTTGCCGTCGAGCGTCACAAGAAAGCCCACGCACTCGCTTTTCGGATGGTTCTTGTTGTATGCCTGCACCGCCTCCACATGGATGCCGTGCAGATCGGCGGTTTGGTATTCGCCGCCGGAGAGGGCGTCGGAATTCTGCCAGATGATGCAGTCCGGCTTTTTGGCCGGGAGCTGAAGCTGGTTGTGGTCGCCGTGCTGGTGCGTCACCAGGATCACGTCGGCGGGCAGATCATAGCCCTCCCCGGCGAACGGATCCAGATAGAGCACCACGCCGCCGTCCGTGACGGCACGCAGGCTTCCGTGTCCCTGATACAAAAGCTTTGCCATGAAAATCGTCCTCCTTTTTTCACTCGGGCGGCATCTTGCCGTCCCGGTTGTTTCGTGGTATCATAGAAAAAGCAAAGCGGAGCCCTTTCAAAGGCGCTCTGCTTTTCTGTGCATATTTTTGAGAAAAAAACAGGGTGGTGTGATAGCAGAGTGAAGCAAACCGAAAATCAAAATCTGCTGACGGTGGGGAACGTTCCAAAGAAAATGCTCCTGTTTGCTGTTCCGATTCTTTTCAGCAATCTGTTCCAGCAGCTCTATAATGCGGTGGATTCGCTGATTGTGGGAAACTTTGTCGGGGAGCAGGCGCTGGCCGCCGTCGGTTCGTCCGCGAGCCTGATCATGCTGTTGATCGGTTTTGTCAACGGCGTTTCCCTTGGCGCGGGCGTGCTGGTCGCGCGCTTTTTTGGCGCGGGGGATGAGGAGGACATGGAACGGGCCGTCCACACCACGGTGGCGCTCGGCCTATGCGCCGGTGTGGTGCTCACGGTGGTGGGCGTGGTGTTTTCCCCGCAGATTTTGCGGCTGATGGGAACGCCGGAGGACGTGATGCCGAACTCCGTGCTGTATTTCCGTATCTATTTTGCCGGTTCGCTCGCCGTGGTGCTGTACAATCTCGGCGCGGGGATCCTGCAATCGGTGGGAGACAGCAAAAGCCCGATGAAATACCTGATCGCCGCGTCCCTGACCAATGTCGTGCTGGATCTGCTGTTTGTGGCGGTGTTTCAGATGGGCGTCGGCGGGGCGGCGCTGGCCACGGTGCTGAGCCAGTCGCTCAGCGCATTCCTCGCTTTCCGTAAACTGACGCATGCACAGACCGGATACCGTGTCTGCTGGCGGCGCATCCGCTTTGACCGCGAAATGCTTCGCCGGGTGGTTTCCCTCGGCGTTCCCTCCGGGGTGCAGAATTCCGTGATTTCGCTGGCGAATGTCATCGTGCAGTCCAACATCAATTCCTTCGGCTCCTCCGCGATGGCGGGCTGCGGGGCATACAGCAAGACGGAGGGCTTTGCCTTCCTGCCCGTGACCTGCTTCGCGCTGGCTTTGTCCACCTTCGTCAGCCAGAACCTCGGGGCCGGGCGCGCTGATCGCGTCAAGGCCGGTGTGCGCTTCGGGCTTCTGTGCAGCCCTCTTCTGGCGGAAGGGATCGGGATCCTGATCTTCACCTTTGCGCCGGTGCTGATCAGCGCGTTCAACAATCAGCCGCAGGTGGTGGAGTACGGTGTG
Source organism: Candidatus Caccousia avicola (assembly GCA_018712435.1). Classification (GTDB taxonomy): domain Bacteria; phylum Bacillota; class Clostridia; order Oscillospirales; family Acutalibacteraceae; genus Caccousia; species Caccousia avicola. The sequence continues at coordinate 4,269 of DVGZ01000102.1, forward strand.
ATGAACGCGCGCACGGTGTCGCTCTTTTACTGCCTTCTGGCGTTTTCCCACTGCTGCGCCGGAATTCTGCGCGGGCTGGGCCGTCCCGTCGTGCCGATGGTGATCATGCTGGCCGTCTGGTGCGTGTTCCGCATTACTTACATCACGCTGACCATTCAGTTGATCCCGGATATCCGCGTGGTCTATTGGGCGTATCCGATCACCTGGAGCATCAGCTCCGTGCTGTTTGCCGTCTTTGTGTGGCGTGTTCTTCGCAAGCAGCTGGCCGGGCAGACGGCCTGATTTCTCCGACAAGCGGAAAAACCGCGTCCCTGCCGCAATGGCTTGGGACGCGGTTTTTTCATACGTTTAATGCCCGCCGCAGGCGCAGGATTCCTCTTCGCAGTCATGCAGCTCGCCGACGATCGGCACCGGGTCAATGCCCAGACGGCGGTAATAATCGGACACAGCGGCCTTGATAGCCTGTTCCGCGAGAACGGAGCAGTGTACCTTCACCGGCGGCAGGCCGTCAAGAGCCTCCATCACGGCACGGTTCGTCAGCTGGAGAGCTTCGTCGATCGTCTTGCCCTTGATCAGCTCCGTCGCCATGGAGCTGGTCGCAATGGCCGCGCCGCAGCCGAAGGTCTTGAAGCTGACGTCGCGGATCACGTTGTCCTCGACGCGGATATACATGCGCATGATATCGCCGCACTTCGGGTTGCCGACCTCACCGACGCCGTTCGCGTCCGGCAGCTCGCCCACGTTGCGGGGGTTCGCGAAATGTTCCATTACTTTCTCACTGTATGCCATCAGAAAACAGCCTCCCTGTCATTT
>DVGZ01000103.1 GCA_018712435.1 Candidatus Caccousia avicola
ACGAATGGGTGGAGGAAAAGATCAGGAATTTCACCTGTCTGGACGCTTTAATCAACAGTTCTCTCGAGCAATGCATCCGCCATTCCTTCCAAAAAAAGAACTTTGACGAAAGCGGCACCGACCAGTTCGTAAAACAAAAAATAGCAGAAGAATCGGAAAAAAGAAGGATCAACAGAAGGAAGGTCGCACACATTCTGATGCATGGCCTGCACTTTATCAATAAAAACAGCCAGCCCCTGCAAATGATGAAAAGGCTGGAACTCGATCCCGCTCTGCTGGAACAGCCGCTGTACCACTGAGTGGTCAAAGATAACGAGAGGAAAGATTATTTATGGCAGAAGTATACTGGGTTACCGGCCTTGCCGGTGCAGGAAAGACAACCATCGGAACTTTGCTTTATCAATTTTTGCGGGAACGGCAGCCTACCATCATGCTGGATGGCGACGAAATGCGCAGAGTGACAGGAAATATATTCGGATATACGCCGGAAGGCCGCCGCGAAGGCGCATTTATGGTTGGGCGGCTGTGCGATATGTTGACACGGCAGGGGATCACGGTCGTGTGCTGTACCATCTCAATGTTTCATGATGTGAGGGCATGGAACCGTGAAAATATAGAGAATTATCGTGAGATTTACCTGAAAGTGAAAATGGAAACCCTTTTTGCCCGCGATCAAAAGGGATTATACTCCCACAAGCAGGAAAATGTGATGGGAGTTACCGCCCCGTTTGATGAGCCGCGCAGTCCGGATTTAATTCTGGAGAATGATGGGGAAAAGTCACCGCAGGAGCAGCTCCGGATCATTCAGAATCATTTTCATCTTTTGGATACGGATACCGATCGGTAAAGTTCCTTGATGGAAATGGAACCAAATGGAGGAATCACCTATGCAGTATGGAGCCGTTTTATTAGCTGCCGGAAAAGGGGAGCGTTTCAAAGGCGCAAAGCAGGATTTGGAATTTCACGGAAAAGCAATGTGGAAATATCCCTATGGTTTATTGCAGGAAATTGTCGATCCGAAGCATCTGGTTGTCGTGGGGAAGGACATCCCCGGCGGACACACGCGCTCACATTCCGTGCGGATTGGTCTGAATGCTTTGCCGGAGGATACGGATCGTGTGATCATTGTGGAGGCTGCGCGGCCCATGGTAACACATGGACAACTCCTTCAGCTGCTGGAAGATCCGCATCCGTCCGTGTCGTTTGTCAAGCCTCTGGTGGATACTGTTGTCTTTCGCAACGGAAACTATTTGAACCGAGATGAGCTTTATGATCTGCTGACCCCGCAGGCCTTTGATTATCGTTTGCTGAAATCAGCCTATGCACAGGCGGAGCAGCGGTTTGAAAATATGACGGATGAAACGCGAGTCATGTTTGAAGCATATGGAATTCAACCCTTTTTTATTGAAACAGGTTCCAACCTGTACAAAGTGACCTATCCGGAGGATATCACGGTTTTGGAATTCATTTACCGGACAATGGAGGCGGAAGTCAGATGAAAAAAGTGTTAATCACAGGGGGCCATGGAGGCATGGCGGTTGCCATTTGTGAGCTGTTGGAGCGCAAAGGCGGTTTTGAGGTTTTTGCACCGGGAAAGGACGTTTTGGATGTCACGAATGTCGAAAGTATCCGAAACGTGATGGAGCGCTTTGTCCCCGATATCCTGATCAACAATGCCGGTTATGTCGTTCCGCAGTCTGTCAAGCACGCGGATCCGTCGGTGACGCAAAAACATATTGATATCAATCTGTCCGGTGTGTTTTACTGCACGGAGATTGCGCTGCAAAAAAATCCGGATTTGCAGATTATCAACATCGGGTCCTCCGCCGCGACCAAAATCCATGCTACCTGGAGCGAATACTGCGCTACAAAAGCAGCTGTGGTTATGGCCACGCAATGCTGGGCCGCGGATGGGCTGTATGCGGTGTGCATTTCTCCCGGAAGAACAAAAACAAAGATGAGAAAAGCCTTATATCCAGATGAAGATCAATCCACACTCATGCTGCCGGAGGATTTTGCAAAGGTGGTATACAAGGCTATTCAAAAGGAATACACGTCCGGAAGTCATATTAACGTAAATAAAGAGAATGTGGAGGAATTATGTCATGGATAGAATGGAAGTTACAATTCGGACTGACAAACAGTTTACGGATCTGAAGCCTTATATCTCTGATTTTCTAAAAGAAAAAACCGGTACGGGAATGCTGAACGTTTTTGTGGCCCATACTACCTGTGCCATTAAAATCATGGAAGGGGAGATTCTGCTTCTGAGCGACGTGAATAGTTATCTGGAGCATGCTTTCCCCAAAACCGGCGAATATCGACACGATATTATCGACATCCGGGATGTTCCGGTCAATGAACGCATTAACGGTTTTGCACATATGCGTCAGCTCTTCTTTGACGTCAGCACAAACATCCCGGTTGAGGATGGGAAAATGCTTTTAGGAAAATGGCAATCTGTGTTTTTGGTAGAATTTGATCCCACACGGGAGCGAAAGGTGATCTTTACTTACCATTCTTAAACCGATCAATCAGGGGGCTTTTCATCATGCTTCAACAGTGCGATTTCCATACGCACAGCACAGCGTCGGATGGGCAGTACCGCCCGGCGGAGCTGGTGCGTCTGGCGCAGAAGGCGGGAATCCAGTGTCTGGCCCTCACCGACCACGACACCGTGGACGGACTCTCCGAAGCCGTGCAGGCCGGAGAGGAAACGGAAATCACCGTCCTGCGCGGGATTGAATTGGGAGCCAGCGAGGACCGGCATCTGCACATTGTGGGCCTTGGCCTGCGGGAGGACTGCCCGGAGATGCAAGCGCTGTGTCAAAAGCTGAAAGACAGCCGGGACGAGCGCAAATACCGCATCGCGGCCTTCCTCGAAGAAAAAGGCGTGGGGATTCCGCTTTCCGAGGTGGAGGAGCTGGCTAAAGGCGGCGTGGTCGCGCGTCCGCATTTCGCGCAGGTGCTTCTGCGCCATGGCTTTGTGTCCTCCACGCGCGAAGCCTTCGACCGCTACCTCGACACCAGCGAGTACAAGCGCATTGAGCGGTATAAAGCGGATGCTGTGTCGTGTATCTCCATCATCCATGCGTCCGGCGGCAAGGCCGTGCTGGCGCACCCGTGCCAGCTGCACTACGAGCCGGAGCGGCTGGAAGAACTGGTTCGCCGCTTGAAGGAGGAGGCCGGGCTGGACGCGCTGGAATGCTATTACCCGGAGCACACTCCCGACATGGTGCGGGACTACCTTGACCTTGCGCGGCGGTATGATCTGCACGTCAGCGCGGGCAGTGATTTCCACGGCGAGAAGGTTAATCCTTCCAAGCTGCTGCATCCCGTGGAACTGGAAACAGATTGGCTGTTTGCGTAGTTTGCAAATGAACAACTGTCTTGTGATTTATAAATATTGTTATCAATATTTCTACACTGAGAAATTATAGTTAGCAATAATTTCACAATATCGCGCAATATTTCGATAGTTTTTTATGCTATTCGATGAAAAAGAATTGCTTCACAAAAGAAAACAGAGTATAATATGGAAAACGGATTGCATTCTTTCAAGCTTGTGCCGCGCTGACCACATCGTGTCGGAGGGCAGCGCCGGCTGGAAGGAGGATCGCCATGAGCAACGTTCCATTTACTCTGCGTACACAGGGAAGCAATTCTGTGAGCGCCAACCTTTTGTATGCGTCCTCCTCCCGCTACGAGGGAGAGTGGCACGGCGCGCCGCATTCGCATCCATTTGCCGAATTCTTCTATGTTCTTCGCGGAGAAATTGATTTTTTATCGGAAGGAGAATCCTATTCTCTGCGGGAAGATGATCTGATTGTCATCAACCCCGACGCGGGACATACGGAGCAGCCGCATGGAACGGGGATCGTCGAATATGTGTCTGTAGGTGTGGAAGGGATTTATCTGGACTCTTCCGGCGGCGGAACATGGAACAGCTGCGGAATTTTCCACTGCCGGACCATCCGAAGCGAAATCCGCTTTTTTCTGCGCCTATTGCTCACCGAAATGGAAACCCAACAGCCGCATTATGAAAAATTGTCGCAATATTCCTTTCAATCGATCCTGCTGCTGATCAAGCGGCTTCAGCCGCAGGAATTTTCCATCCATGCCCCCAAGCGAACCGCCCGGGAGTGCTCCGCGGTCAAGCGGTATATCGACGACAATTTCCGTCACCCAATTTCGCTGGATCATCTGGCGGAGATCAGCCGTTTGAACAAGTATTATCTGGCGCACGCGTTTCGCGAATACATCGGCATGTCGCCGATCAATTATCTGAACGCACGGCGCGTGGAGGAAGCCTGCGCCCTGCTTCGCGACACCTCCCACCCCATCTCCCAGATCGCGGGAACGGTGGGCTTTTCCTCCCAGTCCTATTTTGCACAGGTCTTTCAAAAGGCTGTGGGAGAATCGCCGGGCGAATACCGCAAACGCATCCGCCGGGATGCCGAAAAAAAAGAATAAAAAGATACAGAACGCGGCCTGCACGGGAATTCCCATGCAGGCCGCGTTTTCAGATCGATTCCATAAACGGCTCAATAAACAGCAGAGCCGCCCCCACGGCGGAGGCCTCCCGACGGTACAGACAGGGCTGCAAGTAAGAGCCGTCTCCGCCAAAGGTATCGAGAGCGGAAGCCATCGCGCGCAGCCGCTCCATATAGGGCACCATATACGCCCCCACATATCCTCCCAGAATCACGGGGCAGTCAAACGCCATATGCAGGCTGTTCACCGCCGTGGCAAGAGAACGCAGATAAGCGTCCCAACGCGAGGAAGCCGCTTCCTCTCCCCGGTCCAGCGCCGTGAAGAAAGCGTCCAGGCTTCCGCCGTACCCATCCGACAACACCCCGGCGGCACAGTAAGCGTCAAGACAGCCTTTTTTCCCGCAATAGCAGGCAAGCCCGTCCGGCACAAGCGTCATATGACCGAATTCCGCCGCCCGCAGGTTTTCCCCCTCATACAGGCTTCCGCCCAGCAGGATCGCGCCGCCGACGCTGTTGCTCAGAGAGAGATAGACCGCATTGCTTCCTCCCTCTCTTCCCCACAGCTCCGCCCGTCCCGCGGCGCTGGCGTCATTGCAGAGCATGGCACGGCAGGGTAAAAACCGGGTAAAATCCTCCTCCTCCCGCGCCCCAAGGCCGAGCACATGGGAGCTTCGGATCCCGCCGCCCGCCGCCAGAATGCCGGGAAAAGACACTCCCGCTCCCAGCAGGCGTTCCGGGGGCGTCTCCCCGATCACTTCCCGCGCAATCTCCCCCAGCCCCCGATAATACGGTTCCGTATCCGAAAAAGGAACCGACCGGCGGATCCCGCGCACAATCCCGCCGCTGAGATCCGTGAGCACTGCGCTGACATGGCCGCGTGTGACGTCCAGGCCGACGGCCAGCCTTGCGTCCCGAATGCAGGAGACGCCGCGCGCGGGCCGTCCCCCGGTGGAAGCAAAGGAGCCGTCCTCCCGCAGCAGCCCCTCCTCGCAGAGAATCCGCAGATTCTGCGCAATAGTGGGAAGGCTCAGTCCCAGGCGCAAAGCCAGCTCCTGCTGGGAAACGCGCCCGCTCTCATAGACAGCCCGGAAAATCCGGTTCCGGTTCAAGCGGCGAAGCTCCATCCCGTTTCGCACCATTGCGCTCACGTCCTCCTCGTGCCGGGTGGAAAGTCCGCCTTTTCATCGGGCGTTCCATCTCCCGGCAAATCAATGTTTCCTTTCCATCATACGGGATTTTCGGGTGAAATGCAAGCCTTCCCTTTTCATCCTTTTTTCACACGCATCTCCCCTCTCTCATACAATATTGCGAGGGGTTTTCTTCCCCGAAAGGAGAGTTGATGCAACATGTCTGAAAAGCTGGATGGACAGTCCTGCGCTCTGCGCAGCCCGGCTCCTCTTCCCGAGGATCCCGTGCCTGCTATGGCATATGTTCCCTTCCAACAGTACGGAGCCACCTATCAACCGGAACAGGCGCTGGATAACGGCACGCTGTTCCCCGATCTCAACAAACCGTTTTCCGGTGGAAAGGAGCCGCGGTCATGAACGAACAGGAACGCCTTTCGCGGCGAATCCGCGCCATGCAATTCGCCCAATGGGAGCTGCATATTTTTCTGGACACACACCCCAACGATTGCGAAGCAGCCAAAAAGCTGGAGGAGTACCGCACGAAAACGGCTGCTCTGATCAAGGAATATGAGGCCGCCTACGGCCCCATGAACGAAACGAGCGCCAACACCAGCCGCTGGGCCTGGATCACCGGCCCGTGGCCCTGGGAAACGGGAGAGGAGGAGAACGACTGATGTGGGTGTATGAGAAAAAGCTGCAATATCCGATCCGGATCAAAAATCCGAACCCGGCGCTGGCAAAGCTGATCTGCGCTCAGTACGGCGGCCCGAACGGCGAGCTCGGCGCTTCTCTGCGGTATCTTTCCCAGCGCTATACCATGCCCTATCCGGAGCTCAAAGCCATCCTCACGGATATCGGGACGGAGGAGCTGGGACATCTCGAGATGGTTGGAACTATTGTATACCAGCTGACCCGCAACCTCACGCCCCAGCAAATCAAGGAAGCCGGCTTTGATTCTTACTTCATCGATCACACCACCGGTGTGTATCCCGCCGACGCAAACGGCGTACCGTTCAGCGCCGGATCGTTTGCCGTGACCGGAGACGCCATCACCGATCTCCATGAAAACATGGCTGCCGAACAGAAAGCGCGCACCACTTACGATAACATCCTGCGCTTCTGCGACGACCCCGATGTGCGGGATCCCATCCGCTTCCTGCGTGAGCGCGAGGTCGTTCACTACCAGCGCTTCGGCGAAGGGCTGCGCCTGACAACCGACAAGCTCGATTCCAAGAATTTCTACGCCTTCAACCCCGAGTTTGACCGGAAACGCTGAAAAGGAAGATTTTCCCTTGAGAAATCCGCCTGAATGCGATATAATAAGCATAAGAATATTTTCGGCTTCGCGCAGAAAGGGTGGCGGATATGTTTGGGGTAAGCTCCATAGGGGCCTATCGTGCCTATGCCTACTCCTATGGCTCTCTTAACGCTCAGGGGGTCTCCAAAGGGACGGAGGCGATTGACAGGGTCGCGCCTGCTCAAACCACGCCCGTTCCTCCTGTTTCCAAAACGGCGCCGGTACAGCGCGGCGTTTCACAGCCCGCGGCGCAGGATGACGGACCGCTTTCTTTTGTGCGGGAAGGCGCGGATTTCACGGCCATGGCCGTGAGGGGCCGCATTCAATATGCGGAGGACGGCGCTTCGCAGGGCGGTATGCCGGCGGAGAACGTGACGGCGGAAGCAGCGGAAGAAACCAAATCCCCGCAGGAGGTTATGGAGGAAGGCGAGTGCCAGACCTGTAAGGAGCGCAAATATCAGGACGGCTCCAACGATCCCGGCGTTTCCTTCAAAACTCCCTCCAGAATCGCCCCCGAACAGGCCGCCGCCGTTGTACGGGGACATGAGCAGGAGCATGTTGTGCGTGAACAGGCACAGGCCAGACGGGAAAACCGTGAGGTTGTCAGCCAGTCGGTGACGCTGCATACCGCAATCTGTCCGGAGTGCGGCAAAGCGTACGTCTCGGGCGGAACCACTCGTACCACTACCCGTGCGGACTCCGTTTCCAAGCTGTTTGAACAGCAGCAGGAACAGCCCTCGCTCTTTCAATCCGTTGCGTAATTAAGGAAGAAACAGCCGATCCCATTGGGATCGGCTGTTTTGTTTGCTTAATGTACCATTTATTTCATAAAATGGTATTATATAAAAATCAAGTAGGTAAGTCTTTTTGCTGCAACAAAATTTGATTCGAAATTTTTACCGTCATTTGTACAGTTTTTCTCTCAGAATTATAGCCTTTTACGTTATTTTATGATATTATAATTTCCAACAGAAGGAAATCCATCTGAAATAATCAAGTTTTTCTAATAGGCTCGATTTCCTCCTTTGGAGCCACACAGCATTTTTTCCAGACTTTGTGCAGCCAATTTGGGACCGCTTGAAAGCCTTTGCTTGTTGATTTCGTTTGCTCAGGGATGAAACCGGGAATTCCTTCTGGGAATGAGATATGTGTAAATAAAGGGCATTTTGAAAAGAGAAAACAGACGTCTCCCCGCAAAGGAAAGAAACCCACAGGGAAAACATGAAAAGCCGCAGGGCTTTTTATGGTGGGTTCTGACCAGACAGGAAAACTCTGTTTTTCTTTTCGTGTGTCTTTTCAGATCTCATAGGAGGGAAAGCAAATGCAAAAGAAAGAAAACTCAAATGGTCCGCAGACAGGAAAAGTAAAGTTTGGGATATTGCCCAAGCTGCTGCTCGGAATTCTGGTTCCCCTGTTTGTCGTACTGGGAATCATGGGAATTTTCCTGGGAATTCAGGGAACCAACACGGTTGATGAAACTATGAGCGAGAATCTCGATTCCCAAACAAAAGCGGCAGCCGCTCAAGTCGAAAGCTTTTTCACACATTATTACGGCGTATCGGAATCACTCGCGGAAACGGAGCTGCTTCGCGATATTGTGACGGAAAAGCAGGAAGGCGGCCTGAAAGCCAGCCCGCTGTATGCGGATCTGTTGAAAACGCTGCAATCGGTTCAGCAGAAAAATCAGGAGGACATTTCTTACGTTTGGATTTCCAACTTCCAAACCGGAGAACTCCTTCAAAGCGATAACCAGCTGTTCACGCGGGAGGAATTGGACTACACCACCCGCACCTGGTACAAGCTTGTCATGGAAAAGAAGGCCTCTGTTGCGACAGAAGCCTATGAAAGCGCCACCAGCGAAGGATTGATCGTCACCCTCGCCTCCCCCATCACGGTCAACGGAGAGATCCGCGGCATTGTGGGAATGGATGTGGTAATGAGCAATCTGGAAAAAACGCTCGCCAGCATCAAAATCGGCGATACCGGATACATTACTTTGTATGACTCCACCGGACAGATTTTGTATCATCCGGACAGCTCCCTGATTCAGACAAACGCGGCGGACGCGAAATACTCGTCCAATATTCTTTCAGCCATTCAGAACAAAGAAACCATGAGCGCCACGCCGTATACCCGCAACGGCATTCATTACTACGGCAGCACCATGGGAATCTCCTCCATTGACTATTCCGTTTTGGGTATCATGCCGCAGGCCGAATATGACGATCATGTGTCCAGTCTTATGCGGATTATGATCTGGGGCGTTATCAGCTGCGGCATTATATTGACCTGCATCTGCATCTTTTTCGCCCTCTCCATCACGCGTCCGCTCAAGCGCCTTGACACTGTGGTAAGCCGGCTCGCGGACGGCGAACTGGATGTTGTGGTAGATACCCGCAGCAGTGACGAGATTGGCAAGGTCGGCGCCAATGTGGAGCGGATCGTGGACCGTCTCAAAGAATATATTCTTTACATCGATGAGCTTTCCGACGTCCTGCGGCAAATCGGAAACGGAAATCTCGTCTTTACCCTCAAGCATGCGTATGTTGGAGACTTTGCCAATCTGAAGGATGCGCTTCTGCACATCCAGGGAACCCTGACAAATACTCTCGGAACGATCGCGCTCTCCGCCGACCAGGTCAACGCGGGTGCCGATCAGATCGCCAGCGGCGCGCAGGCGCTCGCACAGGGAGCCACGCAGCAGGCCTCCTCGGTGGAGGAGCTGTCCTCCGCTGTACAGGAGCTCTCCGGCCAGGCAACAGACGAAGCAAACAAGGCTATCGACGCCGGTAAGTTCCTGGAAAAGATTAAAGATGAAGTCGAAAAGAGCAACGAACAGATGGCCATGATGCGCAAGGCAATGGACGATATCAGCACCCAATCCAACGCCATCCGCAACATCATCAAGGCGATCGACGACATTGCATTCCAGACCAATATCCTCGCGCTCAACGCGGCTGTGGAAGCAGCCCGCGCCGGAGCCGTCGGAAAAGGCTTCTCCGTTGTGGCGGAGGAGGTTCGCAACCTCGCCGGCAAGAGCGCCGATGCCGCCAGAGAAACCAACATCCTCATTGAAAACTCTGTGCGCGCCGTGAAAAACGGAGAGGAAATCACACAGGCCACCGCGGAATCCCTGCATGTCGTGGAAGATGGAACAAGGCGGATCGTTGATACCATCAACGATATCGCAGGCACCTATCACGAGCAGGCGAACAAGCTTTCCGAAATTGCCCGCGGAGTGGATCAGATTTCCAGCGTCATCCAGACCAACTCCGCCACAGCGCAGGAAAGCGCCGCCGCCAGCGAGGAGCTTTCGGGTCAAGCCAGCATGATGCGCGAGCAGCTTTCTCACTTCAAAGTTGCGGAAAACGAGCAGGATTCCTCCGAAATCAGTTCCTCTTCGGATGAAGATGCTCCCAGTCATTATGTGATGGAGCCCGGCTCCAAATATTGATGTTCCCCGATAGAAAAAATATCTGACGCGTCCCCGGCTGTCCAAAAGATAGCCGGGGACTTTTTGCTGCGCGAAACTGGATTAAATGTGCGGATCGGTAGAAATATGCGAACGGATGGAGTATAATAATCACATCCGCAGCCCGGTCTCCAAGGCTGCCAAATCTGAGATGGAAGAGGATGCTTTGATGGAAATCAGACCTGCAGTCTATGAAGATATTCCCGCTCTCCTGCCGCTTTACCGCTGCCTGTTCTGCGAATCGGCTCAGCTTCAGCCCTACAATTTTCGTTGTGCGGATCAGGCGGAGGATTTCTTGAAACAAGCGATTGATGGTCCTGACAGCACCATTCTGGCGGCTGTGCGGGACGGTGAAATTGCGGGCTTCGCCGTACTGTTTGAACAACAGACGCCCCCTTATAACTGCCTGGTTCCGCACCGCTATGCGTATCTGATGGATTTGATTGTCCAGCCTGAACTGCGCGAAATCGGGATTGGCTCCGGCCTTCTCGACGCCGCGAAGGACTGGGCGCGGGAACGGAAGCTGGATCATCTGGAGCTGAACGTGCTTGCGGAAAACAAGACGGCAACTCACCTCTATGAGCGAAACGGCTTTGAGCCCTCTCTGTGCCGGATGCAGTATCGGTTCTGACATGGCCGATCGGATCATCCTGCACTGTGACTGCAACGCCTTTTATGCTTCTGTGGAATGCCTGCTGCATCCGGAATACCGCGACGTACCTATGGCGGTTTGCGGGGATCCCAACAGCCGTCACGGGGTTGTGCTGGCCAAAAACGAAGCGGCCAAGCGATACGGGGTCCAGACGGCGGAAACCATCTGGCAGGCCAGGCGCAAATGTCCGGGTCTGGTCCTTGCCCCTCCCCACCGCGAGGAATATGTGCGCTATTCGCGCCTGGTGAATGAAATTTACCTGCGGTACACCGATCAAGTGGAACCGTTCAGCATTGATGAAAGCTGGCTGGACGTTACAGGGAGCGGCCTTCTGTTTGGTTCCGGGCCGGAAATCGCGGACGAGCTGCGCCGCGTGGTCGAGGAAGAGACGGGGCTGACCATCTCTGTGGGCGTATCGTTCAACAAAACGTTTGCCAAACTGGGCAGCGACTACAAAAAGCCAAACGCCACCACGGTTTTGTCACGCGAAACCTGGCAGTCCCTGCTGTATCCCCTGCCTGTCGAGCGCTTTCTGTTTGTGGGAGACAGCGCCGCTCAAAAGCTGCGGCAGACAGGGATCCACACCATCGGGGATCTGGCAAACGCCCGGCGGGAACGGCTTGTGTCGCTGTTCGGCAAAAACGGCGGAGAGCTCTGGGATATGGCAAACGGCCTGGATGAAGCCCCCGTGCGCCGTTTTGGAGAGGCGCGCGAGGTCAAATCCGTCGGGAACGGGATGACCTTCCGCCGGGATTTGGCCGGATCAGAGGACATTTCCCTGGCTGTCTCGGTGCTTGCGGATTCCACGGCCGCGCGAATGCGCCGCCACCACATCAAATGCACCACGGTGCAGGTGACGATCCGCAGCCCGAACTTCCACACCATCACACGGCAAAAACGTCTGCCGCTCCCCACCTTTCTCGCCGCCGACATCCGGGCAGCCGCGCTGGATCTGATCCGGGCGTCCTGGAATGAGCGCGCCCCGATCCGAATGCTGACGATAACCGGATCCGGCATTGTCCCGGAGGACGCAACCGGCGAGCAGCTCAGCCTGTTTGAAGCCGGCTCGACAGCCAAACGGGAAAAGCAGGAGCATTTGGAAGCCGCACTCAACCAGATTCGCGATAAATTCGGACAGGATTCCCTCTCCATTGGCTCCGTCCTGCACAACGATCTGGGAATCGGAAAATACGGAAACCAAAAAAACGAGTAAATATTACAGGAGGTAATTAAAAATGGTCAAACACATTGTATGCTGGAAACTGAACGACGCGGGAAAAGCACATCAGGAGGCGCTGTTTTCGGACCTCTCCGCCCGCTTTCACGCTCTGCCCGGCGTGGTGGATGGGCTGACCGCGATTGAGGTCGGCCAGAACTACAACGGCGGAGAATTCGATCTCGTGCTGCTGTGCGAATTTACCACCCGTGAAGCGGAAAAAGCCTACCAGACCCACCCGGCCCATGTGGCTGTCAAAGAGATTGTCCAGCAGAATGTCTGCGGCCGTGTGGCTGTAGATTATGAACTGTGAGGGAGAACCGGCAATGTCTGTTTTAACCTATCACTTTGAAAGCCAATATCTCAAGGGGAACCAGGAAGTCACCGTAATTCTGCCGGACAAACCGGGAAACCTCAGCCCGGCTCAGTTTTATCAAAGCGTCAAGCGTTACAAAGTGCTCTGGCTGCTGCACGGAACCTTCGGCGACGCGACAGACTGGCTCCGCAGAACCAACATTGAGCTGTACGCTTGTGAAAAGGATCTCGTGGTGGTAATGCCCTCCGCGCTGAATTCCAATTACTCCAACTGGGACGGCTTTATGATGGGCTTCCATATGTATGATTATCTCACGGAAGAGCTGATGCCGCTCATTTACGGCTGGTTCCCCGTATCTGACCGGCGGGAAGATAACTTTATTGCCGGTCTGAGCATGGGCGGCCGGGGCGCCATCAAATACGCGGTAAACCATCCCGACCGCTTTGCCGCGGCTGCCGTCCTCTCCGCTGCTCCGTTGGATTTCTCCCGTATTCGCCCCGGCCATCCCTGTCCGCTGCTCAACAGTGAGGATCCCCGTCTGGCGGCTACCATCCGAAACGCGGGCGGTTTGGAGGCTTACCGATCTTCCAACGAGAACACATGGGAGATTCTGAATCGGTTGGCTCCCACGGGAACACTGCCGCGCCTGATGTTTGCCTGCGGAACAGAGGACGATCTGCTCTATGATCAGTTCTGCATTTTCCGCGCGCATGCGGAGGAAATCGGTCTGAAAGCCCACTGGTTTGAGTTGGAAGGCTACCGCCACGAATGGCGCTTCTGGGATCTGGCTATTCAGGAGGCTTTATCCTTCTTCAAGCTGGATGAATAAAAGAACAAGCCTTTTGAAAAAGGCTTAGTGAAAACTTTATGTTTATAACGCCGTTGCTTTCACGCAGCGGCGTTGTTTTGATCCTGCGATTTCTGTTCCGCAGGGGCAAAAACATGCCCTTCCGCTTATTATAGGGTAGACCCACTGAACAACAACGCGGGGCTGCTTGTCCCCGCTTTCCGGAAGGAGTTTTCGCCATGAACCAACCTGTTCCCCTGTCCTCCCTGGAGGAAGGTCAGGAAGCCCTTGTCGGGACACTCTGCGCCGCCGGATCCATCCGAAGACGGCTGCGGGATCTCGGCCTGACAGACGGCGCGCGCGTCATCTGCCTGCAAAAAAGCCCCTGCGGGGATCCGACCGCCTACCTCATCCGCGGCGCTGTGATTGCCCTGCGCCGTCAGGACGCTTCCACGATCCTGATGAAAGGGGTGAAAGCCCATGGGGCTGACGATACAATCCACAGGGACAGCCGCGCTTGACGCAGGACTGCACATCGATCGTACCGATCCCGCCGTGCGCGTCATCGCTGTGGGCGGCAACCCAAACGTCGGAAAGAGCACCGTGGTCAACGCGCTGACGGGACTGCATCAGCACACCGGAAACTGGCCCGGCAAAACGGTTTCCACCGCGCAGGGAACCTGCCGGTTTGAAGACGAGCCATACATTCTTGTCGATATTCCGGGGACGTACTCGCTTTTTGCGAACTCCGCCGAGGAGGAAGCCGCCCGTGACTTTCTGTGTTTTGGCGGAGCGGACGCCGCTGTCATCGTCTGCGACGCCACCTGTCTGGAACGAAATCTGAACCTTGTTTTGCAGGCGATTGAAATTCTGCCGCGCACCGCCGTATGCGTCAACCTGATGGATGAAGCGGAGCGCAAGGGAATCCATGTGAACCTGCACCGGCTCCGGGAAGCCCTTGGCGTACCTGTCACGGCGGCCAGCGCGCGCACCCGGCGTGGTTTGAAAACGCTGATGCGCGCCGTGGGACGCGTTTCGCGCGGGGAAGCTCCCACCCCTCCCATCGTCATCTACAGCCCCTCCATTGAGCGCGCGGCGGCTCGTCTGCTTCCTCTGCTTTGCGATCTTCCCTCCCCCGGCCCCTCCGCGCGGTGGCTGAGTCTGCGTTTGCTGGAGCCGGAGGAGAGCTGGAACGCCGCCTTTCGCAGCTACTGCGCCGCCCTCCCGCAGTGGGAAACCATACGCGCAAAAGCCGCGGAATGCCGCGACCAACTGACAAGCGAGGGGGTTTCCCCCTCCCTGCTTCAGGACCTCATCGCCTCGCGGCTGATTGCACGGGCGGAACAGATTGCGCAAAGCGCCGTCACCGTACCGCCGGGAGGAGGTTTTGCCCGCGACCGCAAGCTGGATCGGCTTTTCACAAGCCGGTTGACGGGAATTCCCGTGATGCTTCTCCTGCTCGCCCTCATTTTCTGGATCACCATTGCAGGCGCCAACGTTCCCTCCGAGCTTCTTTCCTCGCTCGGCACAGCGGCGGAGGATGGGCTGGCCCGACTGTTTGAAGCCTGCGGCGCTCCGGACTGGCTGACGGGAGCCATCGTGCACGGGATGTTCCGCGTGCTGTGCTGGGTGGTCTCCGTGATGCTGCCGCCGATGGCTATTTTCTTTCCGCTTTTCACCATCTTGGAGGATTTCGGCTATCTGCCGCGCGTCGCCTTCAACTTAGATCACGCCTTTCAGAAGGCCCACGCCTGCGGCAAACAGGCGCTCACGATGTGCATGGGCTTCGGCTGCAACGCGGCGGGCGTTGTGGGCTGCCGGATCATTGACTCCCCGCGCGAACGCCTGATCGCCACCGTAACCAACAGCTTTGTGCCGTGCAACGGGAAATTTCCCACGTTCATCACGATTCTGACTATCTCCTTTGCCGCCGGAAGCGTCGGAGGGCTTGTCCCCGCGCTCCTGCTCACGGGAATCATTTTGCTCGGCATTCTGATGACCTTTCTCGTATCGCGCCTGCTCTCCGCCACCATTCTGCGCGGCGTTCCCTCCTCCTTTACGCTGGAGCTTCCCCCCTACCGCCGTCCGCAGATCGGGCAGATCCTGGTGCGCTCCGTGCTGGATCGAACGCTCTTTGTCCTGGCCCGTGCCGCCGCCGTGGCGGCTCCGGCGGGTCTGCTGCTTTGGATTCTTGCCAACGTGGACGCGGGCGGCATGAGCCTGCTGGCCCACTGTGCGCAGGCGCTCGATCCGATTGGAAGGGTTCTCGGGCTGGACGGAGCCATTCTTTTGGCCTTTCTTCTGGGAATCCCGGCCAATGAGATCGTCGTGCCGATTCTTATCATGACGTACATGGCGGGAGGAAGCCTGACCGAGCTTTCCCTGCCGCAGCTGCAAGCGCTTCTGCTCACCAATGGCTGGACCTGGCGCACCGCCGTCTGCATGGTGGTGTTTTCTCTGCTCCACTGGCCGTGCGCCACCACCCTCGCGACCATTTACCGCGAGACAAAAAGCCTGAAATGGACTGCCGCCTCCTTCCTCGTTCCCACTCTCTGCGGCGCAGCCCTCTGCGCTTTGATCGCGCTGATTCCGGTGTAAGCTTTCCACTGCAAAAACAGCACGCCGCGATCCGGCTTCCGGATTGCGGCGTGCTGTTTTGTGATGAAGGCTCGTTTTTTTATGATTCCGCCTGTGTCCGAAGCAGGAAATCGGGACGGCGGGCAAAATCAAACTGCACGGGCTCCGTGCGGTGCATCAGGTGATGCAGATCCGCGCATTGGACGCGCTGATTTTCGTAGGTGGTCCAGTAAACCCGAAGCGATTCGGCGCAATAAATTGCGGTGTAGATGGTATAGTCAAAGGGAAGGATGTCCGCGTCAAGGGCGGTCGGCTCCCCCGGCTCGCTGACGCGCACCGCGCCGAGCGGGAAAGCGGCGCTCTCAAACAGATGCAGCATCCGGGTGACGGCTTCCTCCTCGTTCTTCGCTTCGACGGCGTGTTTCCGAAGGAAAGCAAGACGCACAAAGCGGGAAGGAGAGCTCCAGTCGCCCGGCAGACCCTGCGCGCCGCTGCCGGAGAAGCACTGCTCCTGCCGGTCGCCCGCGTACTCCACCGCATCGTAATCCAGATCCCGCAGGCCCGCATAGGCCAGCAGATTGGTGCGGTGCCAGGAATAGCCGGGGCTGTTTGTCATCACACCGATGGTGTTGCGGTAGAGATGCAGGCCATCCGCGTCCGATTCGATCACGATGGTTTCCCCCGTCCGATCGCTGAACGACCAATGCAGCGGCGGCACCGCCCCCAGCAGAGGGACGGAAATCAGCGTGCTCTCCTCCTGCACCAGCTTGACCACCTGGTCCACGCTGGCGCACTGGGCCAGACAATGGGACACCAAAAACGGCGGCTGAAGGGGCAGCGTGCCGGGGCGCGGTTCGGTTTCGTAATGCGCGAAGCCGCGGAAATAGAGCTGACCGCCCATCAGGCCCTTTTCGTTCACACCCTCGTAAAGGACGGGGACGGCAGGCGGGAACAGAAGTCCCGTGCCGATGGCGGCATAACGGGCATCATGCTTCGTTTCCGGCCTTGCGCTGTGCTCCATCTCACAGCCGCAGGTATAATACTGCGTGCCGCGCGGTACAAAGGTAATCTGCGTTCCCTCCGCCAGACGGTTAAAGTCCATATTGCGGCCCCACAGATGCTTTCCGTCCTCCGATTCCCAGCTCAGCGCACTGCACCCCGCCTGCGCGGCCAGAGCCTTGCGCGCGCTGTCCATTGTTTGCAGCTTCATGGTGACATTCCTCCCTGCGTTACCGCATAAATTGGGATTGCGTTTTCTGCTTTTATAGTATCCCAAACAGGAGAAGAAATAAATACTTTTGTGTGAAAAAAGCCCCTGTGCGGCACGAAACCGCACAGGGGCGAGCAATGCTCAAATGGAAGATACCCGTTTCATCCTAGAAGAAGCGGAAAAAGAAGAGATAAAGCACCAGCAGAAAAACCGCGATGACAAGAAGGAGCGCCGGGATAAAGACAATCAGAGCCGCCAGAATCATCGCGGGACGATCCTTTTTTTCGAGCGGGAGCTTTTCCCGATCCTCTGCAAACCGCTTTTCCGCCTTTTCCACATCAATGATGCGCTTGATCTTCTTTCCGAAAAACATGGATGCTTATCCTTTCTTTCCGTGAAGCGGGAAATGGCAGGCAACATAGTGATTGTTGCCGACGTCGATCCACTCCGGTACCTCTTCCTTGCACTTCTGCTGGCAGTAGCGGCAGCGGGTGTGGAACTTACAGCCGGTCGGCGGGCTGACAGGGCTGGGAATGTCGCCCTCCAGCAGGATGCGCTCCCGCTTGTCCTCCTCGTCCACCACGGGAATGGCGGAGAGCAGGGCCTCCGTGTACGGGTGCATGGTGTTGTTAAACAGCTCCTCCGTCGGGGCCAGCTCCACCATGTTGCCCAGGTACATCACGCCGATACGGTCGCTGATATACTTCACCACGCTCAGATCATGCGTGATGAAAAGGTAGGTCAGCTTCTGCTTTTCCTTCAGATCGGAGAGCAGGTTCAGGATCTGCGACTGGATGGACACGTCAAGCGCCGACACAGCCTCGTCGCAGACCACAAAGCGGGGTTTGAGCGCCAGGCTTCGGGCAATGCCGATTCTCTGACGCTGGCCGCCGGAAAACTGGTGGGGATAACGGCCGAACATGTAAGTCGCCAGGCCGCAGTCCTCCATCACCTTGAAAATATAGTCGCGCATGGCCGGATCGCCGCGCTTGTAGATCCCGTGGGAGGTCAGGCCCTCGCCGATGATCTGTCCCACCGTCATACGGGGGTTCAGAGAGGAATAGGGATCCTGGAAAATCAGCTGCAAATCCTTGCGCAGGACGCGGATCTCCTCCTTGGACTGGGCTTTGAGATCGATCGTCTTGCCGTCCTTGTGATAGAGCACCTCGCCGTGCGTCTGGGGGTACAGCTGGAGCAGCGTGCGCCCGAAGGTCGACTTACCGCAGCCGGATTCGCCCACCAGGCCGAGCGTCTCGCCCTCGTAGATATCAATCGTGATACCGTCGTTCGCGCGGACGTAGCGCTGCTTTTCGCGAAGCTTCGTCTTTTTTACGGGGAAGTACTGCTTGAGGTCGCGCACCTCCAACAGGACTTCGCGATTCTCATTCTGCATGTTCATTCCTCACCGCCTTCTCCGCATAGAAACACCGGACGAGATGATTGGGCGCGACCTCCTGCAGGGGAGGCTCGGCCTCTTTGCACTTCTGCGTGCAATATTTGCAGCGCGGGGCAAATTTACAGCCCTGCGGCAGATACAGCGGGTTCGGCACCGCGCCGGGAATCGCTTCCAGACGCTGGCCCTTCGGCGTGTTCAGGCGCGGGATCGAAATCATCAGGCCCTCGGTGTACGGGTGGGAGTACACGCCGTTGTGGAAGATCGTCTTGGCATCGGCCTTCTCCACAATCTGTCCGCAGTACATCACAGCCACCTCGTCCGCCATCTCGTGGATAACGCCGAGGTCATGGGTGATGAAAAGGATCGAGGTGCCGGTCTGCTGTTTGAGTTCATTCATCAGCTTGAGGATCTGCGCCTGGATCGTCACGTCGAGAGCCGTGGTCGGCTCGTCCGCGATCAGAAGCTTCGGGCGGCACGCCAGCGCCATAGCGATCATAACACGCTGCCGCATACCGC
Source organism: Candidatus Caccousia avicola (assembly GCA_018712435.1). GTDB lineage: Bacteria > Bacillota > Clostridia > Oscillospirales > Acutalibacteraceae > Caccousia > Caccousia avicola. The sequence continues at coordinate 19,060 of DVGZ01000103.1, forward strand.
CGGAAAGCTGGAAGGGATACTGCTTCGCGACGCGCTCCGGGTTCGGGATCTTCACGTCGGAAAGCAGGCTCGCCACCTTGGCGCGCGCTTGCTTCTTGCTGAGCTTCTGGTGAATTTGCAGAACCTCGCCGATCTGGCGCTCCACGGTGAACACGGGGTTCAGGGAGGTCATCGGCTCCTGGAAGATAACGGAAATCTCATTGCCGCGGATATGGTACATATCCTTGTCCGTGGCTTTGAGAATATCGCGGCCGTTGAAGGTGATATCGCCGCTCTCGATATAGCCGTTGCCGTCGAGCAGCTTGATGATGCTCATGGCGGAAACGCTTTTACCGGAGCCGGACTCGCCCACGATGCCGAGGGTCTTTCCCTCCTCCAGGCTGTACGTCACATCGTTGACCGCCTTGACGATACCCTTCTTGGTGTTGAAATAGGTGTGCAGGTTTTTGACTTCAAGCAAACTCATGGCGCGGCTCACCTCTCTTTCGACTTCGGATCGATGGCGTCACGCAGGCCGTCGCCGATGCAGTTGATGCTGATGGTGCAGATACCGAGCACGGAGGCCGGGAACACCCAGCGCCACCAGTAATTTTCAATGACCTGTCCGTTCTGCGCACCGGTCAGCATGTTGCCCCAGGTTGCGTTCGGCTCGTTCACGCCGAAGCCGATGAAGGACAGAGAGGACTCGGTGAGCATGCAGGTGGCGAAATCAAGCGTCGCGTTGACGATGATAACCGTGATGATGTTCGGAAGGATGTGGCGGAAAATGATGCCGAACTCCTTCACGCCCAGAGCGCGGGCCGCAGTGACGAACTCCTGCTCACGCTCCGCCAGAACGCTGCCGCGCACCAGACGGGCAATGCCCGGCCAGGACAGCAGGCCCAGAATACACATGATTAAGATAATGCGCTGCGTCTCGCTGATGCTGTTGCCCAGGATCGAGGAAAGGATGATACAGAAGGGCAGGAACGGGATGGAGGAGACAATCTCCGCGAGACGCATGAGCAGGTTGTCCACCTTGCCGCCCTTATAGCCGGAAATACCGCCGATGGTAATACCGATGATACTGGAGATGATAACGGCAATCGCGCCGACGGTCATCGTCATGCGGCCGCCGACCAGCAGACGGCGGAACACGTCGCGGCCAAAGGCGTCGGTGCCCATGAGATAGCCCTTGAGGCCCCAGGCAACCACCTTGCCGCTCTCCGTGATGGCGTAGTTGGCATAGTAGCCCGCATCCACCTCAGAGATCGCTTCGCTGGTAGTCGGAGCGCTGGCCTGGCCGTGGGTATTGTCGCCCCAGCTCATCACCGTGCCATCCTTTAGGATCGCGGTGAAATGATAGCGGCCGCCCGCAATGGAAGCCACCTGTCCCTGGATTTCCTCCGGGACATTCAAGGTTCCCTTAATGTTGTTGCCCCACACATACACCTGGCCGTCTTCCGTGACAGCAGCGGCGCTTTCGTCCGTCAGGGCAATGTCCACAGCCTTCCCCTGCATCTCTTCGGGGACATTCGTATAAGCGGAGGTCTTGCTCGTCAGCGGAACCACCTCTCCGTCCTTCGTCAGGACCATAACAATGTTCGTGCTCGCTGCGAACTTGTCGATGTTGCCCTGGACGCCCTCGGGATAGGTAATGTTCAGCAGATAATCGCTGCCCCAGTTATACATCTCGCCCTCCTCTGTGAGTGCGAGGGAGATCTGGTAGCCCGCGAGAATCTGCTTGATGTTGTTGCCGCCGGTGCGCAGCTCCATCGGGATGGAGGCCAGACCCATACGGTCGTTGCCCCAGGTGAAGATCTGGCCGTCCTCGTTGGCAGCGACCACATGGTCCAGGCCGGCGGAGATCATTGTGAGCTTTCCGGTTTCGCTCGTGCTGGGAATGTTTTTGAGCTTGTCCGTGGGGAAGGTGCCCCACTCGTACACGTTTCCGTCCTTGTCAAGACCGACGGAGAACGTACTGCCGACGGAAAGCTGCTGGGCATTGTTCGAAAGCTTGGAAGGGACGCTGAGCATGCTGAAGCCGGGAGCGACGTTCGCCTGCGTTACGTCCTGATAATACAGATCAATCGGGTAGAAGAAAGGAAGAGTCACACAGCACAGAAAAATCACAATGAACAGGGTCAGGCCCGTCATCGCAATCTTGTCATGCAGGAAGGAGTGTAAGACCATCTGAAGGGGGCTCTGGAGAACCTCCTCTTCCTCCTGAGGAAGGCCGCCCAACACCATGCGCTGCGCGGCCTTGGAAGCCGTGGAGCGGCGCGGAGCTCTTTTCTCTTTTTTCGGCATACGTCTCCCCCCTTAATTTTCCAGGCGGACGCGGGGGTCCACCAGTGTATAGGCAATATCCATGAGCACGTTTCCGGCAAGCGACAGGATAACGTAGAACATCTGCATCGTCAGCACGACGGAGAAATCGCGCTGCATCAGAGCGTCAATCAGCATCTTGCCGAGACCGGGAATCAGGAACACGGACTCAATGACGATCGATCCGCCGAACAGGCCGATGATCCACCAGGTCGTGATGGTCACAACCGGAATCAGAGCGTTGCGGAACGCGTGGATATAGATGACCGTCTTTTCCCGCAGGCCCTTGGCGCGCGCCGTCTTGATGTAATCCATCCGGAGCACGTCAATCATGGAAGCGCGCACATAGCGCGTGATACCGCCGACGCCGGACACCGACATAACCATAACAGGCAGCACCATATGCCAGAGCTGATCCCCAAGCCCCGCGAGTCCCCCCGCGTCCATACCGGCTGTTCGCAGGCCGCTGATCGGGAAGATGGGGAACTTCACCGCAAACAGGAAAATCGCAAGCAAGGCGATGATAAAGCCAGGGATACTGTAGCCCACAATGGTGAGCACCTGGATCACCTTATCAAACACGCCGTTCTTGCGCACAGCGGTGATGATGCCGAGCGGAATCGAGATCAGGAACACCACGATCATTGCGCAGATATTGAGCATAACGGTGTTCATCATCGGCGCGCTGATGATCTGGATGACTTCCTTTTTATACTGTGTGGAATAGCCGAAATTGCCGGTGAGCATGTTGCCCATCCAGGCAAAGTACTGGATCGGCAGCGGCTGGTCCAGTCCCAAGCGCTGCCTGGTCTGTTCATACAGCGCTGCATAAGCATCCGGCTTCATGGTGGTTTTGCTGCTGCCCAGCATAATCTCCACCGCATCTCCGGGCATGGACTTATAAATTGCGAACATCAGGATCGATATGATAAAGAATACAAAAACGATATAGATGAATCGTTTGAGCAGATATCTTCCTTTTCCCATTCACCTTTCCCCCGTTTCAGATTTGCGGCAATGTGCCGGCTTTCGGAAAAAAAGACGGCGGAACCCGCAGTCGCGAGGTTCCGCCGGATACTGTTTATTCCTCTACCACCCAGGCATCGAGGACAGCTCTGGACCACTCCCAAACGGAGGAGGAGCTCCATCCCTTCAGTCTCGTCGAGTAGAAATCATAATATTCGTCGGAATACAGGGGGACGTCCGGCAGCTTTTCATTCCAGACCTTGATGAAATTCTGCCAGGCGGGCAGCCAGGCCGCATCATCGTCATAAGCGATCGGCTTGAGGGCATACGCGGCAGCCTCCAGATCCGTGTCGGAAATCCAGTTGCTGTTGTAGCCGCCCTGCATCCACACCGGATCGGTGGAATAGTAGTACCAGGGAGAGCTGGCCAGAGGGAAGCCGGTGGCCAGGTTATACATATTGTAAATCTTGTCGCCGGAATGGCTGATGCAGGCAGACAGCGTCGGGAAGTCCATGGTGGTGGCCTTCAGCTCCATGCCGGCGTCGGTCATAGCCTCGGGCAGCATGGTGGCAAGCAGCTCGGAAACCGGGTTGGCGTCGGTGTTAGCCCACTCGATAACCAGCGGCTTCAGCTCGCCGTCAACTTCCTTGTAGCGGGTGCCGGTGCCGGAGTAATCGCTGCCGTCGGCGTTCTTGTTCCAGCCGTCAGCATCGAGGAGCTCCTTGGCCTTGTCGATGTTCTTCTCATAGGTCTCAAGGTTCTCGTCGATCCAAGTCTTGGACTCCTGATACTCCCACTGAGCCAGGCCATAGTAGCTGTGCACGACGGAAGCGTAGCCGCCGGAATACTGACGGGCAAACTCACCGCGATCCAGGCAGTAGGCAATCGCCTGACGGACATTCTGAGAATCGGTCGGGAACTGGCTGCAATCGAACTGAATCTTACCGTAGCCGTTACGGAAGAAGGTGTTCTTCTGAGCCTTGCCCTGATCCACCAGATCCAGGCCGCCGTTGATGGTGTCCGCGCCGCTGCACTGGAACAGCAGGTCGACGGAACCGGAAGCCAGCTCGTTGATCATGGTGTCGTTCTTAACGGTCTTGATGATGACCTTCTCGATCACAGGCTTCACACCGCGGTAATCGCCGGCATAGTTCGGGTTCACCACGACGGTGCCCTGACGGCTGGCCGTGTCGTAGGACTCAAACATGTAGGGGCCGCAGACAACGGACGGATTGTAACGATAGCCGGTATCGGGATCGTTGATCGTCTTGAGCAGCAGGTCCGCGGTGAACTCGCCGGTGATGGAAGCGCCCTCAGCGGAATCCACAACATCGCAGTCGGGAGCGATGACGTGCATCGGACGCGGCGCGGCGGTAGCGTAGGTAATGTCATAGTGATAGGGCAGCTCCTCTGCCTTCACGGTGACGGAGTAGGTCATGTCGTCCACGAGGTGAACGCCGGCGAAGTTCTCCGTCTCGCCCGCGAAGTAGGCGTCATAGCCCACGAGGGAGTAACCGGCCTGGCTCGGATAGCCGTCGACCTGGTTCATCTCCGGGCTGCTCTCGAGCAGGAGCCGGAACACATAGTCCTTCGCGGTGATCGGCGTGCCGTCGCTCCACACGAGGCCGTCGTTGATCGTAACGGTATAGGTCTTGGTGCCGTCCTCATTCTCCACTTCCTCGTGGCTCTTCACGACGGTCGGATCGTACACGAAAGCGCCATCGACGTCGGACACGACCGTGCCGTAGCCGTGCAGCAGATCGTAGAGCTTGTAGTTGGTGGCCGTGTTGTTGAAGCTCGCGTCATAGAAGTCGCTTTCCAGGTCGGTGAGGGTACCGATGACCAGCTGGCCGGTAGGTTCCGTAGGACGGACGCTTTCGTCGGAAGCGTCCGCTTCGGAGGACGCAGCCGCGGAGCTGGCATCAGGGTTGTTCGTCACGCCCTGATCCTGCGAACAGGCTGCCACCGAGAACGCCATAGCGCCCGCGAGCAGCAGGGACAGCAGTTTCTTCAGTTTCATGCTATATTCTTCCTTTCCTCTTTCCCGGATCAAGCATACAAAAAGCGGGAAACCCCGCCATGCAGAATCACCGGAATGAATGCGCTCACAGGCTTGTTTCTTTCCCTTGCCGCTCCCGACAAAGTGTTAGAAATGTAACCTGCTAACGTAATATCTACGTTATTTTATCAAAAACGGTCGCAAAGATCAATACAGTAATGTCAAAAATATTAACAGAGAATGAAAAAAAGCCCGGGAAAGCGCGAGCTTCCCGGGCTTCTCTGCCCTTATTTTAGGCGTTTTTACTGAATTATTCCGCGGTAAGTTCTTCCATTTCTCCGATCAGCTGATCGAACATTTTGAGCGCGCTGCTGATCGGCGCGGGCGTGGAAATGTCCACCCCGGCCCCACGCAGAAGCGACACCGGATCGGTGGAGCAGCCGCCGGAGAGGAAGCGGATATAGTCGTCCACGGCAGGCTTGCCCTCGCGCAGGATGCGCTGCGAGAGCGCGATAGCGGAGGCAAAGCCCGTGGCATACTGATAGACGTAGAAATTATAATAAAAATGCGGAATGCGCGCCCACTCGAGAGCAATCTCCGGATCGGGCTCGATGTCCTCGCCGTAATACTGGCGGTTGAGATCGGCATACTTCGCGCACAGGGCCTCGGCGGTGAGAGCTTCGCCCTTGCGGATCTGCTCGCTGCACCACAGCTCAAACTCCGCGAACATGGTCTGACGGTAGAGCGTCGTGCGGAACTGCTCCAGGAAGTGGTTGATGAGGTACGCGCGGCGGCGCGGCTCCTTCGTCTGGCCGAGCAGATACTGCATCAGCAGCGCCTCGTTGCAGGTGGAAGCCACCTCCGCGACGAAGATCACATAGCCCGCGTACGTCACGCTCTGGGTGTGGTTGGAGAGATAGGAGTGCAGGGCGTGGCCCATCTCGTGCACCAGGGTAAACACGTCGTCGAGCGTATCAGTGTAGTTGAGCAGGACAAAGGGATGCACGCCGTACACACCGGCGGAGTACGCGCCGGAACGCTTGCCCTTGTTCTCGTAGACGTCGATCCAGCGGTTGTCAAAGCCCTCGTTGAGGATTTTCAGGTAATCCTCGCCCATCGGGGCCAGGGCCTTGCGGGCCAGCTCCTTGCCCTCCTCAAACGTCACCTTCATGTCCTCGTCGGCAACGATGGGGGTGTACAGGTCATAATAGTGCAGCTTGTCCACGCCCAGCAGCTTCTTGCGCAGGCGCACATAGCGGTGCATGGCCGGGAAATTGTCGTGGACAGCCTGGATCAGGTTGTGGTAGATCTCCACCGGAACCTCGGTGTGATCGAGGGCGGCATGCAGCGCGGAGGGATAACGGCGGGCGTTCGCGAAGAACTGGAGCTGCTGCATCTGGGAGGTCAGCACCGCGGCGGAGGTGTTGCGGTACTGGCCGTACACGCCGTACAGGGAACGGAACGCGGACTCGCGCAGCGTGCGGTCAGGAGACATCATCAGGGGAATGAACGTGCCATGCGTGACGGGATGCTTCTTTCCCTCGCTGTCCACCGCGTCCGGGTAGGTCATGTCGGCGTCGTTGAGCATGGAGAAGATCTCGTCCGGGGCCTGGCTGAGCTGTCCGGCGGCGGCCAGCAGAGCCTCGCACTCGGCGGAAAGCGTGTGATCCTTCTTGCGGCGCACGCGCGTCAGGGCCAAACGGTAATGCTCCAGTCCCTCCTCCTCGCGGAAGAAGCTCTCAAAGCGCTCGTCGCTGACGGCGAGCAGCTCCGGCGTGCTGAACGCGCTGGCCTTGTCCAGATCAACCAGGAGGTTGCGCGACTGGGCGCTCAGCTCCTGATACACGGCGTTGCGCGTGTCCTCGTCGGACTTGCGGAAGGCGTAGGAGATCAGGCGGTCGCCGTCGCGCATCAGATCGTCGTACAGGCGCAGATAGCCGAGAAGGGTCGCCGCGCTCTCGCACAGACGGCCTTCATAGCCTTTCAGCTCGTCGAGCATTCCGCGCACACGGGTCAGCTCGGCGCGCCATGCTTCGTCGCTTGCAAACAAATCGGTTGTCGCCCAGGTAAAGCGCGGATCCGCTTCACTGCGGGCAGGAATGGTGTTCTGCATGGTATTCTCTCCTTTGTGTCAAAATAAAAAGAAAATCAGCGTTTCAGGGAACGCAGGATTTGCTTCTGTTCCGGGGAAATCCGGCGGCTTTCGATTGCCTTCTGGATGGCTTTGTTGTGCGTCCACACGGGAAGGCGGTGATCCGTGAGATACGGGAACACGTCGTCCCAGCGCTTGGCGAGGGCGGTGGCAAAATACCACGCCGCCATCATGTTGACGTAGTATTCTTCACTCTTTACCCCGGCGACCCAGTCCGCGTATTCGGGCCGGAACGCTTCGTCGAGATACAGGCTCATGAGCATCCCCATTGCAAAGCGCACCGTGTACGTCCGATCGCTTTGCAGCCAGCGGAACAGCTGATCCGGCAAAGCTTCCGGGCGTTTGTCAAACGCGCGCGGGTGCAGCAGATCGCACGTCGCCCAGTTGTCGACATGGGGAAGGAAGGCTTCGAGCGCGGCCACTGTTTCCCCGTAATCCCGCAGGGAAGCGATCAAAAAGCCGTGCAGGTTGTTTTCTTCATAGTAGTCATGCGGAAGCTGCCGCACAAAAGCGGCGGCCTGCTCCGTCCCCGCCAGCTCCCGGCTGAGTTTGCGCAGATCGGGAATGCGCACGCCAATCACGCGCGCCGGATCCACGGTGGGCATCAGCTTGGATTGAAACAGACGGTATTCCGGATCCTGAAGCGCAAACAGCCTGTCCCGGATCTCCTGTACCGGCTCCATCACGGTTCCCTCCCTTGTATGGACGTTCCGTCCTCTATTATACACGCTCCGCGCGAAAAAACCACCCCTCTCCGGGCTTTTGCGCAAAAGCCCGGATCAGAGCGGAAGCCCCGCGAGCGCCATTCCCTGCTCCACCACGAAAACGGCGGCTGTCGCGCCGAGGGCGACGATCAGCAAACCCTTGTCCTTATACGCAAGCACGATCGCGACCGCAAGCCCGGCGGCGGCGCTCCACCCGCTGGACGTGGACGACAGGATCGCCGGGAAGGTCATGGCAGACAGCACGGCATACGGCACATAGGCGAGAAAGGACTGGATGAACTGGTTCGTGATCTTTTTGCGGAACACGGCGAGCGGCAGCATACGCACCACATAGGTGACGAGCGCCATGATCAGCACGCCGGTCAAAACATACGCGTAATTCATTTATGTCTGCGCCTCCTTTGCCACGGGGTAGCGCAGCGCCGCGAGCGCGGAGGCCGCGACGGCGCAGACGATGATCACCCAGCCGCTCGAAAGACGGTTCAAACCGGGCGTCCAGGTGAACAGGCACGAGAGCGCACCCGCGAAAATCACCACGCGGCGGATCGGCTTCGACGTGCGCGACGGCGGGATGATGATCGCGAGGAACATGCCGTAAATCGCGATCCCCAGCGCGCTGCGCAGCGATTCGGGCAGAATGCCCGTGGCCGCCGCGCCGAGGAAGGTTCCCAGCGCCCAGCCGAAATACGGCGTGAGGATCAGCCCCGAAAAATAGCGGGCGTTGATCGATCCCTTCTGCTGCATGGCGACGGCGAAGATTTCATCCGTCACGCCGAAGGAGAGCACCCAGCGCTGCAAGGTGGTCATGGCCTCGTCCACCTTCTGGGAAAGCGAGAGCGACATGAGCATATAGCGGATGTTGATGACGAAGGTGGTGACGGCTATCTCCACATACAAGCCGCCGGAGAGGATCAGCGCCGTCCCGGCCACCTGCCCGGCGGAGGTGAGGTTTGTCATCGAGATGAGCAGCGCCACCCACACGGGCAGGCCGCCCTGCGTCGCCATCATGCCGAAGGCGAAGGAAACGCTGATATAGCCGAGACAGATCGGCAGGCCGTCTTTCAGGCCCTTGCGAAAGGTGAGTTGTTCCGACATGATTTTCATTCCCCGACAAAGCGAGCCCGGCGGCCCCTTGCGGCCCCCGGGCTTGCTGATATAGTTTGAGAAGCGTTTTTGCGCCTGCTCCGAGCAGATCCGGCGCTCAGAGCGATTCGCAGACGAGCGCGCCCATCTCCGCGCAGGAGACCAGCTTCATGCCCTCGGTGCAGATATCGGCGGTACGGCCCTTTTCGAGCGCGCGGGAAACGGCTGCTTCGATCGCGTCCGCCGCCTCGGCTTCCCCGAGCGAGTAGCGCAGCATCATCGCGGCGGAAAGGATCGTGGCGAGCGGGTTCGCCTTGCCGGTGCCCGCGATATCCGGGGCGGAGCCGTGGATCGGCTCATACAGACCGGACTTGCCGCCGCTCAGGCTGGCGCTCGCGAGCATGCCGATGCTGCCGCTGATCATGGAGGCCTCGTCGGAGAGGATGTCGCCGAAGATGTTGGAGGTCACAATCACGTCGAACTGGCCGGGATTGCGCACGAGCTGCATCGCGCAGTTGTCCACATACATGTGGGACAGCTCCACATCCGGGAACTCCTCGTCGCGGATGCGCGTGACGGTGGCGCGCCACAGGCGGGAGCTTTCGAGCACGTTCGCCTTGTCGACGCTGCACACGCGGCTCTTTCTCTTTCTTGCCATCTCAAAGGCCACGCGGGCAATGCGCTCGATCTCCGGCACGGAATACTGCTCCGTGTCGTAGGCGGCTTCGGCCCCGTCCACCGTGCGGCGGCCGCGCTCGCCAAAGTAGATGCCGCCGGTCAGCTCACGCACCACCAGGATATCAAGGCCCTCGCCGATGATCTCCGGGCGCAGCGGGGAAGCGCTGCGCAGCTGCGGGAAGATGACGGCCGGGCGCAGGTTTGCGAACAGGCCGAGCGCCCCACGGATACCGAGCAAGCCCTTCTCCGGGCGGCGATCACCGGGGACGTTATCCCACTTCGGACCGCCCACCGCGCCGAGCAGCGTGGAATCCGCCGCCTTGCACGCGTCGATCGTCTCCTGCGGCAGCGGCACGCCCGTCTCGTCGATGGCGCAGCCGCCCAGCAGGGCATAGGTGTAATTCATATGGAAGCCGAACTTTTCTCCTGCCTTATCAAGAACGCGGATCGCTTCGTCCACGATCTCCGGGCCGATGCCGTCTCCCTTCAAGACAGCGATGTTATACTCTCTCATGCTGACGTCCTCCCGTTACTGCTTTTTCTGTTCGCCGGACGCGCGGTTGATCGCGCAGATGATGCCCTTGATGGAGGCAAGACTGATGTTGCCGTCCATGCCCGCGCCGAACACGGTCTTTCCGTCCTTGTCGCGGAGCTGGATGTAAGACAGAGCCTTCGAGTCCGCGCCCGCTCCCACAGCGTGCTCGCTGTAGGAAACGAACTGGTAGTCGGTGATGCCGATCGTGCGCAGAGCGTTGAAGAACGCGTCGATCGGGCCGTTGCCGCGTCCGCTGATCCGGTGATCCTCGTGGCGGAAGCGCAGGTTGCCCTCAAAGTGCACGACGGTGTTGTCGCTCTCGGCCTCGTTCTCCTCGTACAGTTTATACTGTTTGAGGTTGTAGGGATATTTGATTTCGAGATACTCGCGGCGGAAGATATCGAAGATCTCCTGCGGCTTGAGTTCGCGTCCGGCCTCGTCGCAGGCGTGCTTGACCATCGCGCCGAATTCCGGGTGCATGGCCTTGGGCAGCTCGTAGCCGAAGGACTGCTGCATCACAAACGCCGCGCCGCCCTTGCCGGACTGGCTGTTGATGCGGATGATCGGCTCGTACTTGCGGCCCACGTCCGCCGGGTCGATCGGCAGGTACGGCACCTCCCAGTACGGGCTGTCGCTGTCCTGCATATACTTCACGCCCTTGCTGATCGCGTCCTGGTGCGAGCCGGAGAAGGCTGTGAACACCAGATCGCCCGCGTATGGATAGCGCGGCGGGACGGTCATGCGGGTGCATTTCTCGTAAATCTCGCGGATACGGCGCAGATCGGAGAAATCAAGGCCCGGATCCACGCCCTGCGAGTACATGTTCATGGCGACGTTCATGATATCGGCATTGCCGGTGCGCTCGCCGTTGCCGAACAGCGTACCCTCCACGCGCTCCGCGCCCGCGAGAATGCCGAGCTCAGTAGCAGCGGTGCCGGTGCCGCGATCGTTGTGCGGGTGCAGGCTGATGATCGCGCAGTCGCGGTGCTTCAGGTGGCGGCAGAAATATTCGATCTGGTCCGCGTGATGGTTCGGCGTGGACATCTCCACGGTGTTCGGCAGGTTCAGAATAACCTTGTTTTCGGGCGTTGCGCCGAGCGTTTCCAGCACCTTTTCGCAGATCAAAACGGCGTTGTCGATCTCCGTGCCGGAGAAGCTTTCGGGGGAATACTCATAGCGAATGTTCGCGCCGGTGCGGGCGATCTCCTTCTCCGTCAGCTCGCGGACCAGCTTCGCGCCCTCCACCGCGATGTCGATGACGCCCTGCATGTCGGTCTTGAACACAACCTTGCGCTGGAGCGTCGAGGTGGAATTATAGAAATGAACGATGACGTTTTTCGCGCCGTCGATCGCTTCAAACGTTTTCTGAATGAGGTGCGGGCGGCACTGCACGAGCACCTGAATGGTCACGTCGTCCGGGATCAGGTTTCGCTCAATCAGCGCGCGGCAGATCTCATACTCCGTCTCCGAAGCGGAGGGAAAGCCGATCTCAATCTCCTTGAAGCCGATCTCAACCAGCGTTTTGAAAAACAGCAGCTTCTCCTCGAGGTTCATCGGATCGATCAGCGCCTGGTTGCCGTCGCGCAGATCGACGCTGCACCAGATCGGCGCTTTTGTGATCACCTTGTCGGGCCAGGTGCGGTCCGGCAGGGACACCGGAGAAAACGGAATGTACTTTTTACAGCCTTTGTTCAACATCGCAAATACCTCCTGTCTCGCTGAGAGACGGGATCAAAAAAGCCCCGAACTCCCGTGATGAAAGCTCGGGGCGAATGATTCCATCCGCGGTACCACCCAAATTCAGCGCGCTGCGCGCGCCCTCAGACCTCTCAGGAATTCCCCGAAGGCCTTGGCCTGTAACGCTGCCTCTGCGTCCGGTCCTACACGCCGCAAAGAGCGCGTCAGACCGGCAGCTCCGGGATGAGTTATACACGCTGATAAAACCGCCGGCTCGCACCATCCGCCGGCTCTCTTGTGATTTTCAAAAGCGTCTTTTTCCCTTCATCGCCTTTTTGTGGCTGTGAAATTGTATTGGAAAATATTATAGCCCTCCGGCGGGCGAATTGTCAAGAGGAAAGCGCTCAGAAATTCGAGCCGTTCCAGCCCCATTGATCCGTCGCGAGATAGCGCACATAGACGTGGTCGGGCTGGATCCCCAGCACGGACTGCGCCAGCGAGCACAGGCGGGCGGTGAGCTGATTGCAGGCGGAGTCGGGCGCGCCGCCGTACAGGTCCACGGCGATGAAAGCCACCGGCTCGTCCGCCTTGCCGCGGAAGGCCATGCGGGTTTCCGGCTCAAAGGTCAGCATCAGCCAGCTTTCGCTCTTGCCGGGAAGCAGGGCGATCGCTTCCCCCAGAGCGGAGCGCAGGGATTCCTCCTGCGCGGGAGTAATGGCGAGATTGGTTTTCCATTGAATACAGGGCATGGTCAGCATCCTTTCCGTTTCAAAATGAGAATTTCTTTCAGTATAACACCGCTCTCAGCATTTGTCACCGCAAAGAAAAAAGGAGCGCGTTCAGCGCTCCCCACAGTAAAAATAAGTGGAATTGTCAACCAGACGGCACCAGTCGGCCTTGTCGAGGATCGCCGCCACATCCGCGCGGCGCAGCTTCTGCGGCGCGATGGCCTTGACGGCCTCGGAGACATGGATCAGGCGATCCGCATTCTCCTTGAAAAATGCGCGCAGCTTCTCCTCGGCCTCCTCCAGCCCCGTTTTCGGAGCGCGGGCAGCCGCCGCCACGGCCTTCTTTTTCTCCAGCAGGAACTCCTCCGGGTGCGCCTTCAGATATGCCAGATACGTCACCCGGATCCGGCTGACCAGCGCCGGGGTGATATCCGGCTCCTCCTTCAGCCTGGAAAAGGGGCAGCGCACCAGATCGTGCATTTCCTCATACCCGCGGCTCTCGCAATAGCAGAGAAACGGATAGTACGCATCACTCGTATAGACGTCCCGAATTTTTGCCATATCTCTCTCTTCCTCCTGGATGTTTGCTGATTTTAAACGCGCCGCCGCACGGCACATTTTTTTATTATAGCAAGCGGGAAGCGGCGCGGCAAGGAAAATTTTTCTTTTTGTCACAATCTGTGGGTTGGGTCTGGTATAATAAAAACAATGCACCCTAAAGATTCCGGCGGAGAAAGGAAGAACGAAAATGGCAGAGACAATGACGGCGAAGGAGCGGCGCGAGGCGATTCTGCGCGAATTGGAGCGCGCGGAAAGCCCGGTGAGCGCTTCCGCGCTGGCAAAGCAGTTTCACGTCAGCCGCCAGGCGGTGGTGGGCGACGTAGCCATGCTCCGTGCGCTCAACGCCCCGATCGCGGCCACGCCGCGCGGCTATGTGCTCACACGCGCGGAGGGGCGCGGGAAAACCTTCACGATTGCGTGCCGCCACGGGCGCGACCGGCTTGGAGAGGAGCTCTATGCCGTCGTCGACAATGGCGGGGCCCTGCTGGACGTGGTGGTGGAGCATGCTCTGTATGGCCAGCTCAGCGGCAAGCTGCACATTTTCTCCCGCTACGACGCGGACGAATTTCTGCGCAGGCTCTCCGAGCAGGAGGCTTCCCCTCTCTCCGCGCTCACGGGCGGCATCCATCTGCACACCCTTTCCTGCCCGGATGACGGCTGCTTTGCCCGCATCTGCACTGTCCTGCGGGAAAAGGGAATTCTCATTGCGCCCGGCGACGAATAACTCCGCCAAATCTTCCGATTTTTCCGCTGAAAGAGGAAAAAAGTCCGTGAAACCTTGCCATTGACACAGGTTCTTTTCATGAGTATGATAGGTGTCAAGACACCTGATAAAACACTGTCGTATTGATGAGGAGGACCTGCCATGAAAAAGAAGGACGCCGTTGTCTCGATGTGTATTTCGGCGCTTTTGTGCGCGCTTGGGATCATCATCCCGATGTTCATGCCGAAGATCTGGATCCCGCCGATGTCGTTCACTTTGGCCAGCCATGTGCCGATCTTCATTGCCATGTTCATTTCGCCCGCGTCCGCTATTATGGTCACAGTGGTAACGAGCATTGGTTTCGCCCTGTCGATGCCGCTTGTCGTGGCGCTGCGCGCGGCCTCCCATCTTGTCTTTGTGCTGGTGGGCGCGTTCCTGCTGAAAAAATCCGGCTCCATCCTGCAATCCATGCGCACCGCCACGCCCTATGGCCTGCTGCTCGCCATTCTGCACGGCGCGTGCGAATCCGTCGTTGTCACGGCGTTCTATTTCACCGGAAACGGCTCGGAGAGCTGGTATGAAAGCGGCTATGTTGTGTCGGTTCTGCTGCTCGTCGGGCTTGGCACCGTGGTGCACAGCCTGATAGACTTCGGCATTGCGGTGGCCGTATGGAAACCGCTGTGCCCGATGCTTCACATTCCGGTGAGTGCAAAGATGCGCACACGGACAGCGTCATAAAAACGTAAAAGTTTCGCCCGCCTTTTCAAAGGCGGCGGGGCGCGGGGCAGAGCCCCGACCACGCAGCTCATAGTAAGCCAATCTCATCGCGCAGCCATAGAAAAACCAGGAAAAAGAGCAAAGCGATTTTTTCCGGACGGCGGCGCACATCTGTAATTTCCCGCACTCAACCTTTTCGACAAGCTTCGGGGACAGCTCAAAAGCTGCCCCCTTTTTTTGTCTTTACAAACAGCCAAAACTGTGCTATAAAGAAAACAAATCCAAAGAAAGGGAATGGCTCTGTTTCCCGCTCCGGCATGGCGGATGCCTGCCGCGAATTTGCTTTTGGAAACAGACCGAAGGTGCCGAAAGAGGATGCGTAATATCTGAACGGTTTGACTGCACACCTGATTTTTGAGTCGGGAGGGCGCGACAGGCGCTCTGTTTTGTGCTGCCGTTCGGGGCTTTGCGATCCTGCGTGCCGCCGTCCCTTTTAGGGGTACGGCTGCGCGCCGCTGCCCGCCGCACAAAACCCTCCCGCTGTGACGGAGGGATTTTTTATGCCCATTTTACTGGAAACCACTGCTTTGACACAATACGCGGGGGAACGTCTGCTCTTTTCCACGGAGCCGCTCGCCCTGTATGACGGCGACCGGATCGGCCTGGTTGGGCCGAACGGAAGCGGCAAATCCACGCTGCTCGCCATTTTATCCGGCCGTCTGCGCCCCGACGAGGGAACCGTTCACGCGCGCTGTCCGATCGCGTTCTTTTCCCAGCTCGGTCCAGGGGAAGAAGCGCCGGATCCGGAATCGCTCAGCCGCTTCGGCCTGCGCGGCACACACGCCCCTGTTGACCGCATGAGCGGCGGGGAGCAGTCCCGCCGCAAGCTGGCCGCGTCGCTGGGGAAAAACCCGCCGCTGCTGTTCGCGGACGAACCGACCTCCAACCTCGACTGGGAAGGGATCGAGCTGTTCTGCCGCCGGATGGAAACGCAGAACGCGTTCCTCCTCGTCAGCCATGACCGGGCCGTGCTCGAACGGCTCTGCACACAAATCTGGGAGCTGCGCGAAGGAAAGCTTCTGCGCTATGAAGGCGGCTACGACGCGTTTGAGCATCAAAAGGAACAGGAGCTGGAACGCCGCCGCTTTGAAGCGGACGCCTACCGGAAGGAGAAGGCCCGGCTCGAACGCTCCATCCAATCCTTGCGGGAAAAGCAGTCCGCCGTGCGGCGCGCTCCCTCGCGCATGGGAAATTCCGAGACACGGCTGCACAAGCGCAGCGAAACCGATACACAGGGAAAGCTTGCACAGGGCAGAAAAAGCATCGAGTCGCGGCTGGCGCGGCTGGAGAAAAAGGAGGCCCCGCGCGAAGCGGAAGCCGTCCACTTTGACTTTTCCCTGACCAATCCTCCCGAAAATAAAATCCTGCTGCGTGTTCCCTCGCTCACACTCACGGTGGGTGAAAAGACGCTGCTCCGGGACGCGTCGTTTGAGCTGCAAAAGGGATCCCATACGCTCCTCTACGGCCCGAACGGCTGCGGAAAAACGACGCTTATGGGATATCTGGCGCACGCGATCGAAACGGGAAGCCGTGAAATTTTCGCCGCGCCCAAGCTGCGCGTCGGCTATTTTCTCCAGTCGCTTGACAACCTCGATCCGCAGAAAACCGTTCTCGAAAACGCGATGCGCGGCGCGGTGCAGAACGAACAGACGGTGCGTTCGCTGCTCGCGCGCCTGCTGTTCCGTCGGGAGGATGTATACCGCCCTGTCTCCGTCCTCAGCGGCGGGGAGCGCGTGAAGCTTTCGTTTGCATGCCTGCTCGTCTCCCCCGTCAATTTTCTGCTGCTCGACGAGCCGACGAACTATCTCGACATGGATTCCATGCGCGCCTTGCAGGAAACGCTGGCGCAGTATGAGGGCGGCTTTTTGCTGGTGACGCACGACCGCCGCTTTGCCGACGCGCTGGCCCGGCAGACGCTCGCTTTCGAAAACGGAAAACTGGTGCGGTACGAGGGCGGGCCGTCCGCCATTGAGCGGGCAAAATCCGCCCCCAAGCCGGAGCCGGAGAAAATGGACGGCAAGCTGCTTGATCTGCGTCTCGCGGAGGTGATTTCCCGTCTCTCCCTCCCCCGCTGCCCCGACAAGGAAGCGCTTGAACGCGAATTTCAGGAGCTGCTCCGCCAAAAACGCGCGATCGCCGCACAGGCAAAAGAATAAGCCGTTTCTTGCCAACGCTTTCCGAAAGGAGTACAATAAAAAGGATACACGAAAAGAAAACGCGAGCCTTTTGAAAAAGGCTCGGCGAAAACTTCATGCCGCGGGGAAGCAAAGTGCGGTGAGGAGTCCCTGCTCCCCGCGTTCGGAAAGCGGCTCCCGTATGGGAAAACGAATGTCCGGTTTTGTATGGAAAGGATGAACGGAGCGTTGGCGGAAACGAAGAATGATTTTTCCAAAGGAAGCGTTGCGCGCTGCATCATGAGCCTTGCCGTGCCGATGACGGCGGCACAGCTGATCAACGTGCTGTACAGCGTGGTGGATCGGATGTACATCGGCCATCTGCCGGAAGTGTCCACACTGGCGCTGACGGGAATCGGCCTGACGTTCCCGATCATCAGCATCATTTCAGCGTTCACCCAGCTGTTCGGCATGGGCGGCGCGCCGTTGTGCTCGATTGCGCGTGGGGAAGGCAACCATGAGCGCGCGGAAACCGTGATGAACAATTCGTTTTCTCTGCTGCTGATTTCGGGAGTCGTTCTCACCGTCTTTTTTCTCGCTCTCAAAAAACCGATCCTGTATCTCTTCGGCGCAAGCGACCAAACGTTTCCATACGCGGACAGCTATCTGACCATTTATTTGATCGGAACGATCTTCGTCATGATCGGTCTGGGGATGAACAGCTTTATCAACTCGCAGGGCTTCGGCCGCATGGGGATGATGACCGTGCTGCTCGGGGCTGTGGTGAACATCGTGCTGGATCCGATTTTCATTTTCCTGCTTCACATGGGCGTGCAGGGCGCGGCGCTGGCCACAGTGATCTCCCAGTTCCTCTCCGCGGCGTGGGTGCTGCGTTTCCTGACCGGCAAAAAAGCGATCTACCATCTCCGGCCCGCGCGGATGCGTCTCCAGAAAACACTGGTGGGACAAATCTCCGCGCTCGGCCTGTCGGGCTTCATGATGTCTGTGACAAACGGCGCGGTACAGATTGTATGCAACGCCACCTTGCAGCAGTTCGGCGGCGACCTCTACGTCGGCATTATGACAGTCATCAACTCCATCCGCGAAGTGCTCACCATGCCCGTCAACGGCCTGACAAACGGCGCGCAGCCCGTCCTGGGCTTCAACTACGGAGCCAAGCAGTATGCCCGGGTGCGCTCCGGCATCCGCTTTACCAGCATCGTCTGTATTGCCTATACCACCGTGGCGTGGATCATTCTGATGCTTTTCCCGGAATTTTTCATTCACATCTTCAACAGCGAGCCGGAGCTGATTGCGGACGGCGTTCTGGCGCTGAACCTCTATTTCTTCGGCTTCTTCATGATGTCGCTGCAATTTTCGGGGCAGTCGGTCTTTGTGGCGCTGGGGCGCTCCAAGCAGGCCGTCTTTTTCTCCCTTCTGCGCAAGGCCATTATCGTGGTGCCGCTGACGCTGATCCTGCCGCATCTGTTTGGGCTTGGGGTGAACGGCGTTTTTCTGGCGGAGCCGATCTCGAATTTCATCGGCGGCGCGGCGTGCTTTTTCACCATGCTGGCCACCGTATGGCCTCAGCTGAAGGAGCCCGCTTCCGGCCATTTGTCAGCGAGGTGAAAATTTCTCTCCTCCCCCTGATTTTCCCCACCGGCTGGGGACTGACCCGTCCGGACCCGAACAATCCCGCCGTGGAGCAGGCGCTGGGCCTTCCGCTGGAAAAGCTGGAGGAGCGCGCCCGCAACTGCGTCACCTGCTTTCTGGAAAACGCTTTTTGATCCGGAGGAAAAGGGCCTGCGCCACTACTACCGCGCGGATCAGAAGTATTATTCCGAGCTGGACAGCGGAAACTTTCTGATGGCGGTAAACTACCTGACCATTTACGACATGACAGGCGCTCCGCATCTGCTCGAGCGGGCGGAGGACTGCTTCCACTGGGCCTACAACCACGCCACGGAAACCCACCCCATGTTCACCTGGCAGGGCGGCGTGCGGGACGGCTTCAAGCACAACGAGCTGTATGTCAAATACACCGGCGACGCGTTCCTGACCTGCATCGCCCTGTACCGCAGAACCAAAAAAGAAGAATATCTCTTCTACATCAAGCAGTTCCACAACTTCTTCAAGCAGGCCAAGAAGGCGGGCTTCAAGTATAAGTATGATAAACAAGCTGAAAATTGCAGCAAACCTTCCGCGCTTCTCCGTGGAACCGGCGCGGGACACAGAACAAGGCCCTTCTGCGATCTTGTGTCGCAGAGGGGCCTTGTTTGCAATCAACGCGGGAGCAGGGTGAGACCGTCCCGCGCCGCCGGGCTGCCGTTTCTCCACTGCGCCAACGCGCGGGCCATTGCATGCAGGCTTAGCCTGCGGCCATTGCGTGCAGGCTCAGCCTGCTCAGCGGACGGGACAGACGCCGTTGACGCAGTCGGAGTCGCCGATATCGAGCTCGGATTCCTCGTGCTCGTACTTGGAGATCAGGGAAGGATTGAAGGGCTTCATCGCCTTCTTGCGGCGCAGATACTCCTCTTCGGAGATGGCTTCATAGGGAAGCAGCTCATAGAAGCTGTCGTCATAGCTGAGGAAGGAGAGGGCGACCACGCCGTCCCAGTTCTCCCAGACCCAGTTTTCCACCTCTCCCCACTCGTTGTCCCGCACATGGACGGTGATCGAGCAGTTGTGATCCACATAATGCTCCATGAACATCTTGTAGTTTTCCAGCTGTTCCACGGCGGACACGTCCGCTTTCACACGGCCCTCGGGAGCTTTGACGGGGAATTCCACCACCTTCGTCTTGCACGTCTCCGGATCCTGGCCCACCTCGGGATAGACCGGGTAGCCCAGCTCCTCGCAGACGCGGCAGAGCGGGTCGGTGGCCGTGATGCGCACGCGGCGCACATAGTAGGGCGAGTGAGAATAGTGCACACCGCTCGAAACGGTGGGCAGAAGCGAGAGCGTTCCCTCCGGCTTGACGGTGGTGACCAAAAGCGGCTCGCGCTCCCCAAGCTGGCGGGACAGCTTGCCCGCCGCCTCGTGCGCCGCCGCCCGCAGCTTTTCGAGCAGACGGATCTGATCCTCGCGGCCCAGCCCGGCGGCGTTCACCATATCCTGCCAGCCCGTGAGCGAACAACCCAGCAGGCGGTCGCGCTGCTGCGCCGTGTTCCAGGCATGCAGCTCCAGCTCCCGGCACGTCATGCGGTAGCCCGCGCGGGCGGACAAACGCTGCGCCGCCAGCAGGCCCTCCTCGTCGAGCACGCCGTCCTTCACAAAGGCCATCACGTTCACCGTGGTGAGGTTGCACATGCCGTGGCTGTCCAGAAGAATCTCGCCGCAGGGGTTGCAGCCCTTGAAATTCGGGCGGCGTTTGAGTCCGGCTTCCTCGTTCACCCAGCCCGGCTCGCCGGAAAAGCGCATCTGCTCCAAATGCCAGTGCAGCTGTTCGCGGGTGGGCTTGCGGCGGTAGAAAATGGAATTGTTGCTCATCTGACGGTGGGCGATGGATTTATCAATCTCCCAGCGGCCATTGACCTGACGGTACAGATTGCTCTTTGCCTTGATGCAGTCCTGATCGTCCTGATCAATCAGGCCAATCTCGGAGGTGCGCCGCACGCCGCCGGAGACGACGTTTTCGCCGATGATATTCGCGATATCGAGCAAATCCAGCGGCGCAAGGCGCGTCAGACGCTCGCCGTGGCGCACGCCCGCCATCGTGATGACCTTGTGGATCTTGTCCAGCATGGCCATCATGGACTCATAGCCGCTCGCCGTGCCGCCGAACACCTTCAGACGCTCGCCGCGCGGGCGGATGCTGTCGTACTCCACAATGATCGTGTCCAGCTTGCTGTATTCGCTGTTCGTGAGGATCTGGAAATAGTGCTCGAGCGCCTGCGCCCAGCCCTCCTTGGAATCGCCGATCGCAATCGTGACGGCATTGCCGCTGAAATCGAGATTCGTGTATTCGAGACGCTCCTTCACCGGGCGCGGGGAATACGCCTTGTGCAGAATCTTCATGTCGGTGCGGATCTTCGGCAGCTTGTCCGCGTCCTCGCGCAGAACGCGCACGCCCACGCCGCTGCCCACCATGAGAAGATAGAACAGATCGTGGTAAGCGTGGAAATCGTCGATTACCTCAAACGCACAGTTGTAATTCGCCATCGGGTACGCGTCCGCTACGGGCGTATTGCCCACCCAGAGCGTTCGCCCGGACAGGAACTGACGGAGATGATAAACGTTGTCGTACAGCCGCTCGGCCTCCTCGCGCGACGTAGGAGCCAGCGAGCAGTTGTATTCCACCGCGCGGCGCACCGTCTCCCACCAGAATTCACGGCGGCCACACTTCGGCAGATAACGCGAATAGGTGCGGGAATAGACAAAAGAGCCGAGCTGTTCCATCGGGTTCGGCGCGTGCTTGTAGGGGCTGAGGAACTCACGCGAGAGAAGGCCCTCGCTCCAATCCTCACGGGAGCGCTCCTTTTCCTTCTCAATACGATAGAGGATGTACGCCTTCGCCGTGCGGAAGCGCTGCTGTTCAAACAGGCATTCCTCCACAGTGTCCTGGATCGTCTCAATCTCCACGACGTCCTTCGCCATGGCGCACAGCTTTTCCTCAATGGCCTTTGTGGTGCGCTCGACAGCTTCGTCGCTGTGTTCGCCCGCCGCGGCCGCCGCCAGGCCGATCGCACGGCTGATAAACTCCCTCTGGAAGGGAACGATGGAACCGTTTCTCTTTTTTACATTCATTCTTTTTTCCCGCCTTTGCCGTTTCTTTTTTATTTATGATCTACTATATCTGGTAGTTATGTTTTCATAAACGACGAACATTTTGTATTATACCCGGACAGAGCAAAAAATGCAACGACTTTTTGCGTCATCGGATGACATTTTTTCAGAGCAAAAAAGAAAGGCCCCCGCGGGGGCCTTCCCGATTATTTCTTCACCATCACGTCGAGCAGCTTCTGCTTGAGCTCGTTTTCGATACGTCCGAGCTCGGCTTCCGCTTCGCGCCGCTTCTGGCGTCCCTCGTCCTGAATGTGGATCACTTCGTCGAGGGTGGAAATCAGGGATTCGTTCGCGGTTTTGAGCGTTTCGATATCGACGATGCCGCGCTCCGATTCCTTGGCCGTCTCAATCGTCGCCATTTTCAGCGTCTGCGCGTTGCGGCGCAGCAGCTCGTTTGTCATGTCCGTGACCTCGCGCTGGGCCTCGGCGGCCTGCTGCGAGTGGGTGATGCCCATGGCCAGCACCATCTGGCTCTTCCAGAGGGGAATGGTGTTGACGAGCGTGGACTGGATTTTCTCCGACATCAGGGTGTCGTTGTTCTGCACCAGACGGATCTGCGGAGCCATCTGGATGGACACCATGCGGGTCAGCTCCAGATCGTGAATCTTCTTCTCAAAGCGGTTGCACATCGCGGCGAGGTCATTGGCCGCCTGCGCGTCCTCCGGCAAACCGGAGGCCTTGGCCTTCGCGGCCAGGGCGGGCAGATCCTCCTGCTGCACCTTTTGCAGCTTTTTCTTGCCCGCGAGAATATACATGGACAACTCCTTGAAATAGACCTTGTTCAGCTCATACATCTTGTCGAGCAGAGCCACGTCCTTCATGAGCTGCACCTGGTGGTTTTCCAGGCTCTCGCACACCTTGTTGATATTCGCTTCCGCCTTCTCGTACTTGGCGCGCATGTTGTTGAGCTTGTTGGAGGTCTTTTTGAAGAAGCTGAAAAAGCCCTTGTCTTCCTCCTCCACGTCGAAGTTGCGCAGCTCACCCACGATCCCGCTGAGCATGTCGCCCACCTCGCCGAGATCCTTTGTGCGCACGTTGTCCAGGGCGGTACCGGAGAAATCAGCCATCTTTTTCTGCGCGCCCGCGCCGTATTGCAGCACAAGGGAGGTATTGGTCAGATCGATTTTCTGCGCGAAATCGTCCACCATCTTCTTTTCCTCCGGCGTCAGGTTGGAGTCGTCAAGGACGGGGGCTTCCTCCTCTTTCTTGGGGGCGGCCTGAAGCTCCTGCTTCGGCTCCTCCGTTTCCAGCGTCAGTGTGGGGGTGGGGTCCAGTTCCAGAGACACCTGGGGCATCTTGTCATCCATCTTGCAAATCCTCCTCCCGCGGCGCGGCGCGCCGCCACTCTACTACAATTTCAGTTCAATTTGGGGATCGTCCTGCTCCTGTGCGGCGGACGTGTCCTTTTTCTTGAAATCCTTGCCGGTCAGTCCCTCGCGGGCGAACATCGCGCGCAGGACGGAGATATCGGCGGAAACGTCCATCGCGTCCTTCTCATACAGGCTGTCGAGCAGGTTCCGGAACGCCAGCACGATCGTGTCGAGCGTCTCCTCAATCTCGCGCTTGGCGCTGGCCAGCGTTTCGCCCTGCACGGGCTGGCCGTCAAACTCCCGGTACGCGTCCAGCAGCTTGAGCGTCGTGGGCAGGTAATAATTCATAAAACGGCGGATTTCAGGCAGCTTCTCCGGGTTATGCTCCACCACGGCGAAAATGTGAATGCCGATATCCTCCATCTCGTCCAGCCGGCGGGAAACCGCCTCGCCGGGGATCGCGTCGTTCGCCTCATGAATCCGGCGGATATAGGAGCGGCCCTCCTCGATGGCCTCGTCGAGATCCTTGTTTCCGGTATCCACCGGGGCGCTCCGCGCGGCCTCGCGGTTTTCGCGCTCCATGCGCGACTGCTCCGCGCGCAGATACTGGCGGTACGTCTCCTCATTCGCCATAAAGGTGGTTCCGGCGCGGTCAATATGGCAATGCGGGAACCAGCCCCGCACAATCATCTTATTTAAATCGCGCAGCGTTTTTTTCTTCGAACGGCCCACCTGAGCAGCCAGCTGCTCCACCGTGCAGAAATCCGCGCGGCCAAGGCATTCGCAGTAGGCGCGGAACCGTTTGTGAAAGCTGCATCCCACCCCGCCGCTGATGATCCCCACGGCGGACACCACAGCCAGCACGCCAAAAAACGCGGCCGGGAACGCCATGGGCGAAGCCCCCAGCATGGTGGCAAGCAAAAAAGCCACGCTCAAAAGACTGAATATGGAACCGAACACGATTCCCAAAACCAGAAACGTGATCGATTTTGCCCTGGAAGGGGCGGGAAAACGGGGCTTTTCCTTCTTGCGGTTCGGGTTGAATTCCCGCTTCTGCGGCGCGGCGGGCTCCTGCCGGATAGGAGCAGCCTGAAACGGCGGCTCCACAGGGCCGGGAGTTGGGCCGGGGATCGGCCCGGATCCGGGCTTGGGGGAATTCATTTTATCGATAGCATCATCCACGCCGCGGCGGATATCGTCCACGCTGCGCTTGATCTCGTCAAACGTCCGGGAATGGGTGAAGTCCTCGACGGCGTCGCGCACCGCCCGGCCTACATCCCGTCCCAGATCGGAAAAATCGGAATTTTTACTCATACGCTGCTGACCCTTTCTCATTTCTTTTTATTATATCGTATTCATGGGCAAAGTACAAGACCCGGACACGTCACGCGCGCTCTCTCCCCACGACCACCGTGCCGCTGTCCAGCCACCGGTTGGAGCGAAGCCGCCACAGGAATACAAGGCCTTTGAGCGATAATTCACAGCACATTGCAATCCACATGCCCGTCAGGCCCAGCGAGCCGATGAGCAGGAGCGCAATCGGCAGACGCACGCCCCACATGGAGAGAAGGTTCGCGGCAAACGACCACTTCGTATCCCCCGCGCCGGAGAACGCGCCTGACGCCACGATCGACGCGGCAAACAGCGGCTCCGCGAACGCTTCGATCCGCAGAACGGACGCGCCGAGACGCATCACGTCCACGTCGGGGGTGAACATGCCGATCAACGGCTCCGCGAACAGGAACATCAGAAGGCCCGTGCCCGTCATGATCGCCATGCCGAGCCATGTGCTCACGCGCGCAAAGCGCACCGCCATATCACGCCGCCCCGCGCCGATTGCCTGCCCGACCAGCGTGGTGGCGGCGGTGGAAACGCCGTATCCCGGCTGGTAGCACAGCGCTTCCGCCGTAACGGCGAGCGAGTTGGCCGCAACGGCCTGCGTGCCAAGACCGGCGACAATCACCGTGACGGCGATCTGCGCGCCGCAGGAAGCCGTGTGCGCCATTGCCTGCGGGATCGCGATGCGCACCATGGCCGAGAGACAGGACTTGGTAAACCGGAATTTGTCGCGCAGATGGATTTGCAGCGGGAAGCCCCGGCGGAAAAAGCGCCGCAGAAACAAGAGGGCCACCAGCAGCGAAGCAAACGCCGACCCAAGCGCCGCGCCCGGCACGCCCAGCCCGGCTCCCGGCAGCCACAGCGTCATTCCGAACAGATGAGCTTCCCGGGAAGGATAAATCAGCACAAAATTGAAGATCGTGTTGAGAATGTTGAGGGTAATATTATAGAGCATCGGCGTGCGCGTATCCCCCATGCAGCGCAGAAGCGACGAGAGAAGATTGATCGCCATGAGGAACGGCATCGAGCAGCCGACGATCCGAAAATACCAGGACGCGTCCGACTGAATCGCCTTCTCCGCTCCCAGAAGCCCCGGCAGCGGAAACGACAGCCCCACGGCCAGCGCTCCCATAAACAGCCCAAACAGGACGTTGAACAGAAGCGACTCCCGCACCACGCCGCGAGCCTGTTCCGTCTCCCCGGCCCCGATGTGCTGGGCCACCTGCACGGCAAAGCCGATCGCCGCCGCGCCCAAAAGGCCGTTGAAAAGCCAGACGGAGCTGGACACCACGCCGACCGAAGCCGTCGCGTTCGGGCCCAGCGATCCGACCATGACGGTGTCGATATACTGAACCAATGTGAGCATGAGCTGCTGGACAATCGCGGGCCACGACAGCGCGAGGACGGCGGAAATTTCCTCCCGCCGCGTCGGTGTGCGGCCCTCCTGAAGCAGCGCGGAAAATGAAACCATCAAAACTCCTCCTGAATAATCAAAGGGGACTCCGCCCCCTTTGCAATCCCCCGGCAAGCCTTTTGAAAAAGGCTTGAGCGAAAACTTCACGCGGCTTCGCCGGGGACACCGCTATTATAGCAAAGCCGGGCGGCACGGTGCAAGGGAATCCACGCAAAAGAGCGCGGCCCGATATAACCGGAGCCGCACTCTTTCTTGTTCTTTTGCGATTTTTATGTCCCGGACGTAAAATACGCCGCCGACGTCACCGCGTCATAGGTCTCCTGCGCCGTCATGCCTTTGCAGACATACTCCGCGACGAAATCCCCGCACAGTACGCCGAAGCGCATGGTCCCCTCCTCCGGCTCCCGCCGCACTTTCAGCACGGAAACGCTCAACTCCTCCGCCGTGAAAATGGGATTTTCCACGCGGGACTGCCGATCTGCCGGAACGCTTTCCGCAAGCGGCAGGCCGCACAGAGTCAGATCATAGGTTTCCGGTTCGTCCACCGACACCAGACGATCGCGCTGTTCCGATGTCACAGCGGACACGCGTACCGATAATTCACCGCTGGTTCCGGTGCAGAGAAGCGTCAGAACCGTTCCGCTTTCCAAAGTCTCCTGGTATGCCGTTTCCTCGGGCAGCGCTTCCTGCGAAGCGGGAAGCAGCGCGCCCAGCTCCGCGACCGCGCGGGCTTCCTCTCCCGTCAGAGGAGAAGAACTGCTGCGAACCGCGCCGGCATCGTTTTGCGCCTGCTCCGTGTCCGCATAGGTTTCCGGCGCCATCATGGCCAGAGCGGCGTCAGGTTCCGCCTGCTTGGGGGAAATCGCGTCCGCTCTGTCCGCCGTCTCCCCGCTGGCTCCGGCAGCTTCCCCGGAACCCCCGGCGGTTTCTCCCTCCTGTGCTCCGGCGGTGGCTGCATAGGGTGCGGCAGCATCGGCCGCCCCCTGCGTCTGCACCGTCTCCTCCGAAACAGCGGGCAGATCGGTGGTTTGCCCCTGCCAGGCGAACAGCGCCGCCACGGCTACCAACGCACAGCAGCAAAGAGCCACGGCGGGACGCAGATATTGGGGAGCGCGGCGCGGCGCTTTTTGTTTCGTGAGACGCTCCACCAGGGCGTCGCGCGTTTTCGTTTCCGGCGTCCAGGAGGATGCCGCGGCATGGTAACGCGCACGCAGCTTCTCGTCAAATTCCCGTTCGGTCATTATCCGTCCTCCTTTTCCATCATTTCCCTGAGCATCTGCCGCGCCCGCATCAGCTGCACGCGCACAGTCGTCTCGCGGCGGCGCAGAAGCCGTGCGATCTCCGCTGTGGGCAGATCCTCATAATAGAACAGGTGAATCACCGCGCGGTACTGCTCCGGCAGCCGCCGGAGATACGATTCCATGGAGCCGTCCGAGGGATTGTCCTCCGTCGGCAGCGTCTCGTCAAGCGGGACGGTGCGGCGGCGGAAGGACGAGCCCCAAAAGCTCTTCATACAGTTGAGCGTCACGCGCAGAAACCACGCCTTCGC
Organism: Candidatus Caccousia avicola; assembly: GCA_018712435.1. GTDB lineage: Bacteria > Bacillota > Clostridia > Oscillospirales > Acutalibacteraceae > Caccousia > Caccousia avicola. Next base: position 46,461 of record DVGZ01000103.1, read on the forward strand.
GTGGTCCGGGCTTTCAAACGCCGGTCTTGTGCGCAGATAACGCAGGAAAACCTCCTGGTAAATGTCGTCCGCGTCCGCCCTGCTGCCGGTCTTGGCATAGGCCAGACGGTATACGGTGTCGCCATATTGCCCGACTGCCTCCTCCGGCGTCGGGGCGCGGTATGCCGCAGGCTGATCCATCCTAACGGATGCCTCCTTCTTTGCGCCGCGCGATCCTGTTCTGATCGGAATACCGCGGCGCTCCCTCAAATGTTACATATCATCATAATCAAAACCACTAGTAAACTAGTGGTTTGCTCAGACCCCAGAGGGGTCAGTACTTGCTGACCCCTGAAAGGGGTACTGAGGGTTTGTCATCGCATCACTACTACAGGCAGCCGCTAAAAGCGGCTGTTCATTTTTGCCTACTTTTTCTTGCTACCCGTAAACGGGTCCATGTACTCCTTGAGAGAGATTTGGTCACTTGCCAAATCTTCTTCCAACTGGTTCCGGATATACTCCTGGATCATTTTTGCATTTTTGCCTACCGTATCCACGAAATATCCTCTGCACCAGAAATTTCGGCTCCCATATTTGTACTTCAAATTGGCGTGTCTGTCGAAAAGCATCAGTGCGCTTTTACTCTTGAGCGTCCCCACAAACTGTGCTATACTCATATACGGCGGGATACTCACTAAAATATGAATATGATCCGGGCACGCCTCTCCCTCAATGATTTCTACTTTCATCTCCTTGCACAGCTTTTTGAAAATCTCGATGATGTCTCTGCGTAATGCTTTGTATATTACTTTTCGGCGATACTTCGGTGCGAACACCAGATGATATTCACACCGATAGCTGGAGTGCGCTGTATGTTTTACTTCATTTTTCATTTGCATAAAACCTCCTTGCTCTTTCGTGATGCGGTTGCCAAACCATCTTGATTGTAGCATGGAGGTTTTATTTGCCAAGGCTTTTTTATTTACCCCTGGTTGAACCAGGGGTTTTGTTAAGCCTAAAGGCAGCAAGAAAACGGACGGACGCCTTTTCGGCGTTCCGCCCGCCCTGTCAAAGCTTGAAATCGTCCGGATCGTATTCCCGCAGCGGCGGCGGGGCAAACGGCTTGCGCTTGAGCGGGTCATACGAAAATTTCCGGCACGAGCCGTCCGGTTCCAGGTTTAGGCCCACCTTGCACACGACGGCCCCGTCAAAATCCGAGCCAAACCGGCAATATACGCAGTCTGTCTCGATCTTGTCCCCGAAATAATCCTTTTTCTTTCTGTGAAACAGCAAGGGGGCTCCCTCCTTCTCGTCCGTGCGCGGCCTTTCCGCTTGTGTTCTATTCATTATAGCATCCCGCCGCCCGAAATGCCAGCCCTATTTGTGCCTTGTCCCCAGTCTTTCTCTGTGATACCATACCGTTAGAAATTTTCCTCTTTTCGGCCAGGCACAGACAGGGAAAAACCAGAAAATGGAAACACAGTCAGGGGGGCTTTTTATGGAATATCCGCTCATCCGCTCCCGCCGGAAAACGGTGGGGATCTATATCCGTCCGGACGGCTCATTCGAGGTGCGCGCTCCGCTTCGCCTGTCCAAAGCGCGGATCGACGAATTTGTGCGCGCAAAAGAGGACTGGATCCGGGAAAAATCCGCGCTGGTACGCGAGCGGGGAGAAGAACGACACCGGGAAGCGCAGGCCATGCCGCAGACGCTTCCGCTCCTCGGAGCGGAACGTCCCATCCTTCCCGGATCTCCCGCCCGCTTGGAGGACGGCTCCTTTGTCCTGCCCGGCCCCGGCCCGCTGGAGGTGCGCGCACAGGCCGCCGCCGTCTGCCGCGCGCTGGCAAAGGATACGCTTCCCGGACGCGTCTCGTACTGGGCACAGCAAACCGGCCTTTTCCCCACCTCGGTGCGCATCGGCTCCGCCCGCACCAGCTGGGGCTGCTGCTCCGGCAAAAACGCCGTCACCCTGTCTTGGCGGCTCATCACCGCTTCCCCCGCCTGCATCGACTATGTCATTGTCCATGAGTTGTGCCACACCGCGGAGCACAACCACTCTCCGCGCTTCTGGGCGCGCGTCGCTTCCTTTCTCCCGGACTGGAAGGAGCGCCGCGCGGAGCTTGCCGTCCTCGCGCAGGAGCTGACGCGGAGAAATTTCTGAAACCGCCGCCGGATACCTTGACAAACCAGGAAAACTCCTGTAATATGAAGGTAGCTTCACATGAAGTTTCCTTCATGTTTTTGATGGAGAGAGGAGGGATGGAGTGAACAACCGGGTTCGCGAGCTGCGCAAGGAGAAGGGCCTGACGCAGCAGCAGCTGGCAGAGCGCGTCCACGTCTCGTCGCGCACGATCATATCTCTGGAACAGGGGCAGTACAACCCATCCCTTCTGCTGGCGTACCGGATCGCGCTGGAATTCGGCACGACCATTGAGGAGCTGTACTGCCTGCGGGAGAATTTGAAGCTGGAGGAGGAGAAGTATGAAAGCATCTGAAGCACCGGCCTACACAAAAACCATCCGGCTGCGGATCTGGGGCTGCTGGACGGCAATCGTCCTGATGACGGCCTATATGATTGTTCTGGTCGAGCTGGGCGGAGGAGATTCCCGCATGATGACGCGCACAGCGGATTTTGTGACGGATCTGCTCTACTTCGGCGGCATAATCTTCCTCGGGGTACGGATCCACGCAAACAAAAAGCTTCTCAAAAACCGCCTGCTCCTGCGGGAACAGCAGGAAGCGGAGCGCGACGAGCGCACGCATTTTCTGCACGACAAGAGCGGCGGCTTTCCCATGGACGCGCTGCTCCTTGTGACCGCGATCGTCGTGTTCGGCACGGGGCTGTTCAACATGGCCGCCTTTTACACATCGTTTGGCCTGCTGTGCGCAGCGATTGTCCTCAAAGCCGGGTCCTACCTTTACTACGATCGAAAATACTAACGCCGGTTTTCGGCAGGAGCGGGAAAGCCCCCGACGGGCTTTCCCGTTTCTTTGTGCAACAATACAATCCTTTGGGAAATCCATCCCTTCTGTGGAATTTAAGGGTAAAATATTGTATAATGAAAAATTGCGAATCGGGTCTGAAAACCGGACCCGGGAGCGGCCCCAAAAGCGGCCCGCTCCATACGGAATTCAGCTCACACAGGGAGGCTTTGCTTTGGCAGATATCAGAAATGAAATTGAGAAACGGCGTACCTTTGCGATCATTTCGCACCCCGACGCCGGCAAGACGACGCTCACGGAAAAGCTTCTGCTCTACGGCGGAGCCATCGCGCTGGCGGGATCGGTAAAGGGCAAAAAGACGGCGCGTCATGCCGTCTCGGACTGGATGGAGATCGAAAAGCAGAGAGGAATCTCCGTGACCTCCTCCGTCATGCAGTTCCGCTATGACGGATCTTGCATCAACATCCTTGACACCCCCGGCCACCAGGATTTCTCCGAGGACACCTACCGCACGCTGATGGCGGCGGACTCGGCCGTGATGGTGATCGACGCGGCCAAGGGCGTGGAGCCGCAGACGCGCAAGCTGTTCAAGGTCTGCCTGCTGCGCGATATCCCGATCTTCACCTTCATCAACAAGATGGACCGCGACGCGCGCAGCCCCTACGATCTGCTCGACGAGATCGAGTATGAGCTGGGGATCAAAACGTACCCGATGAACTGGCCGATCGGCTCCGGCAAGGAGTTCCAGGGCGTGTACGACCGCGAAAAGCGCGAAATTCTCGCCTTCCGCGCGGTGGATGAACTGGCAAACGGCCAGCACGAGGTCCCCGTCATCGAGGCCGACCTGTCGGATCCCGGCCTGTCCGACCTGATTGGTCAGAGCCACTATGAGACGCTGTGCGACGACGTGGAGCTGCTCGACGGCGCGGGCTATGAGTTCGACATGGACGCGGTGCGCCACGGCCGTCTCTCCCCCGTGTTCTTCGGCTCCGCGCTGACCAACTTCGGCGTTGAGCCCTTCCTGAAGGAATTTCTGCGTCTGACGCCTCCGCCGCTGCCGCGGGAAGCGGACGTGGGAGCCATCGATCCCTTCCGCCCGGATTTCTCCGCCTTCGTCTTTAAGATTCAGGCGAACATGAACCGCGCGCACCGCGACCGCATCGCGTTCATGCGCATCTGCTCCGGCCGCTTTGAGAAGGGCATGGAGGTTTACCATGTGCAGGGCGGAAAAAAGATCAAGCTCGCCCAGCCCCAGCAGCTCATGGCGCAGGAGCGCGAGATCATCGACGAAGCATACGCGGGCGACATCATCGGCGTGTTCGATCCCGGTATCTTCTCGATCGGGGACACAATCTGCACCGGCGCGGAAAAATTCCAGTTTGGCGGCATCCCGACCTTCGCCCCCGAGCATTTCAACCGTGTCTATCAGGTTGACACGATGAAGCGCAAGCAGTTTGTCAAGGGCATGAGCCAGATCGCCCAGGAGGGCGCGATCCAGATCTTCCAGGAGTACAAGACCGGCATGGAGGAAATCATCGTGGGCGTGGTAGGCGTGCTGCAGTTCGACGTGCTGAAGTTCCGGCTGGAGCATGAGTACAATGTGGATATCCGGCTGGAGGCGCTTCCCTACGAGCATATCCGCTGGATTGAGAATAAGGACATTGATCTGGATCATCTGAGCGGCACCTCGGATATGAAAAAGATCCGCGACTTAAAGGGCAATCCGCTGCTTCTGTTTGTGAATTCCTGGAGCGTGGGGATGACCCTGGACCGCAACGAGGGGCTGGTGCTCTCGGAGTTCGGGCGGAACTGATCCTGAGGCGGGAGAAAGACGCAGGCAGAGGTGCAGCCTGCCG
>DVGZ01000104.1 GCA_018712435.1 Candidatus Caccousia avicola
AGCAATAATTGGGCATGAAAATAATTTGTTGTGCGGGCCAAATGGGAGAGATTTGTTCTAAAATATTTCCAGTCTTGGAATAGTGCCTTAATCCGCCGCCCCCTTCGCCGGCGATACATACTTTCTCACTCTCTATTCCATCGGAATATGCGATCAGGTCGTCTTCATCATAGAGTTCCTCAACATATCGCTTTTCTCCTGTGGTGCAATCAAGGAAGCTCTGTCCCTGGGAAGAAATACAGACAAGATATTCGGGATGTATTTCAGAAAAACCAATGTATGTCAACCCACCGACAGCAAGTGTTTTTCTTTCCCATCCGGCAGGAACACCCTCTGGAATTTGCTCAATAATTTTGAAAATACGCTTTCTGTTTGATTTTTCTTTGTGTTCTCGTTCCACTAAGTCAAGCACTGTCCATCTCTCCTTTTTGGCTGACTTGTTGTGTGCCCCCGCAAACTTTTCTTCACTCTGTTTCTTTAAAAAGTATAGCACAAGGCTGCGGACAAATCTATTTGAAGTTTTTAACCCATCCCGCACACGCGAGAAATCCCCACAAACCTCACGGTTTGTGGGGATTTCTGAAATTGATCATATGACTTAAATATACAACTTGCCGAATGGTCGTTTTTCTTTTGGAAATATCCCGGAAGGAACTTACCAGATACGATACCGGCCGCCAAGGGCAAGAAATGCAAAGAAGGAAAGACAGTTGTCATAGTAACGGCGTGTACCACGGCGCAGCGGCTCGTTCCAGAAACGTTCTGCCCATTCGCGGGCAAGCTTTCCTTCAGCCGTAACGGGATTTGCGAGATTTTCTTGGACGGCGAGCGAGCCCTGCGCCGTTGTCGCAAGCAGGCCGACAGGGTGCAGCGCGGGTTGGTCAAGACGCGTACCGTCAATTTCGTATGTCACAAACGGATTGTCACGGTTGACTACGCCAAGGCAGTATTGCAGGCGCGGGATCGCCGCCGTCTGCCCTACGTCCTCACCGAACCATGCGAAATCAAGGCCAATGTTCGCGGCGGTGCGGTATGCGTCGCTGTAGAACCAGTCGTGACGTCCAAAGCGTGCTTCCTTATATGGTGTGCCGTCAAAGTTTGCGTATTCGGGATTCATACCCGTTTTTGGGTGGCAGGCTGTCACAAGAAATGCGCGGCTCGCACGGGCGGCCTCCTTCCAGAAGGGACGATCTTCCTCGTTCGCCCACAGGGCGAACAGCTCGTAAAAATGCGGAAGATGATACGACGGGTCGGTGAATGGGGAACCGGGAATAAAAAGAATCTGGTGGTTTTCATGGTTCCACATCGGCTGTCCGGGGCGGCCGTTCTCTCCCTTGTGCAGACAGGCGGAGAGCAGACGTCTGGCTTCGGCGGAGTAGTTGAAAATCCCCTCTCCGTCTCCCCAGCGGTGGGAGGCGAAAAAGAGCGCCATCGCGAAAAATTCCTCGCCGTCCGGGGCAGGGCCATATGCGTTCTTTGTTCCGTCCGGCTTGCATGACCAGGCAAAATACCCTTCATTCTCGCCGTCTTCCATGTACATATACGTTTTCGCCCACTTCCAGATACGGTCAAACTCTTCCTTTCTATCGAGCTGGACACAGATCATCATGCCGTAGGACATTCCTTCTGTGCGCGCGTCGATGTTGCCGGTGTCCTCGATGTAAGCCATGTCGTCTCCGACGGGGAAATAGACCTTCTGGCCTTCCTCAAAGAAAAAGCCATCGACGATGGAGCGCAGCTTCTCCTCGATCTCCACCTCACTTTTGCCGATCTCATTCCATACGTTGCGGTATACTTTTTGGCTCAAATTCTCCATTTTTTCTTCTCCTTCCCCCAATTGTGCACAAATTCCACTTTTGTTTTATGTAAGAACTATGATATAATATGAGTATGTTTTCCCATAGGAGGTGATTTTCCATGAATCCCGGTCATCTGTTTGCGCTTACGCCGGAACAGAAGGAACGATACAAAGTACAGCCGGATCAGTTTCATCCCACCGATAGGCCGAGCAGCTTGGAGGAATATGAGGTGCCGGATTTCATTGAAAAGGCAGGACTGCGTCTGTGGTACAACACACAGTCGGATTCCTACCGTCGGCACTGGCATGACGCGCAGGAGATTGTGGTTCCGCTGGAGGGGAATTATTCTGTCTCTGTGCAGGGAACCAACTACCTCCTGAAACCGGGCGATTTCTTTTTGATCCCTCCGGGTGAGCTGCATGAACTCTCAGAGCCTTCGCCCGGCGCCCGTTTTGTTTTTCTTATGGATCTTGAGCCCTTTTGCCATCAGACCGGTTTTTTGCAGGTGCGTTCCCTGCTTTCCCAGCCGGTGCTCATTTCCTTTGCTTCCTGTCCGGAGATTTATGAAAAAATCATTACCCTTTTCATGCAAATTGTTTTGCTGTACTGGGGCAGCAGTCCGTCGTGGCATCTTCTGATTTGTGCCAGAATGCTTGAAATTTTTGCCTGCTACGCCGATTACCGCATTGCCGGGGCCGCTCCCCGGATGGAGATGCCGCGTGAGAATTCCGGTCTTGGAAAAAAATTTGACCGTCTGCTCGAATACCTGCAAAAGAATTATACAAAAGATCTTTCGCTTGACGAGGCCGCGCAGCGGGTTGGAGTATCGAAATACTACTTTACGAGGGTCTTTCGCAGCCGCATGGGACAAACTTTCAGCGAATACCTGACATACCTGCGAATCCGTTCCGCCGAGGAGCTGCTGAAAAACGGGGGCGTCTCTGTTGCGGACGTCTGTACCGCGTGCGGTTACGATTCCGTTTCTTCGTTCAACCGGAATTTCCGCAAGCTGAAGGGCTACAGTCCGACCGAATTTCGAAAGCTTTATCAGGCAACGCGCCTTCTGTAATGGACAAAGCGTCCGCAGTCGTTCCGGCTGCGGACGCTTTGTTGCGAAAAGGGCTTTTTCTCAGCCCTTGACGGCTCCCAGCGTTACACCCTTGACAAAATATTTTTGCAGGAAGGGATAGACCACAAGAATCGGCACGGAGGCCACAATCGTGACCGCTGAGCGGATGGACGCGGGAGTGACGGTGTTCGTAACCTGATCGCTGCCGAAGATGCTTGACTCGTCACGCCCCGTCTGCATGGAGGAGGAGAGCAGTTTCATCATCTCATATTGCAGCGTCGTCAGGCTTTCCTTGCTCGACGCGTAAAGGAAGGTATCAAACCACTGGTTCCACGCACCTACGGCGCACCAGAGCGCGACCGTTGCGAGGACAGGTTTGCAGCACGGCAGGACAATCTGCCAGAAACAGCGGAAGTATCCTGCGCCGTCGACCATGGCCGCTTCCGTAAGGCTGTCCGGCAGCTCCTGCATGAAGGATTTCACGACAATAACGTTGAAAACGCTCACCAGACCCGGAATGATGTACACCAGAAAATTGTTGAGCAGATGCAGATCCTTCATCAGAAAGTAGGTCGGAATCAGGCCGGCGGAAATGTACATGGTGACGAGAAAATAGGCCGTGATAAATCTGCGTCCTATCAGCTCTTTGCGCGAAAGCACATAGGCGATCAGGGCGCTCACGCCAACACCGAGAATCGTGGAAATCAGTGTGCGCAGCACGGAGTTTACAGCCGCCGTCAGCATCAGATCGTTTTTGAAGACCGTTTCATAGCTGTATGTCGAAAAGACGCGGGGGAAGAGGGTGATGCCTCCGCGCAGCGTATCCTGCGCGTCGTTGAAGGAGATTGCGATGGTGTTCCAGAACGGATAAATCATCACCACAATCGTGGATATCATAATCAGCCCATTGATCAGACGGAAAATTACGTCACCCGGCCGAAGTTTTCTGCGCCGTTTTGCTATTGTAGCTGCCATCCTTTTCCCCTCCTCACATCAGGCTGCTCTCGCCGAGCCGGTTGGCAAACGCGTTGGTGCCAAAGACAAGAATCAGCGAGATCACGGATTTAAAGATACCGGCAGCTGTCGCGAGCGAATAGTTGCCGATGCTCATGCCGTATTTGAGAACGAAAATATCAATCGTCTGCGAGACATCCTGCAGCATTCCGGTGCCGAGCAGGTAAGGAACCTCGAAGCTGGTGTTCAGGATCCAGCCAAGGTTCATGATGAGCAGAACGACAATTGTCGATTTAATGCCCGGAATGGTGACATGCCACATTTTCTTGAAACGGCCCGCGCCGTCAAGCTCCGCCGCTTCGTACATGGTCGGGTCGATACCTGCGATGGCGGCAATATAAATGATGGAGTTCCAGCCGGTTTCCTTCCACACGTTGGCAAAAGTTGCCACCCACCAGAAATATTTTGCATCGCCGAGGAACAGGATCGGACTGCTGGTCAGGCCAAGTCCCATGAGCAGCTGGTTCACCATGCCGTCGCTTGCGAGCATATCGGCCACCAGGGAGGTCACAATGATCCAGCTCAGAAAGTGCGGCAGATACGACGCCGTCTGGGTGAATTTCTTAAAGCCCTGCATCCGCAGCTCGTTGAGCAGCAGGGCAAAGATGATAGCGAGCACCGTACCGAAAAACAGGTTCATCAGCGACATGGCCAGGGTATTGCGCATCGCCTTCCAGAACTCGCTGTCCGTAAAAAGAAATGTAAACTGATCAAACCCCACAAACTCCGAACCGGCGTAGCCCTTTGCGGGCTTGTATTTCTGAAACGCCATGATCCAGCCGCTCAGGGGGTAGTAGCTGAAAATAAACGTATAGATCATGCAGGGGACGATCATAAAGTATAGAACCTTCTGCCCCGCCAGCTTTTTGAGCTTATTTTTCATGCTTTCCTCCTCGCTTCCATGTCCGGATAAAGCAGCAGGAGGGTTATGCGCCCTCCTGCTGAAGTAAACCGGGATGACTCAGCTGCCCATTTTCGCCGCGATTTGGCGATCGATTTCCTCCTGATAGGAGGCGAGATCCAGGGAATTGAATTCGTTGACAAATTCCGTCCAGATGGACTCGAACTCAGCCTCGTCGGCGGCGAGAATCAGTCTCGGATAATATCTGGTCTCCGCGTCGAGCATCTTCTGCTGGCTGACGGCGGCAGGGCTGCCATCCTCAATGGTCATGCCCCAAACCGGATAATAGTCAAGACGCTCGATTGCGCCGCCATGCAGCTCAGCGGGGTATTCCATGTCGTAACCTGCCAGGAACTCCTGATCGTACTCGCTCTGCTTGGCAAGGTATTCGGCGGAAGAGTAACCCGGATCAACAGGCATATTGTCTTCCTTATAGATGCCAAGCCAACGGGGAGCGTAATTATAAAGCTGGTAGCCGGTTTCGTCGCGCAGTCTCGCGGTGTCGAGGTTGATGGCGCGGCGCTCAGCGGTCAGAATCTTGTCGGTCTTGTCTTCGTTGTAGTTCCAGTCGACGCCTTCCTCGCCCCAGTTGAGGTAATCCTGAACCTCTCTCTGCAGGAGCCAGTCGTAATAGGTCATCAGACGGTCCACATTCTCGCAGTTGTTGGTGATGATAATACCGTTATCTGCCTGCGGAATGCCGGTGGCCTTGTCAATGTAACCGCCCTCATAGCCTTCGGCGAGCAGCGGGACGCTCACATAGGTACGCTCATATTTGCCATCGGTCTTCAGCACGTTTTCGCCGGTGGCAAAGTTCCAGTTCTGATCGAAGAAGCCAAGCACAGAGCCAGAAGTGAGCTTCGCGATATACTGGTCGTATGTTTGCGTCAGCGTTTCGGGGGTGATGACGCCCTTGCGGTATTCCTCATTGAGCTTGAGGTAGTAGTCGTGGGCGACGTCGCTGATCTGATGGAAGGAGGTTTCCAGTGTTTCCTGATCGACGGTGATGTTGCCCTCGTTGCCCACGCCCATCAGAGCCTGCGGCGGGTTGAGCAGCGCCCAGTTGCGCCAGCCATCGACGAGAATCTCAAATCCCGAAGTTTTGACACCGTCAATGTCGGGATGCTTTTCCATATAGGCTTCGATAAGATCGAAGTATTCGTCCACCGTATTGATCTCAGGATATCCGGCCTCTTCGAGAACGGCCTTCTGGATGTAAAAGCCGTAGCCGCACTCAAATGTGATCGGCTCGTTGGTCATATCGTTGAAAAAGTATCCGTAGATGGGCATGGTGTAGACATGGCCGTCTTCCTTTTCCAGATACTGCATGACCTGATTGTACATCGCGTTGAGGTTGCCGTACTGCGGAATCTTATCCTCTAAAGGAATGGCCGCTCCGGATTCCACAAACTGCGGAACACCCTCGGGAGAGAACACGACGTCGGGATAATCGCCGCCGGCCACCATGGTACCAAGCTTTGTGTCCAGATCGCCGACAAGGTATTCATATTCAAAGCTGACACCGGTAAGTTCTTCAATCTTCTGAATGACCGGATTGTCATCCGAGGCGGCGGTGCCGGGGTCGCGGACAAAAATCGTGTAGGTAATCGGATCACCCGCATCGGGAAGCGCGACGAGCCCGCCGTAATCGCCATCGGTGACGGCGTTGTCGGACGTTTGTGCCTGGGAAGCGTCTCCGCCGCCGGACGTGCCGCCGCCCGCGGAGCTGGTATCGCCGTTGCCGCATGCCGCGAGGGAGGCCAGCATAGAGATCGCAAGCATAATAGCCGAAAGTTTTTTGAACTTCATGATCATACTCCTCTCTTGTGTCTGAATGCGCTGGAAATCATTTCGCTGTCATGATTATACCTCTCCGCGTGACTGTGGATCATTCCTAAAAAAGTATTGTATATTCCGTTTTTTTGAACTGTTTTATATCAAAAATTGCGAACTGTGCAAATCTTGCTCTCATTTTTCCTGCTCCGCTTTCACTCTGCGGAACTCGGCGGGCGTACAGCCGAAGCTGGCGGTAAACTTCTCCACAAAGCGTTTGCTCTCGCCAAAACCGGCGGTTTCGGCAATCTCGTACATGCGCAGATCGGTCTCCAAAAGAAGCCGTTCCGCCTCCTTGAGACGCAGATCGTTGACGAACTGCTTGAAGCTGACGCCCATCTCCCGCTGGAAGCAGCGGCCGAGATACGCCGGGCTCACAAAGCAGACGGCCGCCACGCTTTTGAGGGACACAGGCTCACGGAAATGCTCTCGCACATACGCCTCGGCCTGACCGGCAATTCCTTTCTGGTTCTGCCTGCTCTCCTCGGCCGCCAGGGCGAACGCCTCGCAAAGCCATTTCCAGAGTGTGTCCCGCCACGCGGGGTAGCGCAAAAAGGCAGATGTATCACGCAGATCCAAGGGACGAAGCCGTGTAACGGCTTCGTCTCTTGGGAGCGCTCCCAAGAGAGCATAATAAATCCGATAGCAAATGCCTTGCAGCAGGGCAAAATGCAAATGGCTTTTCTCCACAGTGCGCGTGAGATCCTCAAACGCGGCGCGAAGCTCCTCCTCGTCCGCCTTCCGGATCGCTGCGATCAAGGTTTCCAGCAGAGCTTCCTCATTGTCAAGCGGACTCTCCGAGAATGGCGTGAGACAGCGTGCGGGCATTTTCGTTGAGAATACAGAATCCCCGCCCCAGAACAGCTCCGTCATCATGCGGTAAAGATGTTCCTCACAGTCAGCGCGGAAGGAGTTTTCCGGCTTCTCAAAAATCTCCTCGTCAAACAGCAGGGCGCAGGTGCCGCCGTGCTGCCGCACAATCCGGGAGATGTGCCGCCCGTATAACGTCACGCTTCCCTGTGACTGTTCCAGAGCGGAGACGGGCAGCAGATATGCGGCGGCGCTGCCCTGGCTGCGGAAGAAAGCTTCCGCTCCGCCGGGAAGCTGTCCCTCCAGAATTTCGCGGATCGCGGGAAGCCCCGCGCTTTCCGATGTGCCATCCAGGCAAACCGCATAGAGCAGAATATTGCCGCGCAGGAGGGATCTGTCCGCATTCGCGCCGTGGTACAATTCCCGCAGCAGCCGGACCCGCTCGCCGATTCCGGCTTCCGCCCGCTTCTGGGTGCGTTCGTCAAGCTCGCGGCGAATGTCGAGCAGCAAAGGCTGCGCCTCGTCCTCGTCGATGGGTTTGAGCAGATAGCCCTTGACGCCATACCGAATCGCCGCGCGGGCGTACTCAAATTCACTGTAGCCGGAAAGCATCACCACAAACGGGCGCTTGTCTTCCTCCCATGCGGAAAGCTCCCGCAGAAAGCCAACGCCATCAAGTACCGGCATACATACGTCGAGAAAGACCAGATCGACGGGGGTTTTTTCAAGCTGGTCCAGAGCGTCTCTGCCGTCTTTTGCCACAGCGCTGACCCGAAAGCCCAGACTGCGAAAATCAAGTGCGTGCGGCAGATTATTCCGAATGGCTTTTTCATCGTCCACAATCATAACTGTGTACATGTGATGTCCTCCTTCTTCATCGGAATTCTCACAGTGCACACCGTGCCGCGGCCGGGTGTACTGTCAATTTGGAAGGTAAACGCGTCTCCATAGGAGAGCGCGAGCCTGCGGTAAACATTCCATACGCCGACGCTGCGGCTTGCCTGAGCGTCGCCTTTGATCATGGAGCGCAGTTTCGTCAGTTTTTCCGGCGGTATTCCGCCGCCGTTGTCCTCAACGCGGATTTCCAGCACGTTCCCGCTTGTCTGAGCACGGATACCGACCCACCGGTCCTCCGCAACCGCCTCAACGCCGTGTACACAGGCGTTTTCCACCAGCGGCTGGAGAATCATTTTCGGCAGCAGGCAGTCGTATGCCTCGCCCGCAACGTCAATCTCGTAAGAAAATTCGTCCTCAAAACGGTAGCGCTGAATGTACAGAAATTCGTCGAGAAATTTCAGCTCCTCGCGCAGGGGAATGACGTTCCTGTCCCACTCAATCAGGTTGCGGAACATCCGGGCCATATGTTTAATGACGCCCGCCGTTTCGCGCTCGCCCTTCGCAAGGGCGCGCAGACGGATGCTCTCAAGGGCGTTGAACATAAAATGTGGGTTTACCTGTGCCTGCAGGCTCAGAAGCTTTGCCTGATTGGTTTCGTTTTCAAGCTCCATGCGTGCGATTTCCGCCTGATAGCCTTCCTCGATCAATGTTTTGAGCTGGACACTCATCGCGTTGATGCCGTTTTGCAGCAAGTCGAACTCATCACGACCTCCCTCGCGCACCTTCGTCGTAACAAAATGGCCGTGTGCAATCTCGCCGGCCTGACGCACAAGGCTGCCCAAGCGCCGGTTGATGTTGCGCGCAAGCGTGAGGATAAAGACACAGCAGATCAACAGGCATACCCCGCTGATTCCGATCGAAAGGAAACGTCCCTCGTCAAACTCCTTTGCGAATATCTCGGGATCGCAGATGCCGTAGAGCGTCAGGGGGAACGAGCCAATCTGCTTTTCCATGATCTGCATCCCGGCAAACTCCTCGTCCTGTGGGGAAAAATAGGAAGGTCCTCCGCTGTAGCCGTGTGCGTCCGCAAGGATCACCCCCTGCGAATCCGTCATGATGATATTGCGGAAGAGATTTCCCGCATTGAGAACGGAGGAAACGTAGCCCAGATCAACGTCGACGGCCATAAGCTTATCGTACCGCCCGTATTGTTGATAATAGTCCAGCGTGACAAGAAGGCTCAGGAAACGGTTTTCGTCGTACAGAGAGGCCCGATCCTCCACAAAGCAGGATTGCAGCATCATAGAAGGCTTGCCCGTAACCGGCTGCATATTGCTGTACAGGAGCGTTCTGCCCAGGGAGCCGTCCAGAACGTTGTCCTCCTTTCGGACGAAAACGCTGTTGAACAGTCCTTCGTTGTTTGTGTAAACGCAGATGCTCCGAATCTCCTTCGGAAACAGCACTTTTCCGGTAAAGAGACCATACAGATCGTCTTGGTAACGCACCATCACCTCAAGATCCTTACTGTACTCCTGATCAAGGTAATGATACAGCATTTCATTTTGCCGGTATTCCCCCGCGATGGTTGTCAGCTCCGAAAGGACGGCGGCGAACTTGTCAGCGTCGTCCTGCAGTTCCTGATTCAGCTTTTCCATTAGCTCGCGGTTAACGCTTTCCTCCGTGTGCAGGCGGAATACCACGCTTTGAGCTGTCAAAGGGATTAGTACCCCGAGGAACAGCAGAAGAATACACTTCGTGGTGAAACGCATTCCGGCTATCCGTTGTTTTCCCCATATAATAATTGATTTCATACCCACACTCCCTGTGATAACCTTTTTTAAGCCTTTCGACGGCGGCATGACAGAAGCAATAACTTATGAAAACCGCTGGAACCATATCTGCTTGCAAAGAAGCTATCCCTCCCATGCAAGGGGATAGCTTCGGGAGCATTGCCGGCGGATGATGGTATGATTAGAAGGGTAAAAACATAAAACGCAATGACAATAGTTTAGCATATAGGACATAGAACTGCAAATATCGAAAAACGAAGGCCGTCCCTGATTTTGCCGGGACGGCCTTCTCTGTGTGCGGTATGTTGCGCACCTGTTCTTTTGTTTTTTGTCTCAGCCCTTCAGACCGCCGACATTCATGCCTTGCAGCAGCTGTTTCTGTCCGACAATAAAGAGGATAACCGTGGGAATGAGAGCCAGCACCAAAGCGGCAAACAAAGCGCCCCAGTCTGTGGCGTATTTTTGAATCTCATACAGATTCGCAATTCCAATCGGAAGCGTCTGCTTTGCGGAATCCGTCAGCATCACCAAGGCGACGGGATACTCGTTCCATGCGCTCATGGCCGAAATCATGCCGACCGTGACAATACCGGGCTTTGCCATCGGAACAATGACGCGGCGAAGAATACCGGCCGGCCCGCAGCCGTCGATCATGGCGGCTTCCTCGTAATCACGGGGGATCGACCGCATGAAGCCGGTCATCAGGAAAATAGCAAACGGGAACTGCATGGCCGCGTACAAAAAGCCCATGGCAGCGCGATTGTTCAGCATGCCCAGTGCGTTCATCTGAAGGAACAGAGGGATCATGATGTATGTGGCCTGAATAAAGATCGCGGCCATATAAACCGTGGTGATTACCTTCACACCGAAAAATTTATACCGTACCAGACAGTATGAGCAGGGAATGGCACAGAGCATCAGAATGCAGAGAGTTTCCAGCACGACGAAAAGAGAATTGAAAATGTTGGCTCCCAATTCCGATTTCGCGATGGCGCGGACGTAGTTGTCCCACTCCAGGCCGCCCGGCAGGGCAAAGGCGTTTGTGAGAAACTCGGTGTTGGTCTTAAAGGAGGAGTAGATATTCCACACCAGAGGGAACATCATGACGATCGCAACTAAGATCAGAAAAACGCGGGTGATCCATTTTATGATCCGTGCGCGAAGGATGCTTTTCTCGTTTGCCGTCATCTTTTTTCCTCCCCTCGGCTGGAAAGGCAGCGGGAAATCAGGGACAGGATCACCGAAATGGTCAGTGAGAACACCGTGATCGCCATCGCATAGCCAAAGTTACCATTCACAAAGCCCTGCTGGTACATATATTGCAGCAGCACGGTGGAAGCGCCGTTCGGCCCTCCGGCCGTCATCACCCTGGAAAGCACAAAGCTGAGATTCATGGTACCGGACATGGCCAGAACAAATGTAATACCAATGATATCGCGCATCAGGGGAATGGTAATGCTGATAAACTTGCGGAAGCTGGAAGCGCCGTCAATGGTGGCCGCCTCGTAAATCTCATTCGAAATACCATCCATGGAGGCCATGTGCATGACCATGTAGTAGCCGGTTGCCTGCCAGATCAGGGTGATCGCAATGCACCACAGGGCGGTGGCGCTGTCTCCGACCCACGGCCTGGCCAGATCGCCAAGACCTACAAATTGCAGGAAGGTGTTCACAATTCCCATGGTGGGATGGAACACAAAGGACCAGATGATGCCCACAACCGTCATGGAGATAATATTCGGAAAATAAAAGATGGTGCGGTACAGGCCGCGCTCCCGGAGCTTCGTCTGGGAAAGGATAAAGGCAAGGATGAGGGCAAACAGGATGGTGATGATCGGCACCACCAGAAGCAGCTTGCCCGTGTTGGCCAGAGCCTGCAAAAAATACTCGTCCCGGAACATATAGATATAGTTATCCAGTCCCACAAAGCTCGGGTTCAGGCTCAGGGCGGTAGAGTCCCAGAGAGACATCCACAGCGCACGGACTGTGGGGATGATGGTAAAGGTAATGGTCAGCAGCAAGGTCGGCAGAACACACACACAGATAAATCCCACAGGAAGCCGGTGCAATCCGCCTTTTTTCCTCGCCGGTCTCTTTGATTTTTCCGACATAGGAACCCCCTTCTTCTTAAAATACCCTGCCAGGACCACTTGCGTCTGGCCTGGCAGGGCATCGTTGCGTACAGATTATGGACGTGTTATCCCGCTGCGGTATTTGCTACCTCGGTAAAGGAAGCTTCCACCTTCTGGGACCACTGTTCCGGCGTCATGGCGCCGTTCATCAGATCGGCGATGGACTGGAAGACTTCGTTGCGCGGGGTTACCTTGCAGCCTTCCGGCAGAGCCGCGAAACCAAAGACCATGCTGTCGCCCACGTCGTATACCTCATTCATGCTGTACACGCCTTCGCTCACATAATCCTTACTCCACTCGGTGGCCTCTTTCAGTGCATAGATGCCGCCCGCCTTTTCCGCAAACAGCTTCACGGAATCCTCCGTGTACAGGAAGCGCAGGAATTCCTTTGCCAGCTCAGGATTCTTGGCGGCAGCGGGGATGCTGAACTGCTCCACACTGGTCATGACATACTGGGCGTCACCGGCCTTCATGGAAGGAGCTGTGGTCAGACCAAACTCAAAGCCCTCCGCACGCGGCGCGTCCTTCATTTCGCCCTCCATCCAGTTGCCGTTGGGGATGAAGACCGCTTTGTTCATCATCATCTCAGTCTGACTCTGCGTATGGTTGAGCGCCACAGAGCCTTCCATCAGATAACCGCCGGTGGAAATCTTCTGAATGTTCTCCAGCACGGCCATCACCTCGGGGGAGGAGAAGGAACCGGGGACATAGTTGCTGATGTCGGTGGCTGTTTCCAGACCGGCGGCAGAAGCGATCGCCGGCCACAGCAGGGACTCCATATAGCCCGGATACTGGCCGGGATAGGTCAGCAGCGCAATGCCCTTTTCCTTGGCTTTATCGCCCAGCTCGAAGAATTCATCCCAGGTTTCGGGCAGCTCCCAGTTGTTTTCCTTAAATAGGGTTTTGTTGTAGACAAGGCCCAGCGGGGAAGCGTTGAAGGGGGCCAGATAAATCTTTCCGTCGCTGTAGGGAGAGCACTTGGCCGTATCCAGCACGCCGTCCAGTACCTGATCCTTGAGCGGGGAGGTGTCCTCCAGACCGGGGCCTTCAAACACATCGGTAATGTCCATCAGGGCATTTTCACGGATCAGCGAAGAGATCAGGCCGGAGGTATCGTTGTCGTTCATGGAAATGAAATCGGGAACGTTGCCCGCCACAATCTGAGGACGGATAATGTCGCCGATGGTCGGGCTGATCTGCATGGTTACATTCACACCGTAGGCCGTTTCAAACTGACTGACAATTTCCTCCCAATATTCGGGACCGTAACCGCCTTCAAAAATTGCGATGTTCAGTTCCTTGTTCTCAAACTCCTTGTTGCCCGAGGATTCCCCCTGGGAAGCAGGCGAGGACACGGACGCTGATTCGGGATCGGACGCTGTTTCGCCCGGCGTGGATGTGCTGGGGGAAACGTTGCTGCATCCGGTAAACATTGCCGCACACAAAGAAAGCGCCAGAGTCAGGCTTACCATTTTTTTCATATGATGTAGTTCCTCCTTTTTCTGCTGTAAGAGTATCCATATCTTCCTCTTTGTGCTCATTATAAAACGGCAGTCTGTATAAAAACATATATAAAATTTCAAAGAACCTGTACTATATTGACTTTTGGCAAGCGTCCATGTATACTTTGCCTAAATAAATAAACTTTTTTGTTGCTTTTCTATAGAATCAAGGAGGGATCGGGATTGAAAAGGAGAAACCCTTCGGGGCAGGGAGGCAAAGTGCACTCCTGGATCCGCAATATCAAAATCCAGTACCGCCTGCTCGCCGTGTTTTTGCTGATCTCCCTGCTTCCCACTGTCTGCATCGGTACCTATGCCTATCATGTGTATACCCGATCCATCAACAACAAGATCAGCGACTCCGTCCTGCAAACCATGCGCTCCATCAACACCAATATGACAATTGAGCTGGAGAAGTACCAGGACTACTGCTCCACCCTTTCCATCGCGGACGCTGTTCAGGACAGCCTGCGGCAGACGCTGAACGGACAGGCCGTTTCCAGAGAAATGGTGCTGGCCATCCGGGAGCTGGCCACTGCCATCCCTCTGCAATCCACCTATCTGAAGAATCTGCGGATCGTCAGCCTGGACGGAACGACGATCTATGATCGCGGCTACGACGATATCCCCTATGAAAAGAGCGAACAGCTCGTGGAGACCATTGACGAAGCTTCCCCCAAAGACAGCCTGCAATATATTTATACTTACCGGTCGCAAAACAAGCTGGTGCTGGGAAGGAAGCTGTACAGTGTGGATTTCAGCGGGGAAGCGGTCGGTTATATCATGGTCTATATCAATGAGCAGCTGTTTGAGGAAAAAATCTTCGCTGGGGTCACATTCGGCCCTTCCTCCAACATCATGCTGGTAAACGCACACGGCGACGTGCTCTCCTCGCAGGACCGCAGCTTTCTTGGGGAAAATATCGCGGACTCAAGGCTGTTTCAGGAAATCCGGACCAATACCACAGCGGGGCAAAGCACCTTCAATCTGGAACATCAGATCGCGGTTGCCGTATACAATAAGGATTTTGACTGCTATTTGATCGCCGACATTCCGGAAAGCTATATCACCGAGGAAACCCGGAGCATCAACACCGTCCTGTTCTGGATTGCGGCCGCCCTGATCTTTCTCTCTCTGCTGCTGACATTTGTTGTATACGTCAGCATTGTCTCTCCCATCCGCAATATCATTGCCGCCTGCAACATCAAATCCGACGAGGAGCTGAATGTCCACATCAACGACCAGAATCAGGATGAACTGGGCTTCCTGGCACGCACCATCGATCGGATGATGGACGAAATTCTGCTTTTAATGGCGCGCCGCAAAGAGGATCAGATCCGCCGCAGGGAGCTGGAACTGAAAAATCTGCAATATCAGATCAACCCCCATTTTCTGTTCAATACCCTCAATTCCCTTCAGTGGGTCGCCACTATCAACGACGTTCCCGCTGTGGCTGAAGGCCTTTCCTCTCTGAGCGCTCTTTTGCGCAACACAATTATGAAAACGGATGAATTCATTCCGCTTTCGGAAGAAGTGGAAAACCTTTCTCATTATTTTGCAATTCAGAAGATACGCTATGGGAATTCCTTCGACGTATGCTGGCAGATCGCGGAGGAAACCAACGCGCGCCTTCTGCCGCGCTTCATCCTCCAGCCTCTCGCGGAAAACGCCATTATCCATGGAACGGAAAACATGTCGGAGGCTATTGTGATCACCGTCAGCAGCAGTCTGAACGAAAATGGATATATGATTGTGGAGGTGCGGGACAACGGCTGCGGATTTTCCTCTTTGCCGGTCAAGAGGGAAAAGGATCGGTTTTCCGGAATCGGCGTGAATAACGTATCCGAACGCCTGAACATTTACTACGGCACAGCCGGTGGGTTGGAAATCAGCAGCGAAAAAGGAAAAGGCACCGTTTGCCGTATTACCATCCCCCCACCCCAAGCAAGGAGGCAGAAAAATGTTCCGAATTCTCTTGATTGATGATGAGCCTATGATCAAAATCGGCGTCCGCAAGCTTTTGGAGGATACCGATTACATCATTGCGGGAACGGCCAACAACGGCATGGAAGCCCTCGAATATTTAAAGACAAACAGTGTGGATATCATCATGACCGATCTGAAAATGCCTGTCATGAACGGATTGGAACTGATCCATCAGCTGAACGCCCTGTCCTTTGACGGAGCTATTTTGGTGCTGTCCAATTATTCCGACTTTGAACTGGTGAGGGAAGCGCTCACAGCGGGGGCGCTTGACTATATTCTGAAAACAGATATGACGCGCTCCCGTCTGCTAAAATATCTGGATAAGATTTCACAGAGCTTGTGCCTTCAGCGAAAAAAGCAGGTCGAAGCGGCGGAGCAGGCCCTCCAGCAGGAGCAAAACAGCCAGAAACTTCTGTTTGCGGAAATGGAACGCGCTCTGCTTACCGACGGCGCTCTTTCCGCGGACGTGCAAAATTTTCTCACCAACAGCCGCGGATCCGAGGCGCGGCATGGAATGATGCTGATTGATCTGTCCGGTGCGCAGGCACAGCACCAAAAACCGCTTTTGCGCCAATTCCAGTCTATTCTGCCGGAAATCTTGTCCGGAGCCGGTACGATACAGACCATCCAACCGCAGCAGGATCAGCTTCTCTGCCTGTTTTTCCATCTTGCCGGCCCGGATATCCTTCCCAATCGCAGCCGTCAACTTCTGCGGCAGGCCGAAATCTATTTCAAAGCGCAGCCTGCCATCGCGATCGGCGTATGCTCTGGCAATGGCGGCATTTCCTCCCTGCGCACATGCTTCGAGAAATGCCAGAACGCGCTGCGCTATGCGTTTTATCTTCCCGACACGCATCTTTTCCCCATCGAAAAATTTTCACCCTTGCAGGAGGAAAATCCGTCTCTTTATCACGATTTTCTCAAAAAAACAGTTGCGGCATGCCAATCCAGGCTTTGGGATGCCGCTCTGACCGAGATCCGGGGTTTTCTATCCGTATGCGCACAGAACCGTTACGATCCGGACTGGGTGCGCTCCTGCTGCTGCAGCTGTATGGAGCATCTTCTCCTCTCACTGCACATTTCACTTGGAGACACCGCCGCCGTTCTGATGAAGCAGCTCAAATCCGCCTTGCATATTGACACGTTACAAAGCACCCTGATCGACGGGCTGTCGGAGTTTGTGCTTCCGGATTCCTCCCGGAACGTTTCAAGCAAAAAGGAAGTCTCGTCCGCACTGGCCTATATTGACGGCCATTATATGGAGAAAATCACGCTGGAGGAACTGGCGGAGCATGTCCATCTGAACAAAAGCTATCTGTGCCGTCTGTTTAAGAACGAAACCGGCCTGAGTATTTTCCATTACGTCAATGAGGTGCGTATGAAAAAGGCTGCCCGGATTCTGGCTGACAAAAGTGCGTCCCACAGTGTGAGCGCGGTGGCAAGCGCGGTGGGGATCGATGACGCCTTTTATTTTACCCGCAGATTCAAGGAGTACTTCGGTAAAACGCCGCGGGAATATATGCAGGAAACCACGGCGGACACATAATAAAAGCATATCCGCCGCGGTTTGTGACGCCCAGGCGCTTTTTTCATGTGGATTTGCTGGGAACGATCCGGTGTGTGATGAAATCCGGGAGATGGACGAGCAGATTCCCATCGCCTTTACCACAACCAGCACCGACCACACCCTGGAGAGTTACCGCCTGTCGGTACTGAAATACCTGGAAAAGTCTGTGCGGCAGAAGGATGGCAACGATCTGCTGCGGCTGGTTCAGATGCAAAAAGAAAATATTCCCCGGCTGGTTATCCAACAAAACGGAAAGGCGCGGAAGATTCCACTTTCAGATTACTGGCCTAACGAAGATGCAGTGAGGGAAATGCTGTCGGCTCAGAAAGATATGCGGATACCGCTTGCGCCCAGGTTGGACTGAAATAAAATTTTTATATTTATATATTGAATACATCTGGGGGTTTCTGTATACTGATGCTTAACAGTCTGAGCTTTGTTACAGAATATGGATAGAAATACTTATGTGGGAGAGGCAGATACTACCCGCAGCAAAAAAGATGCCGGAAGGGCTGATCCAAAAATTTCATATGGAAAAGACAGGCTTATTTGTCCCATCGTTTGCTGTGGAGGAACGTAGAAGAACGGGAAGTACGGGTGCTGATTCAACATTAACTATTTCATGGAGGTTGCTATATAGTCGGCAAGATTCAAAAGTTCCCACTGGAAGCGCGTAACATCCTTGAAGCGAAGGTTCCATATCGACTGTAACCTCCGATCGAATTTCTCTCCCTGCGAAGGTTCCATTAGGGAGATAAACCTGTGTCTTACGGAAGGTGGCGTCCCTTTTAGTGCTGAGGCCAGAACTTTGAGGTCGGCCCGGCGGACGAGCTCCTGAAGCAGAAGAACAGGCTTCTGGGACAGCAACAGAAGTTCTCGACACCCATCAGGAAAGTCCTCCTGGAGATTCAGAACGTCTTTTGGCTGTAGAAACGCCTCGGCCCGTTCTAGCTGTTCATTGAATCTTGATCTTCCATTTCCCGATTTGTACGAAATTCCCCAGCGGGTACAGGCATCCAGCAGAGCGGCGCTGGGCAGGCAACGCTGCCGGGAAGGATCATACACCACGGGACGGGCCTTCTCCCGATCCGCGTCCAGATAGGCTTCCCAGAATGGGAGCATGGAGGGCCGCAGAAAAATTACCTTTCGATCTGGAAGTCCGGCCATGACGACGGCCGATGTTGGGTCTTCCGGGTGAAAGAGTTGAGTATCTTCTGAGAACTGTTTCTGTCGTACGTTGCGCTGAAACGAATCCTCCCACACTGTGCGTTCGGCGGCGCCGGCGGCTTGGGTCACCGCCTGAATCATCGGCTCGTCCAGAGGAGATGCCGTGACAAACACGGTCCCTGGAGCATTCATGATGTTCTCCAGTTCTGTTGCCATTGTATCTGTATTTGCCGGCTGGCCTTCCCAAGCAATGAGCAGATCCAGCCGTCCTCCTGTCAGTTCATGTATTTTTCGGAACTCCTCCTGCCCCAGCAGACTTCCGGTCATCAGTAATATGGCCTGTCCGCTCCCCTGCAATAGGAAAGCGCACCCGTCTCCGCCTGAATACTGTCCTTTGATTGGTGTAATCCGAATATCACCCAACTGAACAGCGTGCCAGGGCTGGAATCCAAAAGCCAGTTCCGGTACGGCCTTTTGCTCTGACTGGGCGGTGAATTCCAACAAGCGTCCGGTTTCTGGTCCTACCAGAACCGGTGTATCGGCCAGCGGCCCATCCAACAGAGCGGCCAAATCCTGTCTGGGCTGTCCAAAGATGGCCCAATCCACGCAGGAGAAATCCACAGGATACGCCGCAGGAATGGAACTGAAATAGCATGGATGTCTGCCGGCGTCCAGCATCGGCAGATTGGAACTTGCGTCCAGCAGCAGTCGGGTATTCCCCAAAGTAATATCCACCAAAGGCTCCCATATACCATGTTGCAAATCTAAAATTTCCACACTCATTTTTACTTCTCCCATCTGAACTCTATGAGTTTTCCACGATACCTGATAAGAGTTTACCCTATTGGCCTGCATGATTTCAGACAACAGTGTGTCAGCATATAGAGAGTGACACACTGTTGTCTTTTCGCCTTTTTCCCGTCATGATATACTGGATGGCAGAAAGGAGATGATCCCATGGAACAGGCGATTTCCAAATTACAAAGGCTGCTGGGAGAGTATCATCTGCTGCGCAACTGCCAAGAGGTGTCCCTGAAAGAACTGACGGATTGTCTGCCCGGAAGCCGAAAGACCTTCTCTCGGGATTTAAAGCTGCTGCGACAGGCTGGTGTGCCGATTGTATACGAAGCACAGCGGAATGCTTTCCTACTGAAGCGGGAGGGTCTGATTCCAGCCGTTCAACCGGATAGCCCTGCTCAGGCCCGAGTTCAGAATCATCTTCGGCGGCTGATGTACTTGATGGACAATCTGCCATTGGAGAATTGCGGTGTTTGGTATCGGGAACAGTTCCCCGAGGTTTCCAGGCGGACCATGCAGCGGGACTTTGCCTTGCTGTGTTCCATCGGTTACCGGGTAAAATATGAAACGGAGGAGTTCAACTGCCACGATGCGGGTATGGATCAGCCCACAGGCCAATATTACTGCGACCGGCCCATGGGTACATATGAGTTACCAATCTTTAAGGAGATATGAGGATGGAAGCTTGCAGCATTTATGGAGGTAATCGCATCATCTCCGGCCTGTTTGATGGAGACCGGGTTCTTCCACAGCAGCCTTTAGCGTGGTATCAGTGCCTGCCGGACCTGTTATCCGACTACTTCCCCGTGGAGAAGGGTGGCCGCTGGGGGTTGATGGAAACGAAGAGCGGGCGCCTTGCCGTCTCCTTTCGCTACGAGGCTGTCGAACTGCCCGATGGAGACCTGTTTGCCGCCAAGGACGAGGGTTGGGGTGTAATGGACCTGGAAGGCCGGATGCGGCTGCCCTTCCGGTATGACGCCCTCGAACTTCACGCCTGCGCAGACGGGGAGACCGGCTGGCCCCTCACCGCCGCCGACTGTTCCTGCGCCCTGCGGGAGGGAAAGATCACTCTGTTGAATCAGGAGTTTTGTCCGGTATGGGAGGATCTCACCGCGTGGCCGGAACGGTACGGGCGTTACCTGCTGGTGCGGTGCGGAAATGTCTTTGGCGTGGCAGCCCAGGACGGCCGCCCTATCTCCAACATAACGTTCCAAGAAGCAGAGGCTCGGAACCTGATTCACATTCTGAATCACGGAATTACAAACGTCAAGGAGGAGAAATCATGTGTCCAGAATCCCTGAAATCTAAGATGAAAGCCAGATTCCGGGAGATCGCCAAGGGGGCAGAGATTCCCAAAAACATCCGGTTTTATCCTGGTGAGGACGAGCAAATAGTGGTTATGGAGCTCCAACCCAGAGCCATCGGTGCAGCGCCAAAAGAGAATTGGAATATGCAAACCGATGATGCCGCTTTTGAGGCATGGGCACTGCTGATCCATGCCCACTGCGACTGCGTCCGGCAGGTTGTACTCACCGTTTCATCGATGCCCCGGAATTTGCCCTATCGAGGGCACTACGGGCGTTTTGTGTACCGGGCCATGAAATTCCAAGAGCAGTTTGCCGAGTGGTTTTCCCTGTCGCCGGAACTGGAGGGTATTGTGGAGAAGTTCCGGGAATATCTGGCCGTCCATCGCTTTTGCAACAATGTTCCTTCCGGAGAGGCGGGAGAAAACGACCATCTCGAAAATCAGATCGAAGCTCTCTTTGCCCAAGAGCAAACCCCACTCCTGGCGAATTTGTGCCGGGAACACGGCTTGCTTCTGGAGGAACCCTGCCAATTCTTTCGTCAGCTGCCGGTGGGTCTGTTTGAAGAACAGGTATCCGAAGAGACAAGGGTTTTCACCGGTGGCAAATCGGCTATCGATCTGTGGACGACTGCCGGGGAGAATATCGTACTCTTTGAACTCAAGGCGAACAACCGCAAAGTGGGGATCCTGTCGGAAGTGATGTTTTACGCCAATTACCTGACGGATATGTTTCTTGTGCAGAATACCTTTATCCCCCAGAAGCTGCCTGCCGGTAAGAAGCCTTGCCGAGGGTATGACCGGCTGGTTTCCCATTTTTTCCGACGCGTATGTGCGGTGATGCTCACCGATGGCCTGCACTCCCTGATCACTCCGGAGGTTCTTCAGGAAATGAACCGGAATGCGGGACCGATTCAGTTTTATGATCTGCGCTATGTTCAGAAGCTGCAATTGTCGGAGGGCCATCCATGACCGTTACCGTTTACCGGGGGACTCATCAGGAACCCATCCGCCTGCCCTCTAAGCCGTCCGGCAGAAAAACTGCTCACAGAGCGAGAGCTGGGGCGGTTGGCTCGGCAAATTATGGGACGCTACAGCGGTCCATTTCCTTATCAGAATGATGGCGATCAGAGCATCAGGAACAGGAGGTCAACGCATGAATCAAGACAAAAAACTCATTCAAATTTTTCCTACCTTGCGCGGCAGGGAGTTATTGTTGGAGGACATGGATCTTCCAGTATCTGTTTACAATGGCCTGAAGCGCCGTAAGATCAACACCCTGGACCAGTTGCTCGAACTGACAACCGAAGATTTGCCGGGATGTTTTCTTCACCGAAAGGAAGAGTCTTGCAATGTGCTTTTGGATAAGCTGGAACGCATGGCAACAGGTGAGATTGAATAGCAGTTTGCAGCGGCAGAAACTCGCCAGTTCAAGCAAGGACTGTATCACGAGTATAAAACCAATGGTAAATAGTATAGTCACAAATAAAATAACAGCGCTCCATTGTTCATTTTGGGATAGTTGTTCCCATCCCCCAAAAGAGCGATTAGCGATTACAAAAGAGCTAGCAGTGATAAAAAAAGATAATAA
>DVGZ01000013.1 GCA_018712435.1 Candidatus Caccousia avicola
TGTGAAAGGGGGTGATGCGCATGGGAAACGGACGTTGGGCGAAAGTCCTTCGTTTCGCGGTATGTTTTGTCATCATCGTTCTGATGATGCTCTACATAGCCCCAAAAGCGTACTGACCGCTTGGACGGCACCCAAGCGGTCAGCAATTTAGTTTGACCAGGAATTGGGGCTAACCGTCATGCGGCAGCGCCCCTTCTGTTTTTATGATACCCAATTTCTCTATGGTTGTCAAGGCGAAAGAGGTCATCCCTCCGCTTCGAGTCCGCTTTTCGCCCGTCTCTCCTCGATGGCTTCCTTCAGCATCATGTCCTTCACTTTCATCAAGCGAATCTGTGTGCTGCGCTCGTTTTCGTCGAGCTTCATCGTGATATAGCGGATGTTCTCCTGCATATCGGGGATCATGACGTGTTCGAGCGCGTTGACGCGGCGGCGCGTCTTTTCGATCTCGGCGGCCATGAGCTGGCAGGATTTCTCCACCTCCGCCAGACGCAGCAGGTCGGGCAGGAGATCGGAGAGCGACCGCACGGCCACATCCAGATCGCCGGATGTGAACGCGAAGCCATAGGAATAGATATCGTTCGGATCCGGGGTGCGCGTTTTCGTCGTAAAGACGGGAATTTCGACGCTCATCACGTTCTTCACGCCCGCTTCAAGCTGCACCTCCTGCTTCGGGGTCATGAGGGCCACGTCGAGCACGGCCCCGCGATCGGCGGCGCGGGCCATCGCGAAATTCGCGTTCGCGATTTTCAGGCCCTCCTCCACACGCTCGCGCAGCATCTTGTTCTCGCGCACCAGATCCAGGAACTGGCGCATCAGCTCGTCGCGCTTATCCTTGAGCAGCTTATGCCCGCGCACGGCAGTGACGAGCTTGCGCTTGAGGCGCGTCAGCTCCATGCGCGTCGGGTTTACATGCGTTCCGGCCAAGCCGCCTCGCCTCCTTTCGGGTTTGTCCGCGCGTTATTCCTTGCCATAGTATTCATCCAGGAACTCGTCCTTGATGCGCTTGAGCTCGGAGCGCGGCAGGATGGAGAGCAGCTTCCAGCCGATCCGCAGCGTCTCCTCGATGTCGCGGTTGGCCTCGTAGCCCTGCGAAACGTATTCCTTTTCAAACTCGTCCGCGAACTTCGCGTACAGCTTGTCGATGTCCGTCAAAGCCGCTTCGCCGAGGATCGTCATCAGCTCCTTGGCGTCCTTGCCGCGCGCGTAGGCGCTGAACAGCTGGTTCATCGTGTTCGCGTGGTCGGCGCGCGTCTTACCCTCGCCGATGCCCTTATCTTTCAGACGCGACAGCGACGGCAGCACGTCGATCGGCGGCGTTACGCCGCGGCGGTACAGCTCGCGGCTCAGGATGATCTGTCCCTCCGTGATGTAGCCGGTGAGGTCGGGGATCGGGTGGGTCTTATCGTCCTCGGGCATGGTCAGGATCGGGATCATCGTGATGGAACCGGAACGGCCCTTCTGCCGTCCGGCGCGCTCGTACAGGGACGCGAGGTCGGTGTACATATAACCGGGATAGCCGCGGCGGCCCGGCACCTCCTTACGCGCGGCGGAAACCTCACGCAGCGCGTCGGCGTAGTTCGTGATATCGGTGAGGATGACGAGAACGTGCATCCCGCGCTCAAACGCGAGATACTCCGCGGCCGTCAGCGCCATACGCGGCGTGGCGATACGCTCGACGGCGGGGTCGTTCGCGAGGTTGATGAACAGCACGGTACGGTCAATCGCGCCTGTTTTGCGGAAGCTCTCAATGAAGAAACTGCTCTCCTCAAACGTAATGCCCATGGCCGCGAACACAACGGCGAACGGCTCGCTCGTGCCGCGCACCTTCGCCTGACGCGCAATCTGCGCCGCCAGCTGGGCGTGCGGCAGACCGCTCGCGGAGAAGATCGGCAGCTTCTGGCCGCGCACGAGGGTATTCAGGCCGTCGATGGCCGAAACGCCCGTCTGGATGAACTCCTGCGGGTAGCTGCGCGCCGCCGGGTTGATCGGCAGGCCGTTGATGTCCATGCGCTTGTCCGGGAGGATCTCCGGCCCGCCGTCGATCGGGCGGCCCAGGCCGTCAAACACGCGGCTGAGCATATCCTCCGAAACGCCCAGCTCCATGCTGCGCCCCAGAAAGCGGACGCGGCTGTTGCTCAGGTTGATGCCGGTGGAGCTTTCAAAGAGCTGCACCAGCGCGTTTCCGCCGTCGATCTCGAGCACCTTGCAGCGGCGCTTTTCGCCGCTGGCCAGCTCGATCTCGCCCAGCTCATTGTAGGTGACTCCCTCCACACCGCGCACCAGCATCAGAGGGCCGGCCACCTCCTGGATGGTCCTGTATTCCTTTGGCATCAGAAGTCCTCCTTTTGCTGCAAGTCCGCGATTTCCTTGGCGAGTGCGCGGCGCACGTCCTCATAGGCCGCGTCCACATCCTCGATCGGCGTATACTTGAAGCGGCCGATCCGCTCGCGCGACGGCAGGGCCACCAGATCCTCCACGGAAACGCCCGTGGAAAGCGCCTGCGTGGACTCATCGTAATAGTCGAGCACCAGACGCATCATAATATCCTGCTTTTTCAGCGGGGTGTAGGTGTCGATCTCATGGAAAGCATCCTGATGCAGGAAGTCCTCACGGATGGAGCGCGCCGCTTCCAGCTTGAGACGGTCAGGAGCGGAAAGCGCGTCCATGCCGACAAGCTTCACGATCTCCTCCAGCTCCGCTTCATCCTGCAAGAGTCCCATCAGGCGCTGGCGCAGGTGCATCCACTCGGGATCGACGTTCTCGTCGAACCAGCCGCCCATGTTGTCGGTGTAGAGCGAGTAGCTGGTCAGCCAGTTCACCGCCGGGAAATGGCGCTTGTAGGCCAGGGCGGAGTCGAGGCTCCAGAACACCTTGACGATACGCAGCGTCGCCTGCGAAACCGGCTCGGAGATATCGCCGCCGGGAGGCGACACGGCCCCGATGACGGACAGAGCGCCCTCGCGCGGCTCGCTGCCGAGCGTGCGCACGCGGCCCGCTCTCTCATAGAACTGCGCCAAGCGGCTGCCCAGGTACGCCGGGTAGCCTTCCTCGCCGGGCATCTCCTCCAGACGGCCGGACATCTCGCGCAGAGCCTCCGCCCAACGGGAGGTGGAGTCGGCCATCAGAGCCACGGAATAGCCCATGTCGCGGAAATACTCCGCAATCGTAATACCGGTGTAAATGGACGCTTCACGCGCCGCCACAGGCATGTCGGACGTATTCGCGATCAGCACGGTGCGCTGCATGAGCGAATAGCCCGTTTTCGGGTCCTTCAGCTCCGGGAACTCGTTGAGCACGTCCGTCATCTCGTTGCCGCGCTCGCCGCAGCCGATGTAAACGACGATATCCGCTTCCGCCCACTTTGCAAGCTGGTGCTGCACAACGGTCTTGCCGCTGCCGAACGGGCCCGGCACAGCCGCCACGCCGCCCTTCGCGATCGGGAACATGGCGTCAATGACGCGCTGGCCCGTGACAAGCGGCATGTCCGGCGGCAGCTTGCCCGCGTGGGGTCTGCCCGCGCGCACCGGCCACTTCTGCATGAGCGTCAGCTTCGTCTCGCCGCCGTTCTCATTTTTGAGCACGGCCACCGTGTCCTCCACGGTGAATTCGCCCGCTTCGATCGAGGCGACCACGCCGCCCACCCCGGGCGGGACCATGATTTTCTGCTCGACGATGGGCGTTTCCTGCACCACGCCGATCACGTCGCCCTCGCGCACCGTATCGCCCACGGCCGCACGGGGGACAAACTTCCATTTCTTCGCTCTGTCGAGGGACGGGATCTCCACGCCGCGGCGCAGGTTGTTTCCCGACTCCTCCATGATCTGCACCAGCGGACGCTGGATGCCGTCGAAAATACTGCCAATCAGGCCCGGCCCAAGCTCCACGGAGAGCGGCGCGCCGGTGCTCTCCACCGGTTCGCCGGGGCCGAGGCCGCTCGTCTCCTCATAGACCTGGATCGAAGCCTGATCGCCGTGGATCTCTATGATTTCCCCAATCAGGCGCTCCCGGCTGACGCGCACAACGTCGAACATGCTCGCGTCGCGCATCCCCTCCGCGATGACGAGGGGGCCGGCCACCTTCTTGATGGTTCCTTTGCTCATCCTCTTTCTCCTGCCCTTTCCGTCAGTTGTTGAAAATAATGTCGGAGCCGACCGCCTGCTCCACGCTCTTCTTTACGGCGCGCATGCCGGCTCCCGTGTTCCCGGAAACGCCGGGAATCGGGATGACGGCGGGAAAACGGCGCTCCCGCAGCCGGTCGATCTCCTCCTCCAGCTGCGCGGCGAGCGCTTCCGTGATGTAGATCACGGCGTAAGCCCCGTCGCCCTCCTGTTCGGAGAGACGGCGCAGCAGCCGCGCGCCCTCGCCCGCGTCCTCCGCGGGAAAAACGGAGAGACCCAGCGCCGCGAAGCCGTACACGCTGTCACGGTCGCCCACAACGGCGATTCTATACATACGTCTCCCTCA
This sequence comes from Candidatus Caccousia avicola, assembly GCA_018712435.1. Lineage (GTDB taxonomy): Bacteria > Bacillota > Clostridia > Oscillospirales > Acutalibacteraceae > Caccousia > Caccousia avicola. The sequence goes on from DVGZ01000013.1 coordinate 4,465, forward strand.
CCTTCTCCCGGATGGACTGCTCGGACAGGCCGTTGCGCTTGCCCGAAAGAATCACCCGCACGCACTTAACCTCGTTCTCGCGGGCCAGCACATAGGCCGCGAGCGGCGAGACGGTGAACGGGTTGTATTTCTGCGGGCGAATCTCCTCGATGAGGAGGTTGTCGCACCGCCGTTCAAACGTGGAAAACGACTCCTCCAGCGCCTTTGCCGTCTCGGCGTAGGGCGTGCCCGCGAGATACGCGGTCAGCTCCTCCTCGCCCTGTGCGGCAGCCTGTGCCAGCGCGTCCACGTCAAGCGTGGCGCACGGGGCCAGCGCCCGGCGGGCAAAGGAGAGCGGCTTTCCCGTGCGCGCGCAGCGCACCGCCGTTTTCATATCAGCCGCCGCGACCTTGCGCTCGGCCCACGACTCCAGCAGATCGCTGCCCGACCGCTTCGCCGCCGCGAGAATCGCGTCGAGAGCCGCGCGGTCGAGAATCACGTCGCAGAGCTGACCGTCCTGCGTGTGCAGAAGGGTGGCGAAAGCCTCGTGCGCCGCCTCCCGCAGATGCTCGGGCAGAGCGTCCCACTCGCGCTCCTTCACGGCGCGGTACAGCTCCATGGCGTCCGCCGTGCCGCGCGGCAGAAACAGACGGGCGGGGTCCGCGTTCATACAGACCGCCTTGACCGCCGCCTTCGCGTTGTGAAAATCGGCTTCATAGAGCAGAGCGTCGAACAGTTCGGGCTGATCCGGAACCAGCTCGCGGATCAGCGCCCAGGTCTTTTCCTCCTCGGCGTCCAGCATTTCCTCCGCCGGGGCGGACTCCCAGCCCTTCTCAACGAGAAGCCGCAGGCAGTCGTCCTCATCCTTCGCGCCGACCAGCTGCTCGAGAAACGCGCTGTCAAGCAGCGTCATCTCCTTGCAGCGGATGCGCGCGACGGCGTAGGCAAATTCCTTCTCCGCCATGGCTCAGCCCTCCCCAAACAGGGCGGCCCGCGCCGCGTCGAGAAAGTCCTCGCGGTTCGCGTCAAACAGGGCCCCGAAGGAGCAGTTCTCCTCCATCCCGCCGTAGATCAGCACAAAGCCGCCGTCGATGGCGCGCGGCTCTTTGGAGACGGCAAGCGCGCCGCCTGCCTTCTGTGCCGCCGCGGCAAGCTTTTGCGGGAAATCCTTCGGCATCCGCTTCAAATCGCGGGCCGAAAGCGCCGCTTCGCCGTCCTTCGGCAGAGCATACCGCTCCGCCATGCGCAGCAGCAGCGCGAAATAATCTGCGTCCGGCAGATCGAGAGCGGCTTGTTTGGCGCGGTCCAGCATCTCGCTGAGAAGGCGCTGCTTTTCCGCGAGAAGAGCCTGTCGCTCACGCAGAGCGGCGGCTGAGACGGCCCGGTCCGCAATGGAACGGCAGCGCGCCTCGGTTTCCTCCGCGGCGGCGCGGCGGATTTCCTCCCCGCGGGCAGCCTCGGCGGCGGCGTAGCCCTCCACCTCGCGGCGGGCTTCCTCCAATGCCCGGGCGGCCGCGGCGCGCCCGCCCTCCTCGATCTCCGTTGAAATTCTGTCAATCCCAGTCATGCGAGCGCTCCTTTCCCGCGAATCAGAGGGCGAGAGGAGTGATGCCGAAGATGGCGAGGATGGACACGAGCAGAGCCAGAATCGCGTAGGTCTCGACCATGGCGGGCAGGATGATAGCCTTGCCGAGCTGATCCGGGCGCTTCGCGATCAGGCCGATACAGGACACCGCCGCCTTGGCCTGACGGATAGCGGACCACAGGCCCACAAACGCCATCGGCATGCAGGCGAGGAAATACAGCATGCCCTTCGTCACGGACACCTCGACGGCTCCGCCGCCGATGACGCCGATCTGGGAGAGCGTAAGGAACGCGATCAGGAAGCCGTAAATACCCTGTGTACCGGGGAGCAGCTGCAAAATGAGCAGCTTACTGAACTTGCCGGGATCCTCCGTGACGACGCCTGCCGCCGCCTGACCCGCCATACCAACGCCGATCGCCGACCCGATGCCGGCCAGAAGTGCCGCGAGAACCGCTCCGAGCAGTGCCAATGCCATACCAAGTTGATCCATTTTTTATTTCTCCTCTCGAATTTTAAAATATTTGGTGTGATCGGCAAACGGGGTGAATTTCCGCCCGTCTCCCGAATAGAACTTCCCGAAGAATTCCACAAACTGCAAACGGTTCGTATGGACATACGCGCCGAGCAGGTTGATCCCGATGTTGACCGTGTGGCCGAACACAAAAATGATGACGAAAGCGATAAAGCCAATTACTCCGCCGCCCGCCATGACGGCCATGGAGTTGATCACCTCCGCGATAACGCCCGTGGCAAGACCGAGGGCGAGCAGACGCGAATAGGAGAGAATATCGCCCAGATAGCCCGTGACATTGTAGAGCGCATACGCGCCTTTGAGCAGCCGCTTGACGGGGTTTTTCGACTCCCGTCCGCCTGTCAGCAGGATGCCGACGGCTCCCACGGCCGCGCACACGCCGCCCACCGTGCCGAAAATCGCCGGAAGCTTGTCCATCTTGGCGATCTGCGAGAACATGTCGGAGGACAGCAGCGCGAAAATCAGCCCGCCGACGAGCAGATACCAGAAGGCCACATCATAGATCGCGTCCTTCACGCGCTTCTGCCGCAGAAGCTGGTACGCACACAGCGCCAGTCCGGCGAAAATCTGGATAATGCCCATGAGCATCGAGAATAACAGCATCCGCATCGGGTCGTCCACGGGGGCGAACCACAGCGGCGCGAGCACCGTCTCATGCCCGAGGAAGGTTTTGCTGAACACGGCCACCACGTCCCCGAAGAAGCTGCCATACATAAAGCCCCAGAAGGCGGTGGAGATGCCGCAGAAGAAGAACATCCGCAGGCTTTTGCGCATTCCCGGCTCCATGTTTTTGAAGCGGAGCAGGCAGAAGCCGCAGGCGATCACCATGATCAGGCCATATGCCGCATCCGAAAGCATCATGCCGAACAGGACATAATAAAAGATCGCCATGACGGGCGTGGGGTCAATCTCGCCCTTGCCCGGCATGCTGTACGATTCCAGCACGCCCTCGACGGGCTCGGTAAACTTATTGTTTTTGAGAAGCACCGGCACATCGTCGTCCGGTCCGGGCGCGGAAAGCTCCGCCGCCGCGCCGCACGCTTCCAGCTCCTTTTCCAGAGCGGGGCCGTTCGCGGCGGGCACATAGCCCGCAAAGAGGAAGGTGTGCTTTGTTTGCAGAAGCCGGTCGATCATGTGGTATTTCTCAATGCGCATGGTCAGGCTGTCCGCGAGAAGCTGGATATCCCGGCGCTGCCCGGCAAGCTTACCCAGCTCCTTTTGCAGCTCCTCCTCGCGCTGTGCCAGCTCCCGGCGCTCCCTGCCGATGGCTTCCCGCCGCTCGGAGGGGGGCGTTTTGCCCGCCGCCGCGGGAGCCGCGAAGCCAAGCGATCGCAGGAACTGCTCCGCCGCTTCCCGGTCGCGTTTGAGACAGACGGCAAACAAACACGTCTGATCCTGCAAAACGCTCACAATCTCCACGGAGAGCGGGATCGGCTCGGCCCGTCCTTCCAGGGCGGCCGCCGTCCACTCGCCGGGCAGCGTCCCGGCAAACACAGCCGTTGTTTTCGTCCCCCGCAATCGCAGAGGAACGTCAAGCGACGACCAGGGGGCCAGGGCCTCCTCCTCCGTCTCCAGCCGCAGAAGCGAAGCGCGGATTTCCTCGCGCTCCCGGGCGGCGGACGTTACCTGACGGACGAGCGCCATCGTCTTGGCGCTCTGCTCCCGGAAATCCTCCAGTTCCTTCTCCGTGAGCGGACTTCGTCCGGCCAGCATGGAGAGAGGGGGCTTTTTCTCCGGCACGGCGTCCTGAAGAATTTGCAGCGCCTCCTGTGTCTGGCGCAGCTCCTTTTCCAGCGACGCCCGCTGGGAGGACACGTCCGCGCGTTCAAATCCCGCCTGATCCTCTCCCGGCTCGTCGATCTCCACGACGCCGCGCCTTTGCAGCAGCTCGAGGATGTGCTTCCTCTGCCGCCGCAATCCGCACACGCGGATGCGCTGCATCTGTACGATTGCCATGAAACTGATTCCTCCTTCCCCCGGCCGTCAGGCCAGACGCCGCAGGACGGCTTCCACCGCCGCCTGCCCGTTTTGCTTCGCCTGTTCGCGCAGCGCTTCGATTGCCTTCGCGGCGTTCGCGTCCGCCCGTTTCAGAACAGCCTGCGCCTCCTGCTCGGCCTTGCGGATCTGCTCCTGTCCGCGCTCCATCGCCTCCTGCGTCAGCCGTTTTTCCTTCGCGGCCGCCTCGGCTTTTCCGTTTTGCAGCAGCTCCTGCGCCTGGCGTTTTCCCTCCTGCTCAATGGCTTCGGCTTTTTCCTCCGCCTGCCGGATCCGTTCCAGCGTTTCCTGTGCCACGATCTCACCACCTGTTCCGCCGCCCGCGTATTCCACGCAGAAGCGACAATTTTCTTGCTTGATTATTTTTGATTTTTATGAAATCGGAACAGCTTTTATTGTACAGGATCCCGGACGGGAATTCAAGCATAATTCTGTAAGAGAATCTCTTTCGCTCCCCAGAATAGCGCTCTGATTTTGTCGATTATGACGGAACCATCACCAATTTCCTTCCTTCCGGCACAGTTCGTTGCACACCGATCGGATGTTGTGATATAATTAGAAACATAGAAAAACGAAACAAACGGAAGAAAGAAGGAGATTTCCTTGTCCCTTTTTTATGATACGGTTTTGTGGGATCTCGACGGCACGGTATTTGAATCCGGCGAGGGCATTTTGCAGACGGCACGGGAAACGATGGCGCACTTTGGCTGGCCCGAACCGGAACCGGAGCAGCTGCGGCGCTTTGTGGGGCCGCCTTCGCACGAAAGCTATGAACGCATCGTGGGAATGCCGCGCGAGATGGCCCAGCGCGCCGGGCACTGGCACCGGGCGCGGTACCTCGAAGGCAACTGGCGCATGAGCCGCTTCTTTCCGGGCATCCCGGAGCTTCTGCGCGATCTGCGGCGGGAGGGAGCCAAGCTTGCCGTGGCGTCCACCAAGCCCCGCCCGGCCATGGAAGCCATGATGGACGCGTTTTCCCTCTGGGAAGCGTTTGATTTCTTTGCCTGCGCAAACCCGGACGGCACCGGCGGAGAAAAGCCCGCGCTGATCCGCCGCTCGCTGGACGCGCTCGGAGAGCACGATAAGTCGAGAGCTGTGATGATCGGGGACACGCGGTACGACGCCGCCGGAGCGCGCGACGCGGGAGTTCCGTTTATCGGCGTGCTCTATGGCTACGGCACGCGGGAGGACATGGAGGAGCAGGGCGCGCGCGTGTTCGCCGCAGATGCCGGGGATCTGCGCAGGCTGCTGATCGGCTGAATCCGCACAGGATTTTCCCGCTCTCAAAAAGCGCAAAATTTTCAGAAAGATTACAATTTTTTTATTGTACTTTCCTCAAACGCCGGGGTATAATGAAAGAGAACCACCAGATTGGACCACACCAACCGGAAAGGCGGGGAGGAACGTGAAACACCATCGGATTTTATGTCTTGCTCTGGCGCTCTGCCTGCTGTGCGGGCTGTCGGCCTGCGGAAAAAAGGGCGAAACGCCCCCGTCCGCTTCCTCCGCCGCTTCTGAAACTTCGGATGCTTCCTCCGGCGCCGAAAGCGGCACGGCAGCCGTCTCCATCACCATCCCGTTCGTGGTGGTGCCGGAGCTGACGGTGCGCTTTGTCGACATGGTGCAGGTGATCAACGTGCAGGAGGGAAGCTCGCTCAACGTGCGCGAGGGCCCCGGCACAAGCTACCCGGCGCTCGGCAGCGCAAAGCCGGGAGAACGCTTTCCATATCTGGGCGAGAGCGAGGGCTGGCGGAAGATTATCTTCGGCGGCGAGGAAGCCTACGTCTCCCCTGAATTCAGTGAAGTGATCTCCGTTCCCGCTTCGTGATCCTTGAAAGGAAAATAAATGACAGAAAAAGCCTGTTCCGGCGTCAAACCGGAACAGGCTTTTGTTATGATCCCGTGCAGGGTTCGATCGGCAAACCATCTTCCTCATGGCACCCTGCGATCGCTTCCAGCTTCGCCAAAACAAGCTTCTGCGCACACTCCACATCGATGAGCCGCGGATAGCAGCACAGCTCCATCCGTTCCATCAGCTCCGGCCGGATCCGCAGAAACCGGGAACGCATCTCGTTATCGACTCCTTTGAGTGCCAGCGCCAGCTCCAATCCGGGGAAGGCGTCCAGCAGCCACCAGCCTCCGGACAAAGGATGATCCGGGAGACTGCGGCTCAAATACGGAAAATTGACTTTGCCCATACAACATGACTCCTTTCCTGGTTGTGAGAGCAGTTTATCATAGAGAAGACCGCCAAGAGGGACATACGAATTGACACAGGAAACGGGAAAACAAAAAGACAGACGGCCGGCCAATACCATGCCAGTCCGTCTGTCTGTATCGTTGTCTCCGCTGTGCTATACTTGGTTCACGCTTTGACCGATGTAGTAAAAGTGTGTGAGAAATGGTTCAAACAGGTATCGCGATCCTCGAAGAAAATCGTGTGCAGTTCCACACAGTCGGCCCTTTCGTCTTTGCTGCGCAGCAGCAGGTAGAGAAAATCCCGCATTTTTCCAAATAGATCGTGTAAATGATAGCACATCACCACCTGCATCACAAGGAGGTCTTTATGAAACTGACGATCCACCGCGGCACCCACCAGATCGGCGGCTGTGTCACCGAGATCACAACAGCCACCACCCGCATCTTTCTGGACTTTGGAGCGGAGCTTCCCGGCCCGAACGGAGAAATCAGACAGGAGACGCTCTCCATCCCCGGTTTGACGGAGGGCAATCCCCGCTGCGACGGTGTGTTCTTCACGCATGCCCATGGCGACCATATGGGAAATATTCATCGCATTCTGCCTGCTGTACCCCTTTACATGGGAAAGGCAGCCAGAGCCATCAGCCTGGTGCTCAACCAACAGCTGGACACCGTGATGAACCGGGAGCGGCAGTTGGCTGCTTTTCAGCGGGCACACATCTTTACGGCGGGCGAAGCCATATCGGTGGGGGACATCACCGTGACCCCCATTTGGGTGGATCACTCCGCCTTTGACTCCTACATGTTCCTCATTGACGCTGACGGTATCCGGGTTCTCCACACCGGAGATTTCCGGGGACATGGCCGGTATGGATGTTCCCTCCCCCGTGCGCTGCACACTTACGCCAAGAATGTGGACTGGCTGATCACTGAGGGAACCATGCTCTCCCGCCCTCACGAAAACGTCCGATCCGAGTGGGAACTTTCGGAGGAAGCCGGGAAGATTCTAAAGAAACATCAGCGGGTTTTTGTCCTGTGCTCCTCCACCAACATCGACCGTATCCACACCTTCTGCCGTGCCAATCCTGATCGCCGCCCCATTGTTTGCGATCGTTACCAAAAAAACGTGCTGGATACGGCAGTGAACAACGCCCCCGGCTGGCTGAACGGCTATGATTTCCGGCAGGTCATCCCCGATTCGCCCCGAAATCAAAAGCTCCATGAGTGGATGGACGAGAAAGGATTCCTGATGTTTGTCCGAGCCAACGATCACTTTCGGAAGAGGATGGAATTCTGCAAGGGCAGCTGCAAGGTGATTTACTCCATGTGGAACGGCTACCGGGAAGGACCTATGCAAAACGCGCGGATCGTGGACTTTCTGGATGGCTTTGACGTGATCCCTCTCCACACCAGCGGTCATGTCACACCGACCGACCTGCGCCGGGTATATGAGGGCGTTCGTCCCCGCCGGGGCGTTATCCCGATGCACACGGAGAACCCGGAGGGCTTCCAGCGCATCATCCCGGCGGAAAAGCTACGGTTTCTGCGGGACGGCGAGACCTTCTTGCTGGATTAAAAAAACTCCATCGGCTTTTTGAGTCGATGGAGTTTTTTCCGCTGGTTTCCTTTTCACACCGTGCGCACCAGGCAGCCGTCTAGTAGCGGCCCTCTTTGGGAGGAATCGCGTCCTCATCGAAGGGATCGTAATCGGGCCAGCGGTCATAGCGAATCTCATAGCCCAGTGCATTCAGCTGGGCAAAGTCGCGCTGCATCGTGCGGCGGGAGACATGGGGAAAGGTTTCGCGATACCATTTGTCGCAGTTTTCCCAGGGGATTTCCCGCATCACCAGACAGAGACGGCGAAGCTTTTGCACAAGCCGTTCCTGGATCCTGTTCTTGATCGGCGCGGGATGGGCATATGTGCCTTGATCGAGAAAATAGACGCGCCCCTTTGAACGAACACGGATATTTTCTCCCGCCTGGCGCAGCAGCGCGATATCCCGCTGGAAGGTTTTGGTGCAGCCATCCAGACTGAGACGCAGCCCTTCCATGGAGATTCCCTCCGGGCAGTGAAGAATCAGATGGTAAACGGACAGCACCCGGCTGATCCTGGAGATTTTCCGAAACGTGGGATCCGGGCGGTTTTTTTCCGGAACAATCGTCTCGGCAAACCGCCGGGCGCGCTCCTCGATCTCGTCATAGTGCGCCGTGACGCAGCGCCAATCCGGGGGAATCTGCTCTTTACCATACCAGAGCCCGGCCAATGCACCGGCCACGGCCGCAGTGGTGTCTGTATCCTCCCCCAGATTGACCGCTTTCAAAACACATTGATCATAGCTTTTGGTAGTCAGCAGACACCAGAGAGCCGCTTGCAGGGTGTGCAGCACAAAGCCGCTGCTTTTCACCTCCTGCTCCCGCCATCTGTGGATCGATTGCAGGGACGTAAACTCCCGGTAAACCCATCTGAAAAAATCTGTTCTGCGGTAGTAAGCAAGAGCGTCCGAAACGCCCCTTTGAACGGCTTCCTGCAGCGGCTTCCCGCTGCACAGAGCGAAAATCACATTGCAGAAAATCCCGCAGGCCATGAGACAGCGGGGATGCGCATGGGTACAGTAGGAAGTGTTATGGATGATCTCGGCGGCATGGTGGTCCAGACTTTCCAATGAATACTGTCCGCAGAGATAGAGGGCCGTGGGAAAGATCCGCATCAGCGAGCCGTTGCCGCAGGCGTTTTCCGCCTTATCGCCGCAGAAAACAGGGGGCCTGCCCCGATCGAAGCAGTGTATAGCCTTCTGTACCGTGATTCCCACATCAAACACCTCGCCGTGGGCTGTATTCTCTGCGGCAGAAAGCCAGCGGGAGAACCGCTGCATCTGATCTTCGTAGTCCACACCGTGCTCCATCAGGGAATCCATGGTACAGAGCACCATGCTGGTATCGTCGGACCAGGTGCCCGCCGGCTGTTGATGCGCACCGCCGGACCGCATGGCCGTGACCGGATGCTTTTGCATCTCCCTACGGCTCATGAATTCGGCGGGCACCCCCAGAGCGTCCCCCACGACACTCCCCAGGACAGCACCTTCCACTTGCTTGATAAAGCGTTCCCTGTTCTTCATCGTCCAGACCACCTCCTGTGCTATGATTGCAGGCTGTGATTATTGTAGCACAGGCAATTGTCACCGTAAAGACAGACGGAATGGCGCGCGGCCAGCACCACCGCCGCCGTCACCACAACGGCCAGCCGCTTGCGCCGCAGGTAGCGCCGGTCGCGGCGTGGTCGGCCCCCGCGCGGAGCATGGCGGCGGTGGCGGCGCTGTTCGTCCCGACCGCCGCGACCTCTGCACGCGGCAGCGCTTTTTTCAGCGCGGCGACAAGCTGCTTTCCCACGCCGCCGCCCTGCGCGTCAATGACTAAAATGTTCATAATACCTCCTTGGTGCAACCCTTTTTTCAAAACGCAGACAATACCCGCAGCGGCCCGCACAGCAGCCTTTTCCCCGCTTTTGTATCGCTCCGCAGTCACAACGCGGGTGTACAGCAAGACCCCCTTGCGACGTGAGATCGCAAGGGGGTCGATTGGTTTCGCTCAGGTTCGCCGCGGCCACGCGGCGTGCGCGAATTGCGTCAAGGCTCAGCCTTGGAGACGGTCTTTCAGGCTGTTCAGCTGATCGCGGAGCTCGGCGGGCAGCTTGTCGCCAAACTTCTTGTAGAACTCCTCGATGCCCTCGGCTTCCTTCATCCACTGGTCGTTGTTGACCTCGAGGATGCTCTTGAGGGTGTCGATGCTGAAGTCCAGGCCTTCGAGGTTGATGTCCTCAGCCTTCGGGACATAGCCGATCGCGGTCTCGTCGGCGTCGACCTTGCCCTCGCAGCGGTCGATGATCCACTCGAGAACGCGGAGGTTGTCGCCGAAGCCCGGCCAAATGAAGTGGCCCTCGTCGTCAAGACGGAACCAGTTAACATTGAAGATCTTCGGGGCCTTGTCGCCAAGCTTCTCGCCCATCTCGATCCAGTGCTTGAAGTAGTCGCCCATGTGGTAGCCGCAGAAGGGCAGCATAGCCATGGGATCGCGGCGCACAACGCCGACAGCGCCGGTCGCGGCAGCGGTCGTCTCGGAAGCCATGATGGAGCCTACGAATACGCCGTTGTTCCAGTCGCGGGACTGATACACCAGAGGAGTGGTCTGTGCGCGGCGGCCGCCGAACACGATAGCGGAGATCGGCACGCCTGCGCCGTTCTCAAACTCGCTGCTGATGCAGGGGCAGTTCTTGGCGGGAGCGGTGAAGCGGCTGTTCGGATGAGCGCCCTTCTCCGTGCTGGTCTTGCCGTTCCAGGGGTTGCCCTTCCAGTCGACAGCATTCTCAGGCGGATTCTTGTCCAGGCCCTCCCACCACACGGTGTTGTCGTCCAGGTTGTGAGCGACGTTCGTGAAGATGGTGCCCTGACGGGTGGTGTGCAGAGCGTTCGGGTTGGACTTCTCGTTGGTGCCGGGGGCAACGCCGAAGAAGCCGTTCTCCGGGTTGATGGCCCACAGGCGGCCGTCGGGACCAACGCGCATCCAGGCGATGTCGTCGCCGACCGTCCAGACCTTGTAGCCCTTCGCACGGTATCCCTCCGGCGGAATCAGCATGGCCAGGTTGGTCTTGCCGCACGCGGACGGGAACGCAGCGGTAACGTACTTAATCTCACCCTTCGGGTTCTGCACGCCGAGGATCAGCATATGCTCGGCCATCCAGCCCTCGTTCTTGCCCTGGAAGGAAGCGATACGCAGAGCAAAGCACTTCTTGCCCAGCAGAACGTTTCCGCCGTAGCCGGAGTTCACGGAGATGATCGTATTGTCCTCAGGGAAGTGGCAGATGTAGCGCTTCTCAGCGTCGATCTGGCACTTGCAGTGCAGGCCGCGCACCCAGTCGTTGCTGTCGCCCAGAGCCTCCCAGACCTTCTCGCCCACGCGGGTCATGATGGCCATGTTCAGCACGACATAGATGGAGTCGGTCAGCTCAACGCCAGCCTTGGCGAAATGGGAGCCGACAGGGCCCATGGAGTAGGGGATGACATACATCGTGCGGCCCTTGTAGCTGCCCTTCGCGATGTCATACAGCATCTTGTACGCCTTCTCGGGATCCATCCAGTGGTTGGTCGGGCCGGCGTCCTCCTCCTTCTTGGAGCAGATGAAGGTTCTGTCCTCCACACGGGCAACGTCGTTGACGGCGGTGCGGTGCAGATAGCAGCCCGGCAGCTTCTCCTCGTTGAGCTTAATCATTTCGCCCGTGGAGCAGGCCTGCTTGCGCAGCTCCTCCAGCTGAGCCTCTTCACCCGTAATCCACACGATGTTATCGGGGGTTACGAGCTCTTTCATGTTTTCAATCCAGTTCAAAACGGACTTGTTCTGAGTCATTTCGATCGTTTCTCCTTTCACTGGTCTGAATAAGCCGATATCTTTCTTTATTATAATCTATTGTTAAGAAATAATCAATTAAAATTATATGAATGGGACAAGATTATTTCAAAAATCTTCCGGCCCCGAAGCGGCGATCTCCATGGAAGCGCAGGCGTTGAGCGCTGTCGAAGCAAGGTTCCCGGCCTGGTATTCATAGTACGCCTGCGAGCCGATCATCGCCGCGTTGTCGCCGCACAGGGAGAGGTCCGGGCGGCAGAAACGCCAGCCATTCGCCGCGCATTCCGCTTCCAGACTCCGGCGCAGCAGGGAATTCGCGGACACGCCGCCCGCGATGACAAGCGTTTTCGCGCCGGTATCCTTCGCCGCGCGCACAAAATTCTTCACCAAACATTCCACCACGGCGCGGCGGTAGGACGCGGAGAGATCCGGCACGGAAAGCGTCTGCCCCTTCTGGGACGCGTTGTGCAGCAGGTTGATGACGGCCGTTTTCAGGCCGGAAAAGCTGAAATCGTAGGGCGCGCCGTCGACGGAGGGACGCGGAAGCGAAAAGGCCCGGTCATCCCCGCCCTCTGCCACGCGATCCAGCTCCACGCCGCCGGGATACGGCATTCCCATGGCGCGGGCCGCCTTATCGAAGGCTTCACCCGCCGCGTCGTCCCGCGTGCGGCCAAGCACCCGCAGATGGGTGTAGTCCTGCACCTCAATAATATGGCTGTGCCCGCCCGATACGACCAGGCACAAAAACGGCGGCGTGAGGTCGGGCGTGGTGATGTAGTTCGCGGCGATATGCCCGCGCAGATGATGCACCGGGATCAGCGGCTTTTTCGCGGCCAGCGCAAGCCCCTTGGCAAAGCTCACGCCCACCAGAAGCGCGCCGATCAGGCCGGGCGCGTAGGTCACGGCCACGGCGTCCACCTCAGAGAGCGTCATGCCCGCCTGGGAGAGCGCCTCGCGCGTCACACCCGCCACAGCCTCGCAGTGCCGCCGGGAGGCGATCTCCGGCACCACGCCGCCGTACAGCCGGTGCTCCTCCACCTGCGAAGCGACAATATTCGACAGGACGGTTCTTCCGTCCTCCACCACCGCGGCGGCTGTCTCATCGCAGGAACTTTCCAAAGCCAGAATTCGCATGTTTTTGGGGTCCTCCTTCTGCAAAACGCCGCGCCCTCTGCCCTGCAAACGGCGCGGCTCTCCATATTTCGTGTACAGCGCCGTCTTACGGCTCCTTCTTTTCGTCCTTCCCATGTGCATCCGGGATGTTCTCCTCTTCCCCATAAAGAACACCCTCGTCCCCGTCGGGATCGTCCTCGTCCGACACGCCCGGCGGCGTATTCTCGATCGCCTGACGGCTTGTGATATGCCTTGCTTTCAGACGGCGCGCCGTCGATTCGCGCAAAAGCGTATAGATGACGGAAAACAGCGGAATTCCCAGCAGGATTCCCGGCACTCCCATGAGGTTGCCGCACAGGATAATCGCCAGCAGCACCCAGATTCCCGGCAGGCCCACGGACGTACCGACCACGCGCGGGTAAATCAGGTTTCCTTCAATCTGCTGCAAAATCAGGAACGCGATAATGTACGTCAGCGTATACCACGGGTTGACAAGCAAGAGAATAAAACCTGCTGTAAACATGGAAATGTACGGCCCGATAATCGGAATCAGACTGCACAGCGCCACAATACAGCTGATCAGCACGGCATACGGCAGACGCAGAATAAACGTGAGCAGGACATAAATCATGGCAAACCAGATGCAGGCCTCCGTGAGCTGGCCGCGCACAAAGTTTGAGAAAATCCGGTTGGAAAGCGAGCCCACCTCGATGATGCGGTGCGCGGCACGGCGCGGCAGATACGCATACAGGATCCGCTTGACGTTGCCGATGATTTTTTCCTTGCCGAACAGCAGGTACATGCAGAAGATAAAGCCCATCGCCGTGATGAACACGCCGTTTGCGATGGAGGTTGTCACCACCACGACGGAATCCATCAGGCCGGTGGTCAGCTCTGTGGCCTTGGTGAGAATGGAGGACCAGTCGAGCTTCAGCGAATTGATCTGGTCCTGTGTGATATTCAACTCTTTAAGAAGCCTTGTGATTTCGCCGGAAAGACGGTTGATATACAGCGGCGCGTTGTCAATGAGCACTTGCAGCGAGGAGACGAACTCCGGCACCACAAAGACGATGATCGCCGTGAGAATGAGGATCAGCGTGAGAAACGACAGCGCCACGCACACACCCCGGCGGCATTTTTCCCACAGCTGCGAACCTCGCCGGTTCAGAAAGGCGAACACCCGCTCCTCGTAAAACCGCAGAATCACGTTCACCACAAAGGCCATCGCGATTCCCATGATAAACGGATAGATCAAAGCCACAAAATAGCCCAGCGCGTCGCGGATCTGCTGGAGATTGAAAATAGCAAACACGAGCAGCACTGTGTAGGTGATGTAAAACAGAATCTTTTTTGTCACCTTCGGGTTTCCGATCCAGTCACGCCAATTCAAAACATACCCTCCTTTGCGGACGCTTCGCCTGCGAGGCTTGTCCGCTCACATTGCGGCGCGGACGCTTCCCGCGCACGTTTCTTCTCCGGTTTATTATACCGCATGGGTGGAGAATCGTAAAGCAAAAGCGGCAAAAAATCCCACAATGCGCTTCCAGTATCCCCCAAACCGGCTGCGGGTATGCGCGGGCGGCAATAATCCACAAAAAAGAAAAGAAAATTTGTATCGAAAATACGTTCCTTTTTTTGAAATCCCGTGTATAATTAAAAAGGAAATGAAAAAACACCGCGGTTCAGGGTCTGTGCCGGAAACAGCGCACAAAAGCCCAAACCGCGGACGGGAGGAAAACGCCATGACAGAAAGAACCTGCTGTGTCACAGGCCACCGGGAGATCCCCGCGGACAAATGGGAGGAAACCCGCCGCGCGCTCGCGCTGGAAATCGACCGCGCGATTGAGGACGGCTATGTCTGTTTCCTCTCGGGCTTCGCGGAGGGAGCGGACATGCTCTTTGCTTCCCTGGTGCTGGAGCGGGCAAAAACCAACCCGGAGATCCGGCTGGAAGCGGCCATCCCCTTCCGCGGACGGATCCAGACTCTGCAAAGAAAGCCGGAAACCACTGATCTTCTCAACGGCTGCGCGGAGGTGCACGTCCTTTCCGAGCGCTACTCCCCCGGCGTGTACAGCCACCGCAACCGCTTCATGATCGGCCGCTCCCGGCGCGTGCTCGCCGTCTACGACGGACGGCAGACCGGCGGCACCTTTTCCACCATTCAGACGGCGCTGAAATCCGGGCGCGAGCTGCGGATTATTGCCACGGGAGACCTGGAGGCGCTGCCTCAGCCGAGTCCCAGCGCGCGCAGGAACTGATAACTGCGTCGCAGGCAGTCGAAAGGATCCTCGCCGTAGCAGTCATCCTGCTCCACAAGCAGATACTTCGCGCCTGCCCGTTCCGCTGAGGAAAGAATCCGCTCCCAGTTGAGATTTCCCTCTCCCACGGGGGCCATGTGCTGCTCAAAATTCACGCATGCCATATCTTTGAGATGGATGCACGGCACACGGCCGGACAGCCGCTCCAGCCACGCGGCCGGATCGCCGCCGCCGTACTGCACCCAGTAGGTATCGAGTGTGAAGCCCAGCTCCTCCGGCGCGAAATCCTCCGCGAGCTTTTCCAGGTAGAGCTTACCGTCCGGGGCTTTCATGAACTCAAAATGATGATTATGATACATCAGGCGTTTGCCTGCCGCCGCGATCGCCGCGCCAGCCGGGCGGAAACGCTCCACAAACGACTCATAGTCGCCGGGATTGCGCAGACCTCCCGGCATCGAGCCGACGCCGATATAATCGCAGCCGAACACGTCGTGATCCGCGATGACCGCCTGCGTCTCATCCGCGATGCGGTCCTGATGGGTGTGCGTGATAACACAGGCAAGGCCGGTTTCCTTCAGCCTGTCGCGCAGCCACGCGGGATCGTACGGACAGACTCCCGAGATCTGCACCGTGCGGTAGCCGATGTCCGCCACCCGTTTGAGCGATTCCGCGAACGCTTCGAGTGTTTTGCACTGGTCGCGGAGGGTGTAAAATTGCGCGCCGATTTGCATATCGCATATCTCCTGTAACCATAAAGTTTCTGTTTAAACGGCGGAGCCGCGTGAAGTTTTCGCCAGGCCTTTTTCAAAAGGCCGCGTACTCCTCTTTATTGGTTATTATCTCCCAATTTTACAAAAAAGGCAAGCGGATCCTGTGTCAGATCCCTTGCCTTTTAGCGTCAGCCCACCAACACGGGACTGTCTGGACCGGCTCCCGTGCTTCTCTGCGGCAGCAGCGCGAAATGCCCACCGCAGGTGTGGTATAATGATGGATAAGATTTATGAGCAAGAAAAAGGAGAGAAACTAGTGAGTGAGAAAATAAAAAACAACTGCCCCAGCTGCCCTCGGGGGCCGGGGCAAATAGTGTGGATCCTGTTCTGGCTGACGCTGCTGGGAACGTTCTCGATCCGCCTGACCATTTCGGGAGGTGACGCGGCACAGCAGGAGCTGTTCTGGTCGATCGCCGGTCTTGTGCGCACCGCCGCCTGCGGAGTCCTCTTTCTCCGCCTGAGCAGAGAGGAAAACACCTACCGCACAGCGGGGCTGCTCACCTTTGCCTCGGTTGCCCTCTCCCTCCTGACACTTTTCCTCCCCGCCGATGCAATGGGCGGCAGGTTGATCCTCGTGCTGGGGTTATGCGGCACAGGGCTTTCCATTGCCGCCGAATATTATGAGTGCAGCGCGCACGCGGCGCTTGCGGAACCATGGGACGAGCAGCTGGCGGACAAATGGCGGACGCTGTGGAAATGGCGCGCCGCCGCCTTAATCGCGGCCGCTGCCGCTATGCTTCTGTCCGCCGTTCCAACGCTCGGTCTGCTGCTCGTGCTGTTCGTCATCGCCGCTATGGTCGTGACGGGCATCTGGAAGCTGGTATGCCTGTACCGCACCGCAAAGCTGTTCGGATCTAGTGCATACTAAGACGTATCTGCCATTTCAAGCTCGGCAATAGAAGTCCGGAAAAAATCGCTTCGCTCTTTTTCCTGGATTTCTACGACTTCGTACGGTTTCAAAGGGGCTCTGCCCCCTTCACCCCCGCAAGCCTTTTGAAAAAGGCTTGACCGAAAACTTCAAGTTTGCATTTCTTTTCCTATCATGCTTCAGAATTGGTCAGTTCCCTTGCCAGCGGCGCTCTCCGGTAGAGCACAAGTCCCAGTGCGTCCGCGAGGAACCAGCCGATCGGCACGCTGGCCCAGATTCCCACAACGCCGATCCACGGCACGGCAGAGAGGGCGAAGGCCAGCGCGACGCGCGTCCCGAGCGAAACGATCGTCAGCACCAGCGAAACGCCCGGACGGCGCACGGCGCGGAAATAGCCGTAAAGCAGGAACAGGCAGCCAATCCCGCAATAAAACGCGCCCTCAATCCGCAGATACTGCACACCGATCGCCGTGATGGCTGTCTCCGCCGGATCGATAAAGATATGAAGCAGCGGCTCGGCCAGAACAAACACAACGACCGAGACCACCACGCAAAATACAAACGAGACAAGCACAGCGCTGCGCGCGCCCCGACGGATACGCTCCTCTTTCCCCGCGCCGTAGTTCTGCGCGATAAAGGTGGAAAAGGCGTTGCCGAAATCCTGCACCGGCATATAGGCGAACGAGTCGATCTTCACCGCCGCCGCGAACGCCGCCATCACGGCGGGGCCGAAGCTGTTCACCAGCCCCTGCACCGCGAGAATGCCAAAGTTCATGACGGACTGCTGCAAGCAGGTGAGAAACGACAGGTTCGCGATCTCGCGCAGGCCCGCCGCCGTCACGCGCAGATGGCGGCGGCTGAGACGGAGCTGCGGGCAGCGCAGGAGCGCGTAGACGAGCAGGCCCAGCCCGGCTGCAAACTGAGCGATCACGGTGGCCAGCGCCGCGCCCGCCACGCCCATGTTCGCGTTGACAATGAGCACCACGTCAAGCACGATGTTCAGCACCGCCGACACGCCGAGGAAAATCAGCGGCGTCGCGGAGTTGCCGAGCGCGCGCAGGAGCGACGCGAAAAAGTTATACAGGAACGTCGCGCTGATGCCCCAGAAAATCACCCACAGATAATCCCTCGTCATCGCGTAAAGCGAAGCCGGGATTTGCAGCACCACCAGAATCGGGTCCAGCAGGACAAATACAAGAACGTTGAGCACGACCGTCACCGCCAGAATCAGCACGAAGGAGGTAAAGATGCTCGATTTGAGCCGTTCCTCCTCCCGCGCGCCGAAATGGATCGAGAACGCGGCCCCGCTGCCCATCGAAAGGCCGAGCAGAATCGACGTCAGAAAGGTCATGAGCGTATACGACGAGCCGACCGCCGCAAGCGCGTCCGACCCGATGAAGCGCCCGACCAGAAACGTGTCCGCCAGATTGTAGCACTGTTGCAGCAAATTGCCCGCGATCATCGGCAGGGCAAAGCGCAGCATGGTGCCTGTGATGCTGCCGGTTGTCAGATCCTTGCGCAAAATTTCCCCTCCCACACAAAAGCCGCCCTCCCCTCCCAATCAGGAGGAGAGAGCGGTTCTTTTTTACCAAATGTTTCTCCGCATCAGGATGCGTTGCGCGGCACCGCTTCGTCGGAGAAGAGCAGGGCAATGGTCGCTTCATCCGCCACACCGGTGACGACCATGCCGTTGAGCAGCTGGAAGTCCTTGACGCACTGCTCCGTGCCCTCGGCAAAGAGACCCGTCGGCGGCACAAACAGATAGCCCAGCTCCTGCAAACGATATTGCAGGCGGAGAACGTCGTCGCCCTCATCTCCAATCTTCAGCTCGCCCGAGGGAGCGCCCTCCGGCAGCGAGGAGGTCGCGGAGGAGGAGCTGTCCCCGCCGCTCTGGGCGTCGTCGCCGCTGTCCGTGCTCTGCGTGCCGTCGCCGGTATCCTCCAGCAGCTCCGGGAACACCGTGCCGGCCATAAAGGAAACGGCCTGGATCAGCCCGCGTCCCTGGCAGGTCATCCAGGTGGGATCCATTTCGTAGACGCGGCCCTCCTTCACAGCGGTGAGATCTTTATATCCCTCCGCCGCTTCAAGCTGCGCTTTCACACCCGTGGGGCAGAAAATATACGAGGGATCGGCCAGTTTGAGATTTTCAAGCGGGAAGTCGCCGCCGGTGCAGTCGGTGGCGGCATTCGTCAGCCCCGCGCTGGAAAACAGGATGCTGTGGAACATGTCGCCCGTCACACCGTGCCCCTGCGCGTCGAAAAGATAGCAGGAAACCTTCGGCGTGTCGGAGACGGGAATGACACGCTCCACGTCATCGATGGTGATGAACACATTCTTCGCGGTTTTGCCGCCCTTTTCATAGCCGGTCACGCCGCCCTGAAGGGCCGCGCCGACCTGCGAATACAGCCGCTCGAGATCCTCGCGCGACTCAGCCGGTTCAATGGCAAGCAGCGTCACGCCCGCGGAGGCCGCGGCGCTGACTTCCTCCTCGCCGGGAAGCTCGTCCACCAGCGCGAGCGTCGCGCCCACGCCGCTCATTGCGGCGTAATCCGTGGGCTCCACGATGGGCAGCACCTCCAGATCGCTCTGTGTGCAATCCGCCGTGCGCGCTTTCAGCACCGCTTCATAGTTGAGGGCAAGCACCACATCCGCCAGATTGTCCGAGAGAACGGCCACGCCCTCCGGCTTCTGCTGAATGGTGACTTCGTTGACCGTCACGGGGAAATCCGTGGTTCCGACGCCGGAGGTGACGTCGTTGGTCTGGCCGCAGCCTGTAAGCAGCATCCCCGCCGTCAGAACGAGGACGCAAAGCAGGGAAATTCCCCGCTGGATGATGGATCGATTCGACTTCTGCAACTTGGCATCTCCTCCCGTTTTCCCGGTATTCCGCCCGAAAACGCGCGTTTTCCGCCGCGCCGGGCCTGATGTGTTTGTTTTCAGCGAAGCGGTTCGCCGCGCCGCACCTTGGACTCCGCGTCGTCGATGAACTGGCGCGCGCACCGCGGGGAACGCCCGCCGCGCTCCGTCGCCCAGCGCTCGGCCAGCAGGTCCAGCTCCTCCAGATGATCCTCCAGCCCGCGCTGCACGGCAAGCTGGCGGACAATCTCCAGATAGCGCCATTTATCCGGCGACGAGAAATGGATCGACAGCCCGAAGCGGTCCGCGAGCGACAAGCTTTCCTGAATCGTATCGCCCTTGTGCACCTCGTCCCCCTCGCGATCCGAGAACGTCTCGCGCAGCAGATGGCGGCGGTTGGAGGTGGCATAAATCAGAGCGTTCTCCGGACGCGCGGCCAGCCCGCCTTCGAGCACGGCTTTCAGCGCCGCATAGGTGTCGTCCTGATTCGAGAACGAAAGATCGTCGATAAAGATGATGAATTTCATCGGCAGCGCCGCGATCTCGTCCACCAGACGCGGGAAATCCATCAGCGATTCCTTCGGCATCTCGATCACGCGCAGGCCGCGCGTATAGTATTCGTTGAGAATGGCCTTGACAGTCGAGGATTTTCCCGTGCCGCGATCGCCGTACAGCAGGCAGTTGTTCGCCGGAAGGCCGACGAGGAACGACACGGTATTGTCGATCGCCATGCGGCGCTGGATCTCGTAGCCCTTGAGATCGCGCAGCGTGGTCGGATCCGGGTGCACCACGGGATGGATCGCGTGGTCGCGCCAGATGAAAGCGCGATAGCGCGCGTACATGCCGCAGCCGTTCTCCCGGTAATACCGTTCCAGACGCTCCGCCAGGCTTCCCTCGCCGCGAAGCTGCTCAACCGGCTCCCCCGCGCCCCACACCGGAAGCGAGAGGGAATCCGCGCCCTGCGGACCGTCGTCCAGCACATCCTGCGCGCTGAGCGCGCCCAGTTCGAGAATCACGCGCAGATCGCGGCCTGCCGCTCCGCGCATGGCCGGGGACACCTCGCGCCCCGCCGCGGCGGTCAGCGAGAAGGCGTTTTCATCGAAAAGAGCCGCTTCCGTCAGGCAGCCGGTGAGGTTGTCGCTGTAGCCGCGCTCGCACAGGGCGGCAAACAGTTCGCCCCACGCTCGCAGAAACGATTCCTCATTCTCCGCCCACAGCAGACGGTACAGCGCCTGCGGCACCGTCCGGTTTAAAATTCCCTTGTAAATGGAAAGGGAGGCCATCTTCATGGCCGCTTCCCTGCGTTTTCCGTTCATGCAAATCCTTCCTTCCGCCCCTATTGGCGGCGTAATGCTTTCTTTATTGTACCCCGCTCCACGCGGTGCTGTCAAGGTTCGCCCTTTTTCACGCCATGGAATTTACAAAAAGTTCAACCCTCCCGCTCCCCCCTCTTGACAACGGCCCTGCAATGGGTTATGATCCAACTAATTAAAATTGTTTTATAAAAGTAGTTATAAAACAAAAAGGGGAGTGACCACAAATGAAAGGAACCATGAAAACAGCTGTGATGACAGGCATCGGACAGATGGCGTTTGAGGAGCGCCCAATCCCACAGCCGAAGGACGACGAAGCTCTTGTCAAAATCGAGTACGTCGGCGTGTGCGGAAGCGATCTGCATTACTACGAATCCGGCGCAATCGGGGACTATGTCGTAAAACCGCCGTTTGTGCTCGGCCACGAGTGCGGCGGCGTGGTGGTGGAGGTCGGCAAAAACGTGACGAACGTCAAGCCCGGCGACCGCGTGGCCCTCGAACCAGGAAAAACGTGCGGACACTGTGAATTCTGCCGCACGGGCCGGTATAACCTGTGCCCGGATGTGGTATTCTTCGCCACGCCGCCCGTGGACGGCGTATTTCAGGAGTATGTGGCACACGAGGCCGCGCTGTGCTTCCCGCTGCCGGAGAACGTCAGCACGATGGAGGGCGCGCTGATTGAGCCGCTGGCCGTCGGCTTCCACGCGGCGAACCAGGCGCAGGCCGGGCCGGGGCAGACGGCGGTGGTGCTTGGCTCTGGCTGCATCGGGCTGGTCACGATGCTGGCGCTGCACGCGCGCGGCGTGCGGAACGTCATCGTGACGGACGTCATGGATGCGCGGCTGCAAAAGGCAAAAGAACTGGGCGCGCAGGCTGTGGTGAACGCCTCGCAGGAGGACACCGTACAGGCCGTTCTGCGGCTGACGCAGGGGAAAGGCGCGGACGTTGTGATCGAGACGGCAGGCATGCAGCAGACCTCCCGTCAGGCGGTGGAGATGGCCAAAAAGGGCGCGGTGATCGTCTTTGTGGGCTACACGAAAACAGGCGACGTCACGCTGCCAATGAGTTTGGCGCTCGACAAGGAGCTGACGTTCCGCACCATCTTCCGTTACCGTCATATTTATCCGATGGCGATCGAAGCGGTGGCGAGCGGCGCTATCAACCTCAAAGGGATCGTTACGAACCTTTTTGACTTCGACGATATCCAGGAAGCGATGGACAAGAGCGCACACGACAAGGCGAACATCGTCAAATCCGTCATCCGCATTGCGGGGAAGGACTGAGCGCGAAAGCATTTGACAGCTTCCGGAACGGGCGGTACAATATGGATCATACCGCACGCCCGGATGCGCGCGGACGCGAAAGGACGGTTGAGTCAAATGGTTGATATTACCGCAATCGGTGAATTGCTGATCGATTTTACCCCGGCAGGACAGACGGAGCGCGGCGACATGCTGTTCGCCCGCATTCCCGGCGGCGCTCCCGCGAATGTGCTGGCAGCAGCCGCGAAGCTCGGCAACCGCACGGCGTTTCTCGGGAAAGTGGGAGACGACGCGTTCGGATCGTTTCTGCGCGCCACGCTCGACGGGCTTGGCATCTCAACGCAGGGACTTCTCTCCGACCCGAACGTGCACACGACGCTCGCCTTCGTCCAGCTTGACGAGCACGGCGACCGCTCGTTCAGCTTCTACCGCAAGCCGGGCGCGGATATCATGCTTGACTTCTCCGAGGTGCGTCTGGATCTGGTGGAGCAGGCCAGCATTCTGCATTTCGGCTCCGTCTCTCTCACGGACGAGCCGTCCCGCACCGCGACGCTGAAAACGGCGGAGCACGCGAAAAGTCTCGGCAAGCTGCTGAGCTATGACCCGAACTTCCGCCCGCCGCTCTGGGACAGCGTGGAGAACGCCAAGACGCAGATGCTGCGCGGCCTTGCCCTCGCGGACATCGTGAAGGTATCCGGGGAGGAGCTGGAGCTGCTCAGCGGCACGGACGATCTCGAGCGCGGCTCGGCCATCCTCGCGGAAAAAGGGCCGTCGCTGATTCTCGTCTCGCTCGGCGCACAGGGCGCGTTCTACCGTCTCGGCTCCCTGACGGGCTTCCAGCCGACCTATGATGTGAAAACGATCGACACCAACGGCGCGGGCGACTCCTTCTTCGGCGCGGTGCTGCACCGTCTCGCCGGAAAGTCACTGGAAGAAATCCGTGCACTGTCCCGCGACGAACTGGAGGACATTCTCGCCTACGGCAATGCCGCCGGTTCTCTCACCACCACCCGCAAGGGCTCTATTCCCGCCCTGCCGACGGAGGCGGAGATCGAGGAGTGCCGCCGCACCGTCCCGCTGCTTCAGGCATAAACAAAATTTCCCCGCGCAAACCACGCGGACAGATCAACAAGGCCCCCTTGCGACATAAAATCGCAAGGGGGCATTTCGCGCAAGACGGCTCCGCCGCACCTGCGGCGGGCAAGTCGCGCAAGACGGCTCCGCCGTCCCAGCTGTGTGCATACTTCACACCCGTCAGCCCGCGCTGCTGCCGTAGAGCAACACGGGAGCAGGGTAAGACCGTCCCGCGCCGCCGAGTTGACGTTCTTACACTACGCCAACGCGCGGGCCACTGCGTCCAGACTCAGTCTGGTCAGCCGCCGCAGGGGTGGGCGGGGGCTGAGTCGCGGGTGTGGCTGTTCTGAGCAGGATCCTTCATGCAGAGGTGAACGGCGGCGGTGGTGAAGGTTTTCGGCAGCGCGAGGATGTTCGGGTTCGGGCCGACATACTTCTTCATTGCGTCCTCCAACGCTTCCTCAAACGTGGCGCGGGTTTTCAGGCCCATGGAGCGGGCGATTCCCGGCTCGCGCGCGCCGACGATGTAGATCGCGCTCGTGTGCTCCTCCGCCAGATGGCCGCAGCTCATCATGGAAAAACCGTGGAACGGATGGAACGCGTTCGCAAAGCGGTATTTGCGGATGTACTCCTCATTC
Source organism: Candidatus Caccousia avicola (assembly GCA_018712435.1). Lineage (GTDB taxonomy): Bacteria > Bacillota > Clostridia > Oscillospirales > Acutalibacteraceae > Caccousia > Caccousia avicola. Next base: position 28,304 of record DVGZ01000013.1, read on the forward strand.
GTCGCGAAATATTCGCCGTACCGGTTCATATCCGGCAGAATGTTCATCGAATCGTGCTGGAACATCTCGTACAGCTCGCGCAGATACGGCCAGCGCTCGTCATGGAACCAGCCGTCGCAGATGCTCGAAACGATGAACACGCAGCGATCCGCCAGCACGCGTTTGTGGCGGATCACCTGCGCGGAAAGCGCCTGCATCATCTGGATCGGGTTCGTCCCCATGCCCGCGCCATAATGGAAATCGGTCGGCATGCCGAACACCACCACATCGTATTTCTTCTCCGCCCAGTGGACGTAAGTGCGCTTGTCCGCCATCTTCCAGCTGATGGGCTGCATCTCCTTGGCCCAGCCGGAATTGATTTCAATCTGGCGCGACTTGGTGTCGAGCACCGCGTCGCAGCAGAAGAATTTCTTGCCCATCTTTTCTTCCATCCGCATGCCCTGTTGATCAAACTTGCGGCGCATTTCGCTGGTTGTGGACACGGGGACGAAATCCTGACGGTGCATGACCTGCGGCACATGGTGCGCGGAGATGCTGCGCCAGTGGCTGATGCCCGTCGCGCAGTGCTTGTACCCGCCGGAATAGCCGCCGTACGGGTTGCCCTGCGTGTGGCCAATGAGGATCGCCACGTCCGCGTCATAGACGTATTTGTTCATGATGACGTGGTCGCCCTGCTCCGTGTAGCCGAGGTCAACAAGGTGATCGTAGTCCTCGGAGTCGTGGCTCGTGATCTGGCCGGAGGGGTAGAACTCGGAGAACAGCTCCGGCCCGAGGATGGTTTTCATCTCCGGCACCGTGGCACGCGGGTGCAGGCCGTTCGAGAACAGCAGCAGAATGTCCTTCTTCTCCACGCCGACGCGATACAATTCATCCAGACAGGCGCGGATCGCCACCTTTCGGTGGCTGGTCGGCTGGTTGCCGCCCTTGACGATATCCGGAATGACAAACACGACGGTGCTGCCCTTGTGCGCCAGCTCGGCGAGCGGCGGCATCCCGATCGGATGGCGGATGCTTTTCAGCGTCGCGTTGTAGAGCGCGTCCCACGTCTGTTCCAGACAGGGCGGATCCGGAACCGTCTCGCCGGGAATGAAAACGTCGGTGGTATCGGGCAGCTCAGCGTTCATCATGCCGTGTCCGTATTCAAAGGAAAGGTTCATGGTGTTCCTCCTTCTCAGTGCCCCAGATAGAGCCGAATGATATCCAGATATTCCTCGGGATAGAACCCGATCTCCCCGGAAAAGCGCGTCAGGGCGATCAGGCCGCCGTCAATCTCCGCGATGGAAGCCAGCATGGCGGCGTTGTCCGTTTTCAGCCCGCCGCCGTAGACAACCGGCAGTCCGCCCGTGCGCTCCTTTACAAAGCGGGCGACCTTCTCGATGTACGGCTTATCCGCGGGCGTTTTGCCGGGGCCGATGCTCCACACCGGCTCATAGGCAATGACCACGCGGCTCTTGTCCAGACCGTCCAGCCCTGTGTCGAGCTGCGCGCCGAGCACCTCCTGCCACGCGTCCTGCTCCTCGCTCTTTTCCCCGATGCAGTACAGCACCGAGAGACCCGCCGCCTGCGCCGCTTTGCACTCGCGGTTCAGCAGACGGTTCACCGCGCCCGGATCCGTCACGCCGGCTTCGGCCAGCACGCCCGCCTTGTCGGCGCGCTCCTCACAGTGGCCAATCAGCGCCCACTCACAGCCGAGCGCGGCCGCCGCGTGCGCGGGGCGGTTGGTCGTAAACGCGCCGAAATTGCCGCCCACGGCGGTATCGTCGCGGTAAACGCCCTGACAGCCGAGCCGCACCGGACTTCCCGCGCACAGCGCATCTTTCGCCGGGATCAGGTGCGCTTCCGGCAGGAAGTCGACAAACCGCGCCTCTTTCGCGTCATAGCGCAGAAGCCCTTCCTGCGTGCCGCGCACAACGGCGGGACCCCACTCGGCCACGGGAGCAAGGCGGTTCACGCCGCCCAGCTCCACCGGCACGTCAAAGCGTTTCAAATTTAAGAATACATATTTCATGTTGTCAGACCTCCTGCTCACCATTCAACAAACGCATGTCCGGTGGTGGAAAACGGTTTACGCTTTTCTTTGATGAATCATGCGGCCCTGCGCAACCGTGCGGACCACCTCGTCATTTTCATCGAGGAACACAAAATCCGCGTCGCGGCCGGGAGCAATCGCGCCCTTTGCGGTCCATCCCATCAGGCGGGCGGGATTTTCCGACAGAAGACGGGAAGCCTGTTCCACGCCCATGCCGGTAAAAGAGGCGATATTGCGCAGCGCGCGGATCATCGTCAAAGTGGAACCGGCGCGCACGCCGCTGGGCAGCTTCGCGTCCCCATCCTCCACAATCACATCGTTCACACCGAGCTTATACGCGCCGTCCGGCAGTCCGGCGGCCATGATGGAATCCGTCACCGCGAGCACACGGTCCCAGCCCTTCGCTTTGAGGTAGAGCCGGACGGTGCCGGGGTGCAGGTGACGGCCGTCGCAGATCGCTTCGACGTACACATCCGTTTCCAGCGCCGCGCCGAAGATGGCCGGATCGTGCTGGTGGAACAGGCGCATGGCGTTGCCGAGATGCGTGGTCGAGCGCACGCCCGCGTGAACGCATTGCATCGCGCGATCGTACCCGGCCCCGCTGTGCCCCATCGCACACACGATTCCCATGGCGTTCAGCCGGGGAATCAGCTCGGGCACGCCCTCATTTTCGGGCGCGAGCGTCACATAGCGCACATGACCGCCCGCCGCCCGCTGGCAGCGTGCAAAGAAATCCGCGTCGGCCTGCTTCATCAGCAGGTGCTCCGGCATGGCGCCCTTGTACTGCACACACAGACACGGCCCTTCGAGATGGATTCCGAGCAGCGGCGCGCCGTCGTAGGGACCGCCCTCGATGACTTTCCTTGCCTGCTCGATGCACCGCAGAGTCACCTCCGGCGTGTCGGTGAGAATGGAGCACAGCCAGCCCGTCACGCCCTGTGCGGCAAAGAAGCGTCCGATTTTCCGCAGATCCTCCGCAGTCGCATCGTTCACGTCCACGCCGTCCGCGCCGTGCGTATGCAGATCCAGAAAGCCCGGCAGCACACGCATGCCGTGGGCGTTCCACTCCGGCAGATCGCTGTCGTTCGCATAGGAGGACGAAAGGCCCGTGATTTTCCCGTTTTCGACCACCGCGTCCAGCGGACGGAACGCGCCGTCCACCAGCAGGCGCGCGTTTTTCAGATAAAAGGTTGTCGACTGTTCCATACGGCCCTCCATCAATAAGCAGTTTGCGCGGCGTTGGCGTTGACGTACAAAACAGCGTCCGGGTGACGCTGGGCCAGCGTGGCCGGGAAGGCTGCCGTCACCTCGCCGTAGGCGGCGCGGCGGCAGACGGCGCGGTGCCAGTCGCGGAATACCGCCAGACGGATTTTGCGCGCGGAAAGGATCTCCTTCATGCCGATGGTCACGCACAGGCGCGGCATATCCTCCAGCGCGCCGCCCAGATCCCCCACGCAGTTTGTCGCGCGCGTCTCGGGAGAAATTTCCAGCACGCGCGTGGGGAGTGCGGCGAATTGCTCCGGCGTCAGCTCGGGCTGGGGCTCGTTGAAGGCCAGATGGCCGGTGATGCCGATCCCGCCGAAAGCGATATCCACACCGCCCAGCTCCTCCACCAGAGCCGTCATGCGGCCGGGATCCTTCGGATCCGGGAACACGCGCTGCTCCGGCACCATGAGAAGGGACGGATCGATTTTGCCGTATACCTCCCGATTCATAAAGCCCCGGAAGGAGAGCGGGCTTGACTCGTCGATCCACTCGCCGTCATCCGTGAGGTATTCGTCCATATTCAAAAACCAGCAGTTGCGAAGCGAAAGGCGTTCCCGGTTGACCAGACGGACAAAAATCGGGTACTGCCCCACCGGCCCCACCGGGCAGATCAGCACTGTGCGCTTTCCGGCGGCGTTGTTTTCGCGGATCGCGGCGCACATCTCGGCGGCCAGCTCATAGAACACCTCGCCGGATTCACCGAGCTTCACGATCGGCAGCTTTGCGTCCTTTCCCAGCTCCTGTGGGGAAATATGATAATACTGCATCCAGATCCCTCCTTGTTTCCTGTGTCCATTCAGAACAGCCGTGCCATGCGCGGCAGTTCCGGCCCAATCAGCGGGCGGCACCAGTCGATAAATTCTCTCGTCACACCGCTGCCGCTGAGATATTCCGCAGGCATGGTGCGTTCTCCGAGCATGACCTGTTCGATCGGTGCAAGGAACGTCTCGCACCGGTATTCCTTCCCGGGCAGACGGCGGAAAGCCACCATCTTACCGCTCTCCCCCGCCAGCGCGGCGCGGCAGGCGGCGCGTCCGGCCTCCTCCGCTTCAGCGGCGTCCACGGGCGACTGCCACGCAATAGACGCGCGCGCCAGAATTCCCGGCTTTTCGCTGCGTGCCTTGATGCCCAGCCTGCGCACAACCAGCTGAGCCAGATGGGACGAAACGTCCCCGAAGTACGTCGAACGCCCTGTCTGGAAGATCGGCTCCACAATCGGCTTTCCGTCCGCTCCGTGCAGGCCCTCGCTCGCGACGATCACCACGCCGCCGTATTGGCGCTGCATGGCTGCCGTCTCCTCCAGAAATTCCTCCTCGACAAACGGACGTTCCGGCGGATACAGAAGGTGCGGCGCGTCCTCGTCCTGTTCCCGCGCGAGTGCGGCCGCCGCCGTCGTCCAGCCTGCGTTGCGCCCCAGAGCTTCCACCACCACGACGTGAATCGGCAGGCTCCGCACGTCCACGCCCAGTTCCCGGATTGTTCCGGCCATATACCGCGCGACGCTTCCGAAGCCCGGACAGTGATCCGTCACCGCGATATCGTTATCCATCGTTTTCGGGATCCCCATCACGCGGATCCCCGTCCCACGGCACGCCGCTTCCAGCCTGCCGCACGCGTCCATGGTGCCGTTTCCGCCGTTCATCAGGACAAAACGGATGTCGTGCGCCTTTAAAATCTCCGCCATGCGGCGGTAATCCTCCGCGTCCAGCGCGTCGCGCGACGTGCCCAGGGCGGTGGCGGGCGTCGTTTTGAGCCGTTCCAGCTCCTCCCGGGGGACGGAGGAAAAATCCAGCAGCTCCTCCCGCAGCAGGCCGCCGCTTCCCCCCTTCGCTCCGTAAACACGGTCTACCCCGCCGCTGTCGAGCGCTTCGGTCACGGCCCCGTACAGCGAGCAGTTGAGCACCGCCGTCGGCCCGCCGCCGTGCAGAATCAAAAGATTTCCTTTCATCCGCCTGTCTCCTCTCCGGTTTTCTCTCCCGCTGGTTCCGTCACCGGGCGGGCTTCACCGTTCACTCCGAAAAGCCGGTGTAGTTCTGTCCGATCTCTATAATGCGATACACGTCCAGCCACGGCTGAAGCGGCATTTCATGTTCACGGATCCATGCGGCAAACGCCCGCCAATGTTCCCGCGTCGCCGCTTCCTCCCCTCTGGCCCGGCACAGAAGAGCCTGCGCGAACAAACGGGCATAGCGCAGATGCTCATGAAGAATCCGGCGCGCGCTCCGCACCGGCTCCTGAGCGCTTTCCCACGCGGGCAAGCTCGTCTCATACCGCTTCTGTTCCTTCAGGAAGGATTCGAGACGGGCGGCCACTTTCTCCCGGTCAACCTTCTTGCCGTTCCAGAAATCCATGGAAAACGAGCGGGACGCAAGCTCACAGTAGGCCAGGCACTCCTCCCAGCCCTCCCCGAAGCAATGGGAAAAATAGTCGCGCGTCAGCCCTTTGAAATCCGTTGAGCGATTCCAAAGCGTCATGCCGCCCGTGTAATTGGGCATCCAGGTCGGGAAGCCCACGCGCTGCTCCTGACAAAACATCATGCCGTTCAGCCCCAGATCGGGAAGGCTGCGGACATCCTCCCACAGCACCTCGGAAATCCGCTGGTAGCCCGGATCGCCGTAGTGCGCGCGTCCGAGGTGGTAATCATAGTCAAACGAATCCCCGGAAAACGCCTTCTGCCACCCGCGCAGAAACGCGGTGTTTTCCGCGATCCCCACCGGCATCGTGATGTGATTGCGCTCATAGGCGGGTACCTGCGCCGGGGGCTCCGGCTCCGCGTAGGAGTGCTCAAACGACCGGCTGATCGGCGCGAACATCAGCACAAAACGATCCGGGTTGTGCAGCCGCTCCTTCTCCGGCGCCCACAAAAGCTCCTGATACGCCAGCATGACAATGCGCGTGCGCACACCCCGTTCCGTGAGCCGCCGGTCAATTTCATTGAGGATATGAATATATAAATCCGTCGGCAGATGCTCCCGGCACGCGGGACATTCGCATTGGTTGTTGAAAGCGTCCGCCAGCCAGACATGCAGATAATCGGTCTCCGGATGCTGGCGGGCATACTCCGTCACGGTTTCGGCAAAGCGTTCCACGACCTCGGGGGAGGAATAGCACAGGTTTGTGTTGGTGGGAACACCGTGAAACAGCGTCCTTTTCCCGTCTATTTCCGCCAGCAGGCCCCGCGTCTCCGGCGGCGGCTCCTGCGTTTTTTCCCAGCCGCCGTCGCACAGTCCCATGACGCGCGTTGTCCAGCCATGCCCCACCGCGTGGTACATCAGGCCGCGCCGGTGCGCTTCCTCGATGATCCACTCGGTCATCCTCGCTCCTTCGCCGCGGGAGATCGGATGCGGCGGAAGCAGGGGATTGTTCTCATGCGTATACCAGCGGTTGAGGAAAATATACGCGTCGTCGAACTGGACAAAGTACGCGTTGTAGCCTACCTTCGGCATCCAGTCGAGAAGATCGAGGATGTTCTCCACCGACTCCGCTCCCTCGATGCAGATCCCGCGATGCCGGAAGGAAGCCCGTTCCTCCAGCGCGAGCGGAATCTTTTCCTTCCATCCCTTTTCCGGGGCGCACACGCCGTCCTTTCCCGGTCTCACCCAGCGAAAGCCCAGCTCATACAGGAACCGGTAAACGGCCAGTAAAGCGCTGCGCTCGTTACTTCCCGCGAGGATTCCTCCCTCCCGGCTCACACGGATCCGCACCGCGTCATCCAGCTGCGCGTCCTTCAGGCCCTCGAACGGCTTGCCGGGATCCACATCGTCCACCGTCCCGATCCGAATCACACCCGGCTCCTGCTCCTTCCCCGGCATCCATTTCCCGGGAAACGCGGAGCATCCCGCCATCTGAAAATGGCGGATCAGCTCCTCCGCCGCAAACGATACAACGGGACTTTCCCCGCACGGCACAACCTGAAACTTCGTCATGTTTTTCATCCTCCGCTTCCGCTTCGACTCCCTTCTGCTTTCCTTCACACGGCAGAAGGTTCCGTTTAGGGTGGCTTCCTGTGCTCAAAAGCACACAATTTCTCCCCTGTTTGGTGAAACTTTTTCAGCAAACGTAAGTTTATTATAACATTCCCCTGAATTATTTCAACAAAAAGCAAGAAAGACAGAAAAGATTGTAGGGTGTTCCAAAAAAGCCGGCAAAAAAGCGCAGAAAAAGCCGCCCGCTCTGTTTGACACAGAAACGGGCGGTTTGTTTATTCCGCTTCGGAAGAAGGCTCGGAGGAGCTGTCGCCCTCCGCTGTGGAGGAAGCATCGCTCTCTCCGCTCTCCGCAGGCTCGGAGGAAGCGTCCTGGGAAGAGGAGCCGGGCAGCTGCGAGACAGCCGCTCCCTGCTGCACAAGGGCCGTCACAGCAGCCTGCACCTGCGCGTCGTTTTCCGGCGCGAGCTGGCGGCGGGCCAGCAGCGCGGCCTGCTCCTCGTCCAGCGATTTCTCCACGTCCGGCGTAATTCCCGTGCCGCTGAACGCATCCCCGCCGACACGCAGGTATTCCGCCACGGACAGCATCACCGCGGAGCCGTCGGAAAGCTGGATGATATCCTGCTTTTCGCCGCGTCCCGCCGTCTGCTCCCCGACGACAAGTCCTTTTTTGTAATCCTGGATATCGGCGGCAAAGAGCTCCGCCGCGCCGTAGGTCGAGCCGTTGACCAGCACGCTGATCGGGATGCCGATCTCATTGGCGGAGCTGGTGTACTCCACCTCCACCGTACCGGCGCTGTCACGGCTGCTCACCATCGTACCGGCGGGAAGCAGCACGTCGAGCATTCCGGCCATAACCTCCATATCGCCGCCGGAATTGTTGCGCAGATCGATCACAAGCCCGGCAATTCCGCTTTTCAAGAGAGCGGAAAGCTCTGTGTTAAACTGATTGTCCGCTCCCTCGCGGAACTGGGAAACGGCCAGATAGCCGATGTTCCCGTTAATGGTCGCGGAGGTGATGGAGCGCTGCACATACTCGGCGCGCGTCACGGTGAAGGACAGCGTTTCCGCCGTGCCCCCTTCCTCCTGCGCCGGACGCAGCACGGTCAGCTCCACCGTCGTGCCGACCTGGCCATCCAGCTTGTTCACAGCCTCGCCGTATGTCAGGCGCACAACCTCCTTGCCGTCCAGGGCAACCACCACGTCGCCCTTTTTCAGCCCGGCCTTCTCGCCCGCCGATCCCGGCAGCACGTCGACGATCTCCATGTTGCCGTCCTCGTCCTGCACCGTGGTGACGCCGACGCCGACATTCTTGCCCGTCAGCCCCGCCTGGTACTGCTGGAACAGCTCCGCGGAATAGTATTTCGCGCCCGCGTCCCCCAGACCGGCCACATAGCCGGTGCAGATCGCGTCCTCCAGCGTTTTTTCGTCGATGCTGCCCACATAGTCCTGGCGCACCTTCTGATCGATTTCACTGAGCTTTGTATACATGGCCTGCCGCTCGTTGACGTCCGCCATCTTTTCGTTGAAGCTGTTCATTGCGTATACATAGGTCAGCGACACCGTCACCGCCGACGCCACCGCCGCCAGGGCAATGCCCGCGCCGAGGGATATTTTTCTGCTCATGCGTTCCTCTCCTTCTCTCCGGCGGCCCGGCCGCTTACGAGAAATAATTCATCGGGTTTTGCAGGTTCTGCACCTGCGCGTCCAGCGTATTCTTATACTCCTGCTGCTTCGACTGATCCGCCTTCAGCTCAGCCAGCTTTGCGTCGTTTTCTTCCTTCTCCTGCTCCAGACGCGTCTGCTCCTGCTGGAGCTCCTGGAGCGTCGCGGCAAAGGCCCCCTGTCCGGGAAGGACAAGGAGCAGCGCCGCGAGCAAAGCCGCGGCCAGGCGGTTTCGATGCTTCTTCATCGCGCTATCCTTTCTCTGCGTTGCGGCGGGGCCTCCTGTGCGAAAGGGAGGCCCCGCCGGAGAGTGATCCGATCCGGGGAAACAATCAGCTGAACCAGTTGAACGGGTTCTGACGGTTGCCGTTCACGCGCACCTCAAAATGCAGATGCGGACCCGTCGAGTTGCCGGTGCTGCCGACATACGCGATGGTCTGGCCCTTCGTTACGGTCTGGCCCGCGCTCACGGCAAGGCTGCTCGCGTGCGCGTAGAGGGTGGAATACCCGCCGCCGTGGTCAATCATCACATAATTTCCGTAGCTGTAGTGGTATGTCGCGGTTACAACTTTGCCGGAATCCGCCGCGACGATCGGCGTGCCGTAGATGGTGCGCCCGCCGCCGGAGATATCGATCGCCTTATGGCCGCTGCTGTAGCCGCAGCTGATGTTCGTAAAGCCCGGCACCGGCCAGGTGAAGTTGCCCGTGCTGACGTATCCGCCGCTGCCGGACGAACCGGACGAGCCGCCGGAGGAGCCGTTGTTCTGGGCGGCCTGCTGGGCGTAATAGTCTTTCCACCACTGGTCGATCTCCGCGGAAGCCTGCGCCTTCTCCTTCGCGATACGGTCGCTCTCGGCCTGCACGGACTCCACGCTCTGATTCAGTTCCTCCAGAACGCGCTCCGCCTCGGCCTGCACGGAAGCCAGCTCGCTTCCCTTGGCCTCCAGCTGGGTGCGCGCGGCCGCGACCTCCTCCTTCTGGCTCTCGATCTCGGCCTTCTCGTCCGCAATCGCTTCCATATCGGCGGAAAGCTGCTGGATCATCCTGGTATCGTGCTCCGTGATCATGTTCAGAAGCTCGACCTTCTGCGCCATGTCGATGACGCTTTCCGACTGCAAAATGATTTCCAGCGTACTCGCGTCGCCCATCATATAAATCGCGCACAGACGCTCTTTGAGCGTCTCCACGTCACGGTCAATGTTCTCCTGTTTCTCCGCAATGGCGGCGTTTTTCTCGGAGATGGACGCATCCAGATCGTTGATCTGCGTGTTCAGTCCGTCGATCTGGCTTTGCAGATTCTGCATCTGCGCGTCCAGCGTATTCTTATATTCCTGCTGCTTTGACTGGTCTGCCTTCAGCTCGGCCAGCTTCGCGTCGTTTTCCTTCTTCTCCTGCTCCAGGCGCGCCTGCTCCTGCTGAAGCTCCGTGAGCGTCGCGGCGATAGCGGAACCGCCCGTCCCCTGCGCCACACAGACAGCCAGGACCAGCGCCAAAAAAGGCTTTCCCAAACGTTTCCAGAATTTTCCTTTCAACTTTGCATTCCCTCCCATCGGAACCACATCCACGGTTTACAGCGTCACCAGACCGCCGACGTCCTTTTTCAGATAGCGGCCAATCGAAATCAGTCCGCCCAGCACGCCGAACGCCGAACCGGCCAGCAGGAAAATCAGCACAATCCGCATCCGGTACGGCCCGAGCGGCAGCGGCGTAAAGAAGCTGAGCACCGCGAGGGAGGACATCACGCTGTCATAGGCCAGATTCAAAATAATGCTGGCCAGTCCGCCCGACACCAGGCCGATCAGAAGGCCCTCCACGATGAACGGCACACGCACGAACCAGTTCGTCGCGCCCACGGATTTCATGATGCTGATCTCCACACGGCGCGAAAACAGCGCCACGCGGATGGTGTTCGCGATGATGAACAGCGAGACCACGCCCAGAAGCAGCGTGATCCAAAAGCACACCGTCGTCACCATATCGTCAAGCTGTGTCAGCTGGTTTGCGATATCGGAATAGTCGATGATCTTTTCCACACCCTCGATAGCGGAAATCTGCGCGGCGGTTTCCTCATACAGCGACAGATCCGTCAGGGAAATGCGGTATGCGTCGGGCAGGAAGTTGTCGTCTCCCATCAGGCCTTCGAGCACCGTGCCGTTGTCTCCGAGCATGTCGAGCATTTCCTCGACCGCCTGATCCTTCGGCACCAGCTCGCACTCGCTGATGTTGTCCAGATTTTTGATCTGCTCGCCCACCTGCACGGCTTTGAGCGTCGGCAGGCCCTGCGTACAATAGACTGTAATCGAGTTGCTGCCCTCCACGCTCTGCATGGCGCTGTCGATGTTCATGGAGAACAGCACGGCCGCGCCCGTCAGCAGAAGGCACGAGACGAGAACGCCCACCGAGGCGAAGCTCATCGTGCGGTTGGACCAGATATTTCTGGCGCCCTCTTTGAGAAGGTATCCAAGGCTGCTCAGCTTCACCGGATCATCGCCTCCTTCCCGGAATCCGCGACGATCCGCCCGTTGTGGATCTCCACAATGCGGCGGTGGAAATGTTTCACCAAACTATGTTCATGCGTCACCATCAATACCGTGGTGCCGTGACGGTTGATCTCGCTGAGGAGATCGACGATCTCAAAGGAAAGCGCCGGGTCCACGTTGCCCGTGGGCTCGTCCGCGATGATCAGCTTGGGGTTGTTGATCAGGGCGCGCGCCAGGCCGACGCGCTGCTGCTCGCCGCCCGAAAGCTCGGCGGGCTTGCACTGGGCCTTGTCCTCCAAATCCACCAGTCCCAAAATGATCGGCACCTTCCGGCGGATCTCGCGGTTCGGCGCGCCCACCACATGCATGGCGAACGCGACGTTCTCATACACCGTCATATTGTCAATCAGCCGGAAATCCTGGAACACGATTCCCATCGTCCGGCGCAGATACGGGATCTGGCGGCGTTTGAGATCCGTCACCACCGTATCCCCGATGATGATCGTTCCCTCGCTCGGCCGTTCTTCACACATAATCAGTTTGAGGAAGGTGCTCTTGCCCGCTCCCGAGGAGCCGACGATGAACACAAACTCGCCCTGGTCAATATTCAAATTCACATGGTGCAGCGCATGTGTCCCGTTTGGATACATTTTGCTGACATTCTGAAACGTTATCACAAGAATGCAACCTCATTTCCGCAGCATAACAAGAAAACTAAGCTTACCCGCAGACGGCCCGAATGGCCGCAAAAAATGCGCAGCGTCCTTTTGCTGGCATGTTACCATAATACCAAGGGACGCTGCGCTTTTTATTCTTTAAAAGAATAAAATTGTAATTATTTTGTAATCTTTCGCCGGTGCGCCCTCTGCCCCGCTTAGAATTTCACCGGGTTGGCAGAGAGATACTTCTTGACCATGAGCGCCACCTTAAAGACGATTGCGTCCTCAAACTCGCGCAGATCAAGGCCGGTAATCTTCTTGATTTTCTCCAGACGGTAAACAAGCGTATTGCGGTGCACAAACAGCTTGCGGCTCGTCTCGGAGACGTTCAGGTTGTTCTCAAAGAAACGCTGGATGGTGAACAGCGTTTCGTGGTCCAACGACTCGATCGATCCGCGCTTGAACACCTCTTTGAGGAACATCTCGCAGAGCGTGGTGGGCAGCTGATAGATCAGGCGGGCAATGCCCAGGTTGTCATAGCTGACGATCGGCTTCTCGGTGTCGAACACCTTGCCGACCTCCAGCGCGACCTGCGCCTCCTTGAAGGAGCGGGCCAGATCCTTGATGCCGCTGACCGTCGTGCCGATGCCGATGACGCAGTGGGTATAGAACTCGCTCGAAAGCGTATCGACAATCGACCCCGCCAGCTTGTCCAGATCGCGCGGCTCGATGCCGGTGCGGATCTCCTTGACCAGCGCGATGTCCGTCTCGTTGATGTTGATGACGAAATCCTTCGTCTTGTCCGGGAACAGGTTCTGCACCACGTCGTAAGCCGAAACATCCGTCTTGTTGGTGATTTTAATGAGCATGCACACGCGGCTGACGTCGGAATTGAAGCGCAGCTCGCGCGCTTTGAGATAGATATCGCCCGGCAGGATGTTGTCAAGAATCACGTTCTTGATGAAATTCCCGCGATCGTACTTCTCATCGTAATACTGCTTGATGCTGTTGAGCGACACCGCCAGCAGCGAAGCATAGCGCGCGGCCTCCGGATCGTTGCCGGAAACGAACACCGCGTACTCCGGACGCGGATGGTTGCCGAACGAACGGTAGGTATAGCCGTTGAGCACGAAGGTACTGGGAGCCGCCATAACCTCAGCCGTGATGTTGTCGTTGACCTCCCCGATGCGTCCGAGCTCACTGCACGCAATGATCACCGACGTTTCATCAACCACGCCGATCGTGCGGTCAATCGCGTCGCGCATCTGGTGGATAACGCCCTGGAATAATCTGTTTGACATGAATCTCCCTCACTTTATCAAGAAATGAGATAAGGCAAACGCAAAGCTGACCGCCCGCAGGTTTTTCCCGCCGGTTGCCTTTCTGTCCTATAGAATCCTGATTTCGTTTCCTATTTATTCTATTCTACACAAAAAGAAATAACTTTTCAACACTTTCTTTCAATAAATCCAGACTAAGTCTGGACGTGAGACGCGCAACCGGCGGCAGGCTGAGCCTGCACGCAATGGCCCGCGCGTAAGTTTAGCGCAAAATGTCACCCCGCCGTCGCGGGACGGTCTGTACATACTCCCGTATCCCGTGGGTTTCCGTCCTCCACACATGCAAAACGCCCCTCCACGGCATTACAGCCATAAAGGAGCGTTTTTTCCGTCTTTATCCGATATGGTAAACACGGAGCGGCAGGCTGAATTCCTTACTCCCAGAGAACGATCTCCCCGGTCTCCCGCGTGCGCGGGATGTCAATCATCCGCTGGTTTGTGCTGCCCCGAAAACGGAGCGTGAGATCGCGCTCCGCAAGCAGGAACGGGCCGTCAATGAGAACGTCGATCTCCCCGAGCAGCGCGTCCACCGCCGGATCCTGCTTTTCGCAAAGCTGTTCATAGGTATAGCCGGTGTAGCAGAACACGTCCCCGCCGTGCGCGTGCACCAGATGCGCCAGCTGGGCCAGCGGCGCGGGCTGGCAGAACGGCTCGCCGCCCGAAAGCGTCACGCCCCGCAGAAGCGGATTCTCACAGTACGCGGCGAACAGCTCCTCCACCGTCGTGTCGTGCCCGCCTTCAAAATCGTGCGTGTGCGGATTGTGGCAGCCCGGGCAATGGTGCGGGCAGCCCTGCACAAAAACGGTCAGACGAAGGCCGGGCCCGTCGACGATGGAGTCTCCGACAGTCCCGGCAATTCTCAGCTTCATTTGGCTTTTCCTCACATGCCGTGCTTGACGCGGTCGCTTTCCTCGGCACGCTTGGCATTGTTGAAACGGTCGAGCGTTCCCACCAGATAACCGGTGATGCGGCGGATGCGGTCAAAGCCGACGCCCTCACCCACCATATTGTTTTTGCTCGAAATCGTTACCTTCTGTGTCATCCTTTTGTTCTCCCTTCTCTTTCCTCTTGGCATGGTTCCTCGGATGGAACTCTTTTCTTATTCCAGGCCGACAAAACGCGGCATGGACGGATATTTCTTTCTCAGCTCGCGCAGCTTTTCCACGCTCACACCCTCGCCCTCGCGGCGGCCGCAGCGCGGGCACACATCGTCAATCACGCCGGTGTAGCCGCACACGGGATCGCGGTCCACGGGATGGTTCACACTGCCGTAGCCGACGCCGCATTTCTGCATCCAGCGGATAACGCTCTCGAACGCTTCCAGATTGCGGCACACGTCGCCGTCCAGCTCGACATAGCTGATATGGCCCGCGTTCGTCAGCGCGTGATACGGCGCTTCCAGCTCGATTTTCTGGAACGCGCTGATCGGATAATACACCGGCACATGGAACGAGTTCGTGTAATAGTCGCGGTCCGTCACGCCGGGGATCTTCCCGTACTTCTTCTGGTCGATGCGCAGGAAGCGGCCGGAAAGGCCCTCCGCGGGCGTGGCCAGCAGCGTGAAGTTCAGTCCCGTCTGACGGCTCTCCTCGTCCATGCGCTCCCGCATGTGACCGATGATCTCCAGTCCCAGCTTCTGGCTCTCCGCGCTCTCGCCGTGGTGCTTGCCTGTCAGGGACACCAGCGTTTCCGCCAGGCCGATGAAGCCGACGCTCAGCGTGCCGTGGCGCAGCACCTCGCCCACGCTGTCATCCGGGCCGAGCTTGTCGGAATCAATCCACACGCCCTGTCCCATGAGGAACGGATAATTGTAGACCTTCTTCCCGCACTGGATATGGAAGCGGTGCAGAAGCTGGCGGATCACCAGATCGATCCGCGCGTCAAGCGTCTTGTAAAACTTCTGAATGTCGCCCTTCGCTTCAATCGCGATACGCGGCAGGTTGATGCTCGTAAAGCTCAGGTTTCCGCGTCCGCAGGTCACTTCGCGCTCCGGGTCATGGACGTTACCCATCACGCGGGTGCGGCAGCCCATGTAGGCCACCTCCGTGTTGTAATCGCCGGGCTTGTAATATTGCAGGTTAAACGGCGCGTCCAGAAAACTGAAATTCGGGAACAGCCGCTTGGCGGACGTGCGGATCGCCAGCCGGAACAGATCGTAGTTCGGATCGCCGGGGTTGAAATTCACGCCCTCCTTGATCTTGAAGATCTGCACGGGGAAGATCGGCGTCTCGCCGTCTCCCAGACCGTCCTCCGTGGCAAGCAGCAGGTTGCGGATCACCATCCGCGCCTCCGGCGAGGTGTCGGTGCCGTAGTTAATGGAGGAGAACGGCACCTGCGCGCCCGCGCGGGAATTCATGGTGTTCAGGTTGTGCACCAGCGCCTCCATGGCCTGGAACGTCGCGTCGTTTGTGTCCGCTTCGGCGGTGCGCATAGCGTATTCATGCGCCTGGCGGGCCTCCTCTTCGGGGATCGGCTCAAAGCCGTTGTCCCGCTGGTGCGCGGGCATCCAGGCCGTGAGGGCCTCGCCGAAGCCGTCTCCGTTCTCCAGATCGGGTTTCACCTCGATGCTCTCCCGCGCGGCATTGGCCAGCGCTTTCGCATCCTCCCGGCGCATCCCGTGGGAAACTTCAAAATACTGCCCGAGCGCCTTGAAATACGACTTGCGGAACGTCTTGCGCACGCCCGGAGCCATGGCGTAGTCGAAATTCGGCACGCTCTGGCCGCCGTGCATCTCGTTCTGATTGGCCTGAATCGCAATGCAGGCCAGCGCCGCATAGCTGCGGATATCCTTCGGCTCACGCAGGAAGCCGTGCCCGGTGCAGAAGCCGTCCGAGAACAGGCGGATCAGATCAATCTGGCAGCACGTCTCCGTGAGCATGTAAAAATCCTCGTCGTGGATATGGATATCGCCGTTGATGTGCGCGGCCGCGATATCCTTCGGCAGGACATGGTTGTTGATAAAATACTTGCTTCCCTCGGAGCCGTATTTGAGCATCGTTCCCATCGCCGTATCGGCGTCGATGTTCGCGTTCTCCCGCTTGATGTCCGCGTCCTTCGCGTCCCGGAAGGTCAGCTCCTTGTAAATATCCATCAGCGTGCTTTCGGCCTCGCGGATCTTGGCGTGCTCGGCACGATACAGGATATAGGCCTTCGCCGTGCGGGCAAAGCCGTAAGCAATCAGCTGCTCCTCCACACAATCCTGCACCTGCTCCACGGTGGGCACGTTTCCGCCCTCCACATGCTCCGTCACCTTTTTGGTCAGGATTTCCTCCATCTGCGGAGTCATGGTTTCCTCTCCGACCGCCTGGTTTGCTTTATGGATGGCGCTGCGGATTTTACCCGCGTCAAACTTGACAATCACGCCGTTGCGCTTTTTGATTTGATTCGGCATCTCTTTGTGATTCCTTCCCTTTCCGCCGCAGCCTGCACGGTGTGCCCGGCGGATTTCTTCCCGGTTCCCTTGGAACAACTGCATCTGATTGTACAACATCTAGTTGTCCGTGTCAATGCCGGAAAAGAAACGCAACAAGATGTTGAAAACCAGTGGAAAACATGCCGTATGCCGCTTCCAGGCTCAAAAAATTTTCCACCGAAGGGGAAAAGGCAGAGGAAAAAGGAAATTTTTGACAGCAAAAAATTTTTTGACAAAAAAGTATGCCGCGAAACACCGTTCGCGGCATATAGATTGCATTCGATTTTTTCCCTTTATATGACCCGGTTTCCGTTCTCGTCCGTCACCACCATCATATTGGGGTAGACGCGGCTGAGATAGTCGTTCGGGTACGCCTGATCCAGAAACACCTCGAGCTGGTTGGTCGCGGGCTTCCCGTGCACACGGGCCGTCCAGCGCGCAACCGCGAGGCCGGATATCGCCATATTGAAAATCATCAGAACCAGCAGCACCCACGTCAGCGGGATTCCCACCCGGCGGGGAATGCGCTCGATCCAGTCGGACATGCGAGGATAGAAGTCCTTCACCCACAGCAGGCCGAGAATGCCCCAGAAAAAGGCAAACATCAGGTTGGTGCGCCCCTGCAAATTGAACGGCGTCTCGCTGTACTCCCAGGAGACCGTGCCGAAGGCCATTTCCTGCACCCAGCTGCACACATACTCCACCGCGCCGCCGAGGACCATACTGCCGAGGAAAATCCACAGGTCGCGCTTTTGGGAAAGCCAGTGCAGGCCAAGCGTGAGCACCACGGCCCCGAAGCCGTACACCGGGTTAAACGGGCCGTAAATTACGCCGCTTCTGTTTTCGATGTAAAATTTCGTGATCAGGCACCAGAAGGTTTCCACCACCACGCCAATGATACATCCCAGGAAAAAGACCCAAAAGATTTTATAGAACCCCAGTCCGGGGGCAAAAGGGTACACCGGCTTGCGGCGATGAATGGTTTCCGTCATGCCAATCTTCCTCCCAAAAAATCCCTCCGGGGAGGGAGTGCTGGCCTTCCTGCAATAGCGGGCCGCGCCGATATTATAGCATGAAACGGGCAGAAAAAACAGAACTATCTCGAATTTTCCACAAAAAAGAGGGAAACGGGGGAAAACCAAGTCCCCTAAGGACGGCAAAAAGCCCCTCCCGACATTCTGCCGGTGGGGCCTTCCGCTTTCATTCAGAGAGTTTGTTATATATGGAAATAGAGCTTATCATCAATCCATTTGCTCCCACCAGGGGAGGGAAACGTTCGGATCCGGAGCCGGAGGCATCGGATAGCCGTATGATTTCGACGAGGAACGTTTCGAAGAGCTGGCCTCCGAGGAAGCTGTCTGCTCCGGCTTCGTGCCCGAAGAGGAGCCTCCGCTTTCCACGGGCGCTTCATGGGACGGAGAACTGGAAGCGCTGCCGGACGTTCCGCCCGCCGCGCCGCTTGTACCACCGCTTGTGGTACCGCCTGCGGCCGTATCTCCGCCGCCGGCGCTTTCCTTCCCGCTCTCATGGCTTCCCGAAGCGGTGGTGCCGCCGGTTCCCGAATCGCCGGAAGGCGCGGGAATTTCTTCCCCTCCGTCCTCCGCCGAAGCTGCGGGAGTCTGCGTATCATCCCCGGCTCCGGAACCGGAAGCCGTACCGCCGCCCTGCGCCGTGGATGCGGGATCCTTGCGCGACGGACGCGGAGGAGTCGGACGATATTCAATCGGGGTTCCACCGGAGGAAACCAGTTCCTCTGCGGAGGAAGCCCACCCGGGATCCACTTTGCCGGAATCCTGCCATTTCGATTCTCCGGAATCCTGGCCGGACGGCAAGGTTTCTCCGGAGGATGCGCCGCCGGACTGCGAGCCGTCTCCCTCGCCGGAAGCCGGTGCGCTGCCTGTCTCGCCGGACGAAGCCGGATCCTGACTCTGCGGCGTCTGGGAAGCCGTCTCTTTCATAATATCTTTCACGGGCTTTTCCAGCCACTCCTGTACATCAATGGAATCGGGATCCGAAGCGGTATCGCGGAGCTGCTCCACCAGCGTCAGCTTGCCGGGCGACACGCCCAGCTGGCGCGCCTGCTCGATCTGATCCTCGCCGACGGTCATGGCCGCCACCACGACCTCTTTTGCGCTTTCCTGCGTGGCCCGCAGCGCCGTCTCGCGGACATTCTCCGCAATGCGCTCGGCTTCCTGATGATCGCGGCAGGAAGCGGCAATCACCATGCCGCCGGGATCGTCCCCGTCGAAATATCCGTCCTGCGCAATCTGGCGGACGGTGATGGTGATCGCATCCTCGATGCTGCGGTTATTCAGCCTGCCGACCTCCTCCAAAAGCTCGGTGCCGTCGCCGTTGACCGCTTCCACGGAGAGAACGACATTTAACCGGTTGAGCGTATATTGCAGAGAGGGGTTGACGTCCAGGCTGACGATAGAATAGGGGGACACATAGGTGTGAATCCCCGCTCCGATAATCAGAAAAACGGCAGCCGCGCAGGCGGCCAGTACGGCAAGCTGACGCGAAAGAACAACCCTGCGCACATGAATTGTCTGCCCAATCGCGTAGGCACGGTTTTTCACTTTAAAAACGCTGCCGTCGCGTCCCAGGGCCGCCGCGGTATCCCCGCGGATTTCGACAATGACTGCTTTCATGAACGGGGCTCCTTTCGGATAAAGCGCATGTATTCGGAAAGTCCCGGATACTCGCCCGATAAAATAATCGCCGCCGCAATGATATATTTTCGATGTCGATCGAGAACCTTGCGCGGCACCCCCGAGCGTTCCTCCAGCGCCTTCATCGGCAGCTGGCCCGTTTGCAGGAGCGCTTCCCGCAAAAGGGGCGTATCCAGCAGAGTATTTACGGCTTTGGCGCAGCTCTCCTTCGTTCTGCCTGCCCGCGGCGAGCAGGAAGCCAGATCAAAAAAGGAAAAGCCAAACCCGGAAAACTCCTGATTTGCCGCCTCGATCTCCTCTTTCAGGCTGTAATCCTCCGTGCGGGCCGTCTGCTTGGCGACCGCGAGCCGGAGCGAAAGACCTTCCTCCTCCTCGGAGGAGTCGGCTTCAAAGACCGATGGATCGACGGAAAGTTCGGCGCTCCTCGACTGATTCTTTCGGAAATGATCCGTCAGGCGGCGCCGGATGACGACGGCGGCAAAGCCTTGCAGGCTTCCCTTTTCCGGCTCATGGTCCTGCACCGCCTCGGCAAACGCCTGCAAGGCGACGGACCACTCGTCATCCTCCTTCGTCACATACCGCCGCGAGACCGCGGAGGCTGTCCTCAGGATGAAAGATTCGTTTTCCCGGACAAGCCGTTCCAGTTCCTCCTCCGAATGCCTGAGGACGCCCCCTGCTTCTGCGGAAGCTCCGTTTTGTTGTTCCTTCCCGTGTCCATGGAAAATAGATCGTTGCATTATTTTCATTCGCAATCTCTTTTCTGAATTTTGGGGTCGGATCAAAAAAATTTTAAAAATACCGGATTTTTTCCGCCGCGCTTCCTGCCAGTCCAGGAAGCGGCGGAACATCTCCCTCATGGTAACACGCTGAAAAGCTTTGAAATGTTACAGTCTTACAAATTTTTTCAAAGGATATTCGCTTATTCTCAGCGGCCCTGCCCCCGCCGCGAGAGAAGAACGAACACCG
Source organism: Candidatus Caccousia avicola (assembly GCA_018712435.1). Classification (GTDB taxonomy): domain Bacteria; phylum Bacillota; class Clostridia; order Oscillospirales; family Acutalibacteraceae; genus Caccousia; species Caccousia avicola. The sequence goes on from DVGZ01000013.1 coordinate 48,718, forward strand.
CCACAAGCACCACGACCGCCGCCGCAAGCAGAACGGGGAACATTTCCCAGGTCCCCTGCTCCGTTTGCACGGGCTGCTCGGGCGGCAAAGCGGACTCCTCCGCCTGCGAGGAAACCGCCGCGCCGGACGAAACCGCCGGGGAGACGGCCTGCGGCCGCACCGCAGAGGAAGCGGGCCGCGAGGAAACGGCGGGGACCGAGGACTCCGACAGCACGCTCTGCCGCTTCTCAATCAGGGCAATCTGCTCCGCAACGCCCGCGTCCTCCTCGATCTCCGCCGCCTGCCCGGCGGAGATCAGCTCCTCGCACGACGTGGAGAGATTCACCGGGCGGCCCGTTTCCCGGTCGGCCTCGAGCGTCAGCACGCCCACATTTTCGAGATAGCAGCCGGTCTGCACGCACAGAGCCTGTCCCTGCCCGTTTTTCCAGCTCACCATGCGGTTTTCCACCGTATGGCTGCGCCCGTCAATCAGCACGTCAATGCCCTCCGTCTCGGAGACCAGGCGTTCGCTGGTCCACGTCGAGGCAGAGGAATCCCCCATATGCGCCAGGACAATGAGGATCGTGCAGCCCTCCTTGCGCAGGCGGTCAATCTCCTGCTGCACGCAGGCGGCGGGATCGGCCAAAATCAGGCTCTGCCCGTCCTTCGTGTCAAGCTGCTCCAGCAGATCCGGGCTGGTCACGCCGATCAGGCCGATGCGTACTCCCTGTACCGTCAGCCCCACGGAGGGCGTGAACACGGGCTGCGCGGTCGTACCGTCCAGCAGATTACAGCTCAGCACCGGCGTGCCGCTGTCCGTCTCCAGCCCGCGCAGATGCGCCGTGCCGTAGCTCAGATCCGAAAGCCCCGGCGTCATGGCGGTGCAGCCGATCGTTTTGAACAGCTCCGCGATGCTCGCCCCCTGCTCCACCGTGGCAAACGAAAGCCCGTGGAAGGCGTCTCCCGCGTCCAGGATCAGGTCGGCGCGCTGGCCGTCTCCCGCTGCAATCGTCTGAAGCTTCGCGTATCCGACGCATGTTTCTCCCGCGGCATACCGGCCATGCGAATCGTTTGTGTGCACAATGCGGATCGAGACCGTTTCCCCTTCGTCCGCAAAGACGGCGGGCGGCATGCCGACGGCGGTAAGCACCAGCGCCAGGCAGAACGCCAGCGCGAGCTTCCGATAGTTCTTCATGGCTTCTCCTTTCCCTCACAACGCAAATCCAGCCGGGACAAAAAAGAGGATGCTCCCCAAAAGCTGGGAGCATCCTCCTGAAACGGCCGGAAGTGACAAGCAATCCATCTGTGGGATATCCCAACGCCAGGACGCCTGATCGCATGCGGCGTCCGCTTAATTTACATCCAAGTCGCGTCCGTTGGGATCGATGTACTCGTTTCCGTACTGACCCGTGGTCTCCTTGAGCTGATACGCCTTGTTGGCATACTCAATGAAGTCTTCATCATGCTGCTTTTCGTTCGGGATATACGCCTTTCCCTTTTCACGCTTACGCAGATTGAAGTGCTTCATCTTATCACGCAGGAAAGCCGCCTGATTGCGCATTTCCTGGCTGGAAGCGTCGGACTCTTCGCTGATCGCGGCATTCTTGGTGGCCGCTTCGGTGATCTGGTTCACAGACTCGGCAACCTGCCGGATGCTTTCCATCTGATTGGTGGACAGACCGGAAACCTGCTCGACAATCTCAATGATCTGGCTGATCTTCTGGTTGATCCCCTCGAAGATGGCCGCGGACTCGGTAGCGATGTTCGTGCCATTCTCCGTCTGCTTGATGCTGTTCTCAATGAGAACATGGCTTTCCTGCGCCGCTTCCGCACTCTTCATGGCCAGAGCGCGCACCTCGTTCGCCACAACGGCAAAGCCCTTACCGGCCGCTCCCGCACGGGCCGCCTCGATAGCGGCGTTGAGCGCCAGAATGTTCGTCTCAAAGGTGATATCGTCAATGGTTTTCATGACGGTGGCGATTTCCTTGGAAGCATTGCGCATATGGATCACGGAATCGCACAGGATCTTCATATGTTCGTTGCTGGTCTCGAGAGCCACCTTGATTTCCTTGGTGATCTCATAGGCCGCCTGCGCCTTTTCGTCATTGAACTGGATCAGATCGCTGACGTGCTTCATCTCGTCAGACAGGTGCTGAGCCGCGGAAGCCTGCACGGTGCTGCTGTCCGCCAGCATATGACTCGCGGCGGCTATCTCGTCCGCGCCGGCTGCCACGGAGTGGGCCGAATCCACAATCTCATTGAACATGATATCGTTGGACTGCACCAGACGGTACAAGCTCTTGCCGAGACTGTCGCGGCGGGAACGGATCTTGACGAAGGCCGTCATATCGCCGTCCGCGATTCTCTGCACCACCGCCATATTCTCCCGGATGTTGTCCGCCATGGTGTGGAACGCGGAAATCATCATGCCGACTTCGTTGTCCGCGTTCTCCCGCTCCATCTTGGCGAGCTTCTCGCTGTCCACATCCAGATCGGCAGCGCCGAAGGAGAGATCCTTGGACCAATCGGCCACCATCATGACAGGCTTTGCAATCTGGCTGGCCAGCTTTCTTCCGTACAGGAACGAGAACACACTGATGCCAATCACAGCCAGTACAATGACAATGATCATGACGGTCATCATGGATTCAAAGCGGCGCGTGTTGGTCGCCACCTCCGCGGAATCGATGCTGTCAATATCGTACAGCCCTTCAATCACTTCGGAGGTTTTCGGATCCAGCTCTGAGAAAAAGAGATTGACAGCGCTTTCCCGGTTGGTTTCGCTCATGGTGAGCAGTTCTTCCGCCAGGCTGTGAATCTCGTCATGCCGCTCGGTGATCTGCTGCGCCATCGACTTGATCTCACTGTTTGTGTTGCTGTCCATCATGTACTCATTCAGCCATTTGCCGAAGGAGCAGGTTTTCGGATCCAGGCTGCCCGTAAAGGAAGATCCGTTCTCCAGCGAACGAATCAGATCCGAACGCCACTGATAGTGCGCGGAAATCGTATTGGAGAGCGTCGCTCGCTCCTCATCGAGGCTGGTGATGTTGGCATAAAACACAAACAACACACTCAGCGAAATGACTGTGATAACTCCCACCAAAGCGGACAGAAGGGTTACGGTGAGGTATCCCTCCATGATCCGCTTGCGTATGCTCTTTTTGATCGTACCATCCGACTGCTTTTTCTCCATTGTTTTCCCCCTCTTTCAGAAAACCGTTTATTTTATTTCGCACAAAGCCAATAACATAAGAAAAACACTCAGGTGATCCGGAATGGCCTGTTATCCAAACAACACAGCGCACGCCTCCCATCCCCGGCCACTCCCAAGGAACAGATAAAATAACAACATTTGTATGCTTATTTTATCATATGGGCATAGCGTTTTCAACCCAGCGAACGCATGAAAATAATGTAGTTCTTCATATTGGAGGCGTAGCCCTTCAGTGTAGCCGGCGACACTTTTGCGGATTGCATCAACAGCCACTTCTCACAATACTCGGCCACAGTAGGATGCTCCCGGTGGAAGATGATCTCCG